>VBCG01000108.1 GCA_005881895.1 Betaproteobacteria bacterium
TTCCGGAGCAGGTCGTCGCACCGATTCGCGAAATGGTGACACACGCGCGGTTCATCATGGGCCGCGTGACTGCGCTTGATCCGGTTCGCAAGGCGCTCGTCTGCACGACGCTGGCGGGCGAACGTACGATCGGTTACGCGCACCTGGCGCTGGCGTTCGGCAACCGCGCGCGTCTCGACTTGCTGCCCGGGCTCGCCGAGCACGCGCTACCGCTCAAAACCGTCGGGGACGCAATGCACATCCGCAATGTGGTGCTGCGTCGGTTGGCCCGGATCGAGCTCGAAACGGATTCGCAGACGCGGCAACGACTCGGCCATTTCATCATTTCATTGTAATCGGCGGCGGATTTTCCGGTGTCGAGACGGCGGGCGAGCTCGTCGATTGCCTGAAGAGCATTCGCCGCTACTACCCGCGCGTCAACGAGGTTGAGCTCAAAGTGACGCTGTTACAGGATCTGCCGCGTCTGTTGCCGGAGCTTTCCGAAAAGCTCGGACACGCCGCGCACAAGTCTCTCGTCGCGCGCGGCGTCTCTGTCCGAATCGGAACCCGCGCGAGCACAGTCTGCGAAAAGGGCGTGCTGCTTTCGGGTAACGAGTTCCTGAGCGCCGCGACGGTGTTGTGCACGATAGGCACGCGACCCAATCCGCTGGTCGAGCGAACGTTGTTGACCGTCGAACGCGGCCGCATCGTCGTCAACGCCGACCTCGGCGTGAAGGATTTTGCTGGGTTATGGGCGATCGGCGACTGCGCACTCGTTCGCAATGTGCGCGACGGTTCGATCGCGCCGCCCACCGCGCAATTCGCCGTCGCCGAAGCCCGCGTGCTCGCGGCCAACCTGCTCGCCACTCTCAACGGCGAACCGACGCGCGCATTCAGCTATCGTTCGCGCGGCGCGATGGCGGCGATCGGCCACCGCAAGGGCGTCGCTAAGTTGTTTGGCTTGCAATTCTCCGGATTGCCGGCGTGGCTCTTGTGGCGCGCCTATTACTTATCGCGGATGCCGACGCTGGGTCGCAAGCTCCGGATCTTCATCGAATGGACATGGGGCATGTTTTTCCCCAACGACATCACGCATTTGCGCTTCACGCGAAGCGCCGAGCTGGATTTACCACCGACGATAGGGCCGGATGAGTCTGTGAAGACGGCGCGACATGCGGAGGCGATGACGCTGTAACGCACCGACGTCGAAATGCGCGTCTGGCATTTCCACCGCCGCAGCGTAAACTTCGTCCCTCACACATGCAGGAGGGACCATGGGAATTCTCGATGCAATCCTCGGCGGCGTATTGGGCGGCAATGCGGGCGGCCCCATCAGCGGTCAATTCGGCAACGCGACGGGCGGCACGCCGGGTGATACGAACACGCAAGCGCAAAATCCGTTGCTGCTGATGGCGCTGCAGCTGCTGCAACAAAACGGCGGTCTTCAAGGCATTCTCGCGAAGTTTCAGCAAGCCGGTTACGGCCAACAGGCGCAATCGTGGATCGGCACCGGCCCGAACCTGCCGATCGATCCGCGTGTTCTGCAGCAGGTTTTCGGTCAAGGCCAGCTCGGACAAATCGCACAGCAACTTGGGATTCCGCGCGAACAGGCGTCTGACGGCGTCGCGCAGGTGCTGCCCCAAGTCGTCGATCAGATGACACCCGCCGGAGAAGTACCGGAAAACCACAGCGATCTAGTCAACGAAGCGTTGGCGATCCTGCAACGCGGACGCGGCAGTTAGAAATCCTTGCAGCCGAGCGAAAGGCCGCGCTTGTCGGCGGCTGGTATTGCGTGCCTGACAGTGCTGTAATACAATCGGGTTCGATGAAAACCCTCACCGTGCGTTTGCCGGAGCCGCTTGTCGCAGATATCGAGGCGGAATCGCGCGGACGCAGAATCTCGAAATCGGACGTCATCCGCGAGCGGCTGCAGCTCGCGGTCGGATCGGAACGGCGCCAGACGGCTGCGCTCGCTTCCATCGCGGATCTCGTCGGGTCGGTGGATGGATTGCCGGCTGACCTGAGCGCGCAAAAGAAGCGCTATTTGCGGTCTACCGGCTATGGCCGCAAACGTTCTCGTTGACGCCGGCTTCGTGGTGGCGTTGCTTAGCCGTCGCGATAACCATCATCGATGGGCACTCACCAAGGCGCCGCAGCACGAGCCCCCGTGGACCACGTGCGAGGCGGCTTTGTCGGAAGCTTTCCATCTGCTCGGCGCGCACGGGGTGCCGGCTCTGAGTGCGCTCCTTCGCCGCCGCTCGATGCTCGTTGGGTTCGAGCTGGCGCAGAATCTCGAACCGGTGCTGAAGCTCATGCAGAAGTACGCAGACATTTCCATGAGCCTCGCTGACGCCTGCCTTGTGCGAATGACCGAAACGCTCCCGGACCCTCTTATCCTGACGACCGATGCCGATTTCCGAGTTTACCGTCGCCATAGCCGTCACGTAGTCCCCTGCGTGACGCCTGATCCGCGATAGAGCGTGGATCAGCCGTCGCTCTTCGTCGCCATCGTCCTCGGCATCGTCGAGGGACTCACCGAATTCCTTCCGGTTTCGTCGACCGGTCATCTGATCGTTGCCGGCTCATTGCTGAATTACACCGGCGATCGAGCGAAGGTCTTCGAGATCGTCATTCAGGCGGGGGCGATCCTTGCCGTCTGCTGGGAATTTCGCGCCAAGCTCGTGCGCGTGTTGCGCGGATTGTGGAGCGATCGCACGGCGCAACGATTCGCATTGAATCTCGCGATTGCGTTTCTGCCCGCCGCGATTCTGGGTTTGTTGTTCAGCAAGCTCATCAAGTCGGTGCTGTTCGCCCCGGTGCCGGTCGCGCTCGCGTTCATCGTCGGCGCGTTCATCATCCTGTGGGCCGAGCGGCGGCAGAAGAACCGCCCGGGTGACGTCCGCATTGACGACATCGATGCGATGCGCTGGACCGATGCGCTCAAGGTGGGTTGCGCGCAGGCGCTGGCGTTGATTCCGGGCACGTCGCGCTCGGGCGCAACGATCATCGGCGGCATGTTGTTCGGAATGTCGCGGCGCGCGGCGACTGAGTTTTCATTCTTTCTCGCGATCCCGACGCTTTTCGCCGCCTGCGGCTACGAGTTCGTGAAAAATCGTCAGCTGCTCGCTGCGACCGACTTTCCGGCATTCGGGATCGGATTCGTAGCCGCATTCGTCTCGGCCTTCCTGTGCGTTCGCTGGCTGTTGCGCTATGTGAGCCGCAATGATTTCGTTCCGTTTGCGTGGTATCGGATCGCCTTCGGCGCGATTATCGTCGTGACCGCCTACGCCGGGCTCGTTGATTGGTCGTGATTGATGGACCCCCACGCTTGCGGCCGGGGTGGCCAATGCGGCCGCTACGCTTTGCCCTGTGCCCCCCAAGAGGGGGAGTAATTCGCGCCTCGGGGCGGCCCTTCGGCGCTCATTGGGTCGGGCCGCTCTGTGCGGTCGTCGGCGTGCTCGGTTTTTCGTTCAAGGCGATTCTGATCAAGCTGGCCTATGCGTGGACGTCGATCGATCCGGTCACGTTGCTCGCGTTACGGATGCTTTACGCGGCGCCGTTCTTCATTGCGATGGCATGGTTTTCGGGCCGTGCGCCAACAGCGCGGCCGTTGACGGCGGCCGATTGGCGTGCGGTCGCGTGGCTGGGATTTCTCGGTTACTACTTCGCGAGCCTGCTCGACTTCCTCGGCCTGCAATACATCACGGCCGCGCTCGAGCGGCTTGTGCTGTTCCTCAATCCCACGATCGTCGTTGTCCTTTCCGCTCCTCTTGAAGAAGCCGATCACGCGCCGCGCCGTGATCGCGTTGGTGCTGTCGTACGCGGGCATCGCGTTCGTGCTGTGGCAGGACTTGCGTGTCGGCGGCGATGCTGGCGGTACGATGCTGGGCGGCGCCCTTGTTTTCGTGAGCGCCATTGCGTACGCGCTCTATCTGGTCGGCGCGACCGATGTCATCCGCCGGCTGGGATCATCGCGCTTCATTGCGTGGGCGATGCTCGCGTCGACGGTGTGCGTGCTGATCCATTTCGCGGTGACGCGGCCGTTGGCAGCGCTCGACGTTCCGGCGTCGATCCACCGACTCACGTTGGCAATGGCGGTGTTCTCGACCGTGCTGCCGACGTGGCTGATCGCCGAGTCGATACGGCGGATGGGCGCCAATAGCGCGTCGTTAGTCGGCTCGCTCGGACCCGTATTCACGATCGGACTCGGCGCCGCGATTCTCGGCGAGCCGGTCCATGCGCTGCAGCTCGTAGGCGCGGCGCTCGTGCTCGCGGGCGTCCTTCTGGTCACGGTCCGGAGCAACTGACGCGTCTGACGGAACCTTGCGTTGCGGCGATCCACTAAAATATGCAAATTCAAATCTGGACCCCACGCTTGCGGCTACGCCGCCGCGCTGCCCCCAGAGGGGGAGTAATTTGCGGCTCGGGGCGGCCCTTCGCCGCAAAAGGAGCATCTCATGGCACCCGACACGATCGAACGCATTTCCACACTGCATGACCCCGCGCTCTTGCGTCAGCAGTGTTACGTCGATGGCAACTGGACCGACGCCGACAGCGGCGCAACGCATGCGGTCGCCAATCCGGCGACCGGACGCGCGATTGGAACGGTGCCGGTATTCCTCCGCGGAGAAACACGTCGCGCGATCGAGGCCGCGGAACGTGCATGGCCGGCGTGGCGTGCGAAGACCGCGAAAGAGCGCTCGACGATCCTGCGCAAGTGGAACGACCTCATCCTGGCGAACGTCGATGACCTCGCGCTGATTCTAACGACGGAACAGGGCAAGCCGCTCGCCGAGGCCAAGGGTGAAGTCACGATCGCCGCGGCGTACATCGAATGGTTCGCGGAGGAGGCGAAGCGCGTTTACGGCGACGTGATCCCGACGATCGGCAACGATCGAAGACTGGTCGTGATCAAGCAACCCGTCGGCGTATGTGCGGCGATCACGCCGTGGAACTTTCCGACGTCGATGATCACCCGCAAGGTGTCGCCCGCGCTTGCCGCCGGATGCACGGTCGTCATCAAGCCGGCCGAAGCGACGCCGTATTCAGCGCTCGCGCTCGCCGAGCTTGCGCATCGCGCAGGCTTCCCGCCCGGCGTCCTCAACATCGTCACGGGCAAGGCATCGGCGATCGGCGCCGAGATGTGCGCGAACCCAACCGTGCGCAAGCTTTCGTTCACCGGCTCGACCGAGATCGGACGGCTTCTGATGCAACAGGTGGCGCCGACGGTCAAGAAAATCTCGCTGGAGCTCGGCGGCAACGCGCCGTTCATCGTCTTCGACGACGCCGATCTCGACGCCGCAGCGGAAGGCGCCATCGTTTCCAAATACCGTAACAGCGGCCAGACGTGCGTGTGCGCCAATCGGTTCTTCGTCCACGAGGCGGTCTACGACGCGTTCGCGCAGAAGCTCGCCGAACGGGTGCGCGCGCTCAAGGTCGGGCCGGGAACGGAACCCGGCGTCGTGCAAGGGCCGCTGATCAATGCCGCCGGAGTCGAGAAGGTCGAGGAGCATATCCACGACGCGACGGCCCGCGGCGCCAAAGTCGCCGTCGGAGGCAAGCGCCACGCGCTCGGCGGCACGTTTTACGAGCCGACGGTGCTGACCAATGTCACGCCAGAGATGAAGATCTTTCGCGAAGAAACCTTCGGCCCCGTCGCGCCGCTGATCCGCTTCAAGACCGACGCCGAGGTCGTCGAGCTCGCGAATCGAACGGAGTTCGGTCTTGCGTCGTACTTCTATTCACGCGACATCGGCCGGGTCTGGCGCGTCGCCGAAGCACTCGAATACGGGATGGTCGGCGTCAACAGCGGACTTATCACCACCGAGGTCGCACCCTTCGGCGGCGTCAAGCAATCGGGCCTGGGCCGCGAAGGGTCGAAGTACGGGATCGAAGAGTTCGTCGAAGTGAAATATATCGCCTTCGGCGGAGTCGACAAGTAGAAGCCCTCAAAAGCTGCTGTGCGCGCCGATCGCTTTGTCGTTTCCTCGCTCGTCGCCGCACTTCCATGTACTGTCTCGGGACTCGCTGCGGGCCTTCGCGCGCTCGACGCTGCTCGCGACGCTTTTGAGAAGGCTTCTACTGGCAGTTGCTGACGTCCGTCAGAACGCTTCGACGTGCGCTTCCGGTTCGCCTTTGGGCGCCGGAAATTGCGCCGGGAAATACTCGGCGGGCGCGATGATAACGGTTTCGCTCGTTGCCGCCGCGGCATCGGCGTGATGCACGACGGGCAGGTACTCGCCGGCCACTACGACGCCACCCACAACGACGATGATGGCCAGTGTACGGATTCGGCGCCAGAGTTGGAGATCAAGCTTGCGTTGGGTGAAAGTCCTCATGTCGCTCTCCTGAAATTTCGGTTCCTCCCCGGTCTTCGCTCGGCTTGTCTTCAACAAACCACCGATTGGTTGCCAAAGTATTGCAACGAAGGCTCCGCGCGAAGCCGAAAATTCCGGCGCGCAGCGCGCGAATATTCGCCCGACTCGGAAATGCGAGGGATGCCGGCTACCAACCGGTGGGAAGCTTCTTCAGGATCGTGATCGTGCGGTCTTCGACGGCGAGATAGCCGCCCGAGATCAAGTCTTTCATCAGCTTGCCGATCATGTCGCGCGACGCGCCGACGCGGTCGGCGATGTCCTGCTGCGTGAGCTTCTCCGGCACGATTTGTTTGCCGTCCGCAGGTTCCGCCAGCGCGTTCAAAAGTCGCACGAGCCGGCCGTAAACGTCGGAGAGCGCGAGGCTCTTCAGATTGCCTGTCGTCACGCGTACGCGATGAATCAGGCGCTCGATCAGGTGGAGCGCGAAATCGGGATGCGCCAGGATGAACTCGCGAAAATGCGAACGATTGACGACGGCGCACGTCGTCGGCTCAACGGTGATCGCCGACGCCGAACGGCGCGCGCCGTCAAGCGACATTTCGCCGACGTACTCGCCGGGACCGTGAAAATCGATGACGAACTCACGCCCTGCTTCGTAACTTTGACGCGGCCGGTCAACACGATGTACAGCGAGTCGCCAACATCGCCTTCGTTGATCAGGACGGTGTTGCGCGGAAAAGTACGCGTGACGCCGGTCGCGGCGATCGCGCGCAACGTCTCGGGCTGTAACGGGGGAGTTGCGGGGTTCGCCTCGGACATCTTTTCCACGATGAGAGTGGGCAAAGAGCGCGCCAATCCTACCACAGCAACGTGTGCGACCGTGACGACAAACACTCAGCTGTACTTCCGGCAATCGTCGATGACCTTGCCGTCGTTCGGAAGCTCGCCCGGCAAGTGAAAAGCGACGTCGCCGCGCAACTTGGTGATATCGCGGATCGATGTGACGATGGCGTCGGCATGCGACGATTCGTGCGCCCGGACTTCGACGTGCAGCGTCATCCGGTCGGCGCCTTCGGCGTTGTCGACGACCAATCGACCGCGAACGATTTCCGGATGGCGTGAAATGATCGCCGCCACCTGCGATGGATGCACGAACATTCCCTTGACCTTGGTGGTCTGGTCCGCACGACCCATCCAACCCTTGATGCGCACGTTCGTTCGCCCGCAGGGCGATCTGCCGGGCAGAATGGCGGACAGGTCGCCGGTGCCGAAGCGTATCAGCGGATAGTCGACGTTCGTGAGCGTTGTGACAACGACTTCTCCGACATCGCCGGCCGCAACGGTATCGCCGGTACCCGGTCGGACGATTTCGACCAGCACGCCCTCGTCGACGACGAGTCCTTCGCGCGCCGGTGTCTCGTACGCGATCGCGCCCACATCGGCTGACGCGTAGACCTGATAGCCGACGATGCCGCGTGCAGCGAGCGTATGACGCAGGCTCGACAGAAACGCCTCGCCCGAAACAAGCGCCTTGCGCAAGGTCGGCAGTTTGACGCCAAGCTCGTCCGCTTTTTCCAAAATGATTTTCAGAAACGACGGTGTCCCGACGTAGCCATCCGGCTTCAAATCCGCCATCGCTTGGACCTGCTGCTCGGTCTGGCCGACGCCGCCGGGAAACACCGTGCAGCCAAGCGCGTGCGCGCCGGTTTCCACCATCGATCCCGCCGGCGTGAAATGATACGAAAAGCAATTATGGACGAGGTCACCGCGACGAAATCCCGCGGCGTACAACGCACGAGCGAGCCGCCAGTGGTCGGGCGCGCTGCCTTCGGGCTCGCAAATGGGACCGGGCGACGCGAAGACGCGACGCGCATCGCCCCAACGCGTCGCGGCGAATCCGCCGAATGGACGATCCGTTTTTTGCAACTCGAGCAGCTCGGACTTGCGCGTGACGGGAATGCGTGCGAGCGCCTCGCGCGTTGTGATCGCGTATGGATCGATGTTCGCCAAGATGCGCGCGAACGCCGGCGCATGCGCCTTCGCGTGCGCGATCTGGCGCGGCAGCTGCGCCCACTGCGCGCGCTCGCGCACTGCAGGATCGCGTGTCTCGAGCCGGTCGAAATGATCGCTCATCGCCCTGACTTAAGCGAAGCTTTGCCGCGCGACGCTCCGGCGAGCGATGCGCGGATCTTCTTCGGCAGCTTCGCTGCAACAAGAGCATGCGAATGCGAGACCAGTGCGCGCGCATCCGCATCGCTCAACGCTTTCGCATCCCGGACGTGCACCCAATGCGCGCGAGCGAGATAAGGCGCCGGCACGATGCCGGAGAGATCGGTCAGTTCCAGAAAGCGATCGGAACCGGCCTTGAACGACACCGTCTTCGCCTTGCCTTTGTCGATCCAGAAAACAGCGAACATCTTCGCGCCCACGGAGTACACCTCGTCGGCGCCCCATTTGATATCGCGCGTGGCGCCGGGAAGACCGCCGCAGAATTTTCGCAGCGCCTCGAGATTCATGGCGGCGGGTCGATCAGTTTCGCGGCGATTACGCGAGCCAGCGCTTGCGGCGGCGATAATGCTTGACGTCGCGAAAGCTCTTTCGTCCGGCGGTCGATAGGCCGAGGTAAAACTCCTTCACGTCCTCGTTAGCGGCCAGATCGCGCGCTTCGCCGTCCATTACAACGCGGCCGTTCTCCAGAATGTAGCCGTAATTGGCGAAGCGCAACGCCACCATCGTGTTCTGTTCCGCGAGCAGAAACGATACGCGCTCATTGGTGTTGAGGTCGCGCACGATTTCGAAAATCTCCTCGACGATCTGCGGCGCGAGTCCCATCGACGGCTCGTCCAGCAAAATCATCGTCGGCCGCGCCATCAACGCACGGCCGATCGCCGTCATTTGCTGTTCGCCGCCGGACGTATAGCCGGCCTGACTGCCGCGCCGTTGCTTAATGCGCGGGAAATAGTGATAGACCTTCTCCAGCGCTTCGGCGATCTCGGCGCGCGTTCCTTTGTGCGTAAAGGCGCCCGTCAGCAAGTTCTCCTCGACCGTCAGATGCGCAAAGCAATGCCGGCCTTCCATCACCTGGCACACGCCCATCCGCACGAGATCGTTCGGCGTCAAACGGTCCACGCGCTTGCCCGCGAATTCGATCGTGCCCTTGGTGACGTCGCCGCGTTCGGCGCGCAGCAGATTTGAAATGGCCTTCAGCGTCGTCGTCTTGCCCGCGCCGTTGGCGCCAAGCAGCGCGACGATCTTGCCTTCGGGCACCTCGAGCGAGACGCCCTTCAGCACGAGGATCACGTGGTCGTAGATGACCTCGATGTTGTTGACCGTGAGATACGCGCGGGACGCGACGCCGCTCTGAGGAGACGCCGCGGTTTGGACGTTCATGCTCTCTCCAACCCTCCCCCAGAAAGCGGGAGAGGGAGGATTTCTTTGCGATACGTTCAGGCGGGTGGCGCTTCCTTTGTGCAATCGCGCGGCGTGAGATTCTTTTCCTTCGCGTAGGCAGCCGCCGACTGCTCGATCATCGGACGCACGAGCTCGCGGTCCGGCTGGATCCAGTCGGTGATCGCGTTCCACTTGTTGCCGTCCCACTGCAGGAATTTCACCGCACCGCCGCCCTCATGATCCATGCACGACACCTTGAGCGGCTGCATGAATCCGGTTGCACCCAGCTCCTTCAAGCGCGCCTCGCTGATCTGCAGATTCTCGATGCCCCAGCGCATCTGCTCGCCGGTCAACGGCTTCTTGCCGAACTTCTCCTGGCCCTTGCGAATCGCTTCAACCGTGACGATGCCGTGGACGACGCCGCGGTTGTAGTAGATCGAACCGATGCGCGTCTGATCTTCCATCTCACCCTTAAATTTCGTGTAGACGTACTTCTTGATGTCCTGGATAACCGGGAAGTTGGCACCCGCGACGTTGAAGCCGGCGGCAATGTAGCCCTTGGCCGCGTCACCGGCGGGGATCGTGTCCTCTTCCGCGCCGGACCACCACACGCCGATGATACGGTCGCGCGGATAGCCGATTTTGGCGGCGGCTTTGAGCGCGGTCGGATTCATCACGCCCCAGCCGCGCAGGATCACCCAGTCCGGTTTGATCTGCCGGACCTGTAACCATTGCGAGCCCTGCTCATTGCCTGGATGCGGCACCGGAATGTGTTTGACGGTGAAGCCATATTTCTTCGCCTGCGCATCGAGGATCGGAATGGTTTCCTTGCCGTAGGCCGAATCGTGATAGATATTCACGATCGTCAGGCCCTTCAACTTGTCCATTCCGCCTTCCCTCATGCCGATGAACTTGATCTTGGCGGTGTTTTGCGACCAATAGTTCGTGATCAGCGGGAAGACGTAAGGAAACACCCGTCCATCGCTCGCGTCGGTGCGACCGTAACCCAGGGAGATGATCGGAATCTTGTCTGCGGCCGCCTTGTCGATCAACGAATACGTGATGCCGGTCGACAACGGATGGATGACCGTCGCGCCGGTCGGACCCTTCTTCTTTTCGCGCTCGTAGCACTCGACGCCGCGCGCGTTGTTGTATTCGGTCTCGCACTTTTCGTACGTGAGCTTCACGCCGCCGACGCCACCGTCGCGCGCATTGATCATGTTGATGTAATCGATGAAGCCGCCGAAGATGCCGGATCCCCCGGCGGCGTAGGGCCCGACCCAGTATCCGTTCATCGGGATGAACTGCTCGTTCTGCGCGTGGGCCGACGCGGCAACGCCGAGCAATGCCAAGCCCAACAGCGCCGACTTAACTGACTTCATGGTGCTCCTCCTAAAAAATCGCGCCTAATACGAAGTTAAGTTGGACAGCATTGGCGAGTGCGAGGTCCGTGTCAATGGTAGTCCGACACACGTTGCCCACATCGTCGGCAAGGCGACAATTCCATCGGCATATTGCATTGCAGCATCAATGTGGGAACGGCCACAGACGGAGCTTCTCCTTCGTAATCTGCCACAACCGCGCGAGGCCGTGGGGCTCGACGATCAGGAAAAAGATGATCAAGCCGCCGAACACGATCAACTCGAGGTTCGACATTAGGCCCGGGGGCAGTGATAGCCCGAGCAGGTTCTCAAGCGGCCGTGCAACGGTGTTCAGGAAAATCGGCAGCAGGACGATGAAGCCCGCGCCCAGGAACGAGCCCAGGATGCTGCCGACGCCTCCGAGGATGATCATGAACAGAATCTTGAACGACAAATCGAGATTGAATCCTTCGGGCTCGACCGTGCCGAGATAGCAATACGCGTAAAGCGCGCCGGCGACGCCGGCATAGAACGACGAAATCGCGAAGGCGAGCAGCTTCGTCCTCAGCATCGGAATGCCGATCACCTCGGCGGCGACGTCCATGTCACGGATCGCCATCCACGCGCGCCCGATCGAACTGCGCACCATGTTTTTCGCCGCGAGCGCCAACACGACGACGACGGTAAGCGTCAGAAAATATTTCGCGCGCGGCGTATCGAACGCGAAGCCGAGAATTTCCATCCTTTGCGTCGTAATCACGCCGGAAGTCGAATAGTTCGAGAACCAATTGAACTTCGTGAGCGCCCAAACGACGAAAAACTGGGCGGCCAACGTCGCCACCGCGAGATAAAAGCCCTTGATCCGCAAGCTTGGCAGGCCGAACACGATGCCGACCAGCGCAGCGCAAATGCCTCCCAGCGCGAACGCCACCAACAGCGGCATTCCCGGCACGCGCAGGACGAAATTCCATGCGCCAAATGCCCCCACGGCCATGAACGCTGCGGTGCCGAGTGAAAGTTGTCCTGCGTATCCCGTAAGAATGTTGAGCCCGACGGCCGCGAGCGCAAAGATCAGGAAGGGAATCAGGATCGCCGATAGCCAATATTGATCGGCGACGAGCGGGACGATGACAAACGCGAGCGCCGTCAGCGCGGCGACAGCGATCCGGTCCTGGCGGATCGGAAATATCTGCTGATCCGTCGCGTAGGACGCCTTGAACTGCCCTGCTTCGCGGTAAAGCATTAGATTTCAGACGCGATCAATGTGCTTCTCCCCAAACAACCCTTCGGGACGGAACAGCAGGAAAACCAGCGCGAGCACGTACGGAAACCACCCTTCGATGCCGCCGCCAACGTACGGTCCGAGATAAACCTCGGCCAGTTTCTCGGACGCGCCAACGATAAGCCCGCCGACGATCGCACCCGGTATCGATTCGAAACCACCGAGGATCAACACCGGGAGCGCCTTCAACGCCACGAATGTCAACGCGAATTGCACGCCGTTGCGCGCGCCCCACAACAAGCCGGCGACCAGCGCGACGAAGCCCGCGACTGCCCAGACGATGCCCCAGATCTGCTGTAGCGGGATGCCGACGGCGAGCGCCGCCTGATGATCGTCGGCGACAGCGCGCAATGCACGGCCGATGCGCGTCCGGCTGAAGAACAGGGCGAGACCCGTAACGAGCAGCGCCGCAATACCCGCTGCGGAGAGATCGAACTTCGACACGTTCATTCCGGTGTACGTCGTGATTTGCTCGATCGGCTCATCCTGGATTCCGAGCTCGAGACCGCGCACGTTGGCGCCCCAGAGAAGTTGCGCGAATCCCTCGATCACGAACGACAGCCCGATCGTCGCCATGAACAACGTGATCTGCGGCTGATTCACCAGCGGACGCAGCACGATCCGTTCAATCAGGAGCCCGAGGACGATCATCACGCCGAGCGTCGCCAAAAGCGCCAGCGCGGAATTGAAGCCATGTTCCCGCAGGCCGACGAACGTCAGCGCAGCGAAGAACACCAGCGATCCCTGCGCGAAGTTGAATACGCCGGACGCCTTGTAGATCAGCACGAAGCCCAAGGCGACGAGCGAATACATGACTCCCGAGAGGAGCCCGCCGATGAGGACTTCGAAGAAGAAGGACATGACGTCAAACCATTAATGCGCGACGCCCAGGTAGGCGTCGATCACGGTCTGGTTGTTGCGGATGTTGTCGGGCGTGCCGTCGCCGATCTTCTTGCCGTAGTCGAGGACCACGACGCGGTCGGAAATATCCATCACGACACCCATGTCATGCTCAATCAGCACGATGGTCGTTCCGTACTGCTCGTTGACGTCGAGGACGAAGCGGCACATGTCCTGTTTTTCCTCGACGTTCATTCCCGCCATTGGTTCGTCGAGCAAAAGGAGCGATGGCTCCGCGGCCAGCGCACGCGCCAGCTCGACGCGCTTCTGCAGTCCGTACGGCAGCCTTCCGACGGGCGTCTTGCGGATGTGCTGGATCTCGAGGAAATCGATCACCTCTTCGACCTTGCGACGGTTCTCGAGCTCTTCGCGCCGCGCGCGTCCGACCCAGATCGCCTGTTCGATAAACGTTGCGTTCATCCTGAGGTTGCGACCGGTCATGATGTTGTCGAGCACGGTCATCCCGCGAAAGAGCGCAATGTTCTGAAACGTGCGGGCGATCCCTTGTGCGGCAGCTTCGTGCGTGTCCATGTCCCGCCGCTGCTTGCCGCGAAACATGATCGTTCCCTGCTGCGGGTGATACACGCCGTTGATGACGTTCAATAGCGAGCTCTTGCCTGCGCCGTTGGGGCCGATGATGGCGCGCACTTCGTACTCGCGCACGTCGAAGCTGATATCGGAGAGCGCCTTGACGCCGCCGAACGCGAGCGAGATGTTCTCGAGCTTCAAGACGACATCACCGCTCTTGCGCGCGGCGGTAGCCATCAGGCTGCCTGCTTCGCATGCGCCGGGAACGTCTTCGCGTCGGCGATCTGAAGGTCGGCGGCGACCATGCCGGAACGGCCATCCTCGAAGCGGACCAGCGTCTCGATGTGCTCGACTGTCTTACCACCGTAGAGTGCGTCGATCAGGACCCGGTACTTCTCGGCGACGAAGCCGCGCCGCACCTTCCGCGTGCGCGTCAGCTCGTCGTCGTCCGGATCGAGCTCCTTGTGCAGAATCAAAAAGCGATGGATTTGCGAGTCGGCAAGGCCGCTCTCCGTGGCGAGCTCCGCGTTCACTTTCTCGACGCACTCGCGGATCAGCGCATATATATCCGGTTTGGCGGCGAGATCGGTGTAGCCCGAATAGGGAAGGCCGCGCCGCTCCGCCCAATTGCCGCTCGATCCCATATCGATATTGATGAACGCGCAAACCTTGTCGCGCTGGTCGCCGAAGACGACCGCTTCCTTGATGTGCGGAAAGAATTTGAGCTTGTTCTCGATGTAGTTCGGCGCGAAGATCGCGCCGGTCCCGAGCTTGCCGACGTCCTTCGCGCGATCGATGATTTTCAAATGCCCGGCGGCATCAAAAATGCCGGCGTCGCCGGTGTGAAAGTAGCCCTCCGCATCGATCGATTCCGCCGTCGCGTCGGGACGTTTGTAATACTCCTTGAGCAACATCGGGCCGCGCACCAGCACTTCACCGTTCTTCGCGATCTTCACTTCGGCGCCGGGCGCCGGCACGCCAACCGTATCGAACTTGACGTCGCCGTTCGGCTGCAGGCACACGTAGGCGCACGTCTCGGTCGAGCCATAGAGCTGTTTCAGGTTGACACCGATCGAGCGATAGAAGCGGAAGAGATCCGGGCCGATTGCGGCGCCTGCCGTGTACGCGATGCGGATGCGGCTCATTCCAAGCACGTTGCGAAGCGGTCCATACACGAGCAAGTTGCCGAGCCAATACTGGAGACGATCAGCCAAAGCAACCGTCTTGCCGTCGAGAATGTCGGCGCCACAGCGTCGAGCGACATCGGTGAAATAGCGGAAAAGCCAACGCTTGATTACGCTCGCGTCCTCCATCCGAATCATCACCTGCGTCAACAGGTTCTCGAAAATGCGCGGCGGCGCGAAGTAGTAGGTCGGACCGATCTCGCGCAGATCGGTCATTACCGTGTCGCCCGATTCAGGGCAGTTGATCGTGAACCCTGCGTAGAGCCACTGCGCATACGAAAACAGATGATCGCCGACCCACGCCATGGGCAGATACGAAAGAATGCTGTCGTCGGCGGTCAGATGGTCGAATTCGCAGCCGCCCTTCGCGGCCGCGATGAACGCCGCGTGGGTCTGACAAACACCCTTTGGCTTGCCGGTCGTGCCCGATGTGTAAAGCATGATTGACACATCGTCAGGGCGGCCCTTCGCAACTTCTTCGTCGAAAAAGCCAGGGTGCGCGGCGTCGAATTCGCGTCCAATTTTGGCGAGCGTTTCGTAGCTCGTCACGGTATCGTAGTTGCGAAGTCCGCGCGGATCGTCGTAATAAATATGCGCGAGCGTTGGAACTTGCGGCTTCGCTTCGAGCAGCTTGTCGACCTGCTCCTGGTCTTCGGCGATGGCATAAACGATCGCGGCATCGTTTAGCACGTAGACGAATTCGGCCGCGGGTGCGTCCTGATACATAGGTACCGGGATTCCACCCAACGCGTCCGCAGCGATCATCGCCCAATAGAGGCGCGGCCGATTGTCGCCGATGATGGCGAGATGCATGCCGCGCCGGAAACCTTGCGCGGCGAGCCCGCAGGCCAGCGCACGCACTTCGCCGGCGACTTGCGACCATGTCCACGTCTGCCAAATGCCGAGGTCCTTCTCGCGCGTGGCGGGATCGTTCGGCCTCACGCGAGCGTGATGCAGCATTAGCCGCGGAAAGGTGTCGAGCCGTTCCTCCATCGTCTGCTCCAGTGTACGTAATTCTTTGCGGCTCCCGCTTAATCGGGTCGCGGCTACGATCGGGCGGCCGGCTATCTTAGGGCCGATGGCAAGGCAGGGCAATTCGGCGGTTAACCGAGCCGTGCCCTACGCCAAGACGGGGATGCTATCCGGCACTCCAAGGAAATTGTGCCCGCGAATTTTGGAGGCGGTAGATGCCGAGCTCGGGCTGCGTCGCAACATCCTCGAACGCCTCGTCCGATAGAAGCTCGTGGCAAAGCTCCTTGAACGGTTCGGCGTCGTCCCAGCTTTCGACGAGCACGATCCAGCGCGGCACCAGGATTTTCTCGTTGCGAACTTTTCTTTCGGCGGTCTCGATGGCGCTTGCGGCTTCATCTGCAACCAGAAGATGGCAACCGGCGACCCCGCGCGCGTCGGCCAATACGGGCAGCTCGATCTGCGTCATCCGCTTGCGGTGATCATCCGCACGCGTGTCGTCGATTGCGTAGCGAAACGTCGCCATCAATCCGCCTTGCCCTTCGCCGAAGCTCGCCCATACTTCGCACAGCGAGCGCGCGACGTTGCGGAAATATGGAATCGTCGCTGTCGTCCATGGCGTCGGGTCGTTGAGTCGCGCGAGGTAGTCGGGGCTCGTAACGGTGCGCGGCGAAACGGTTTCATAGAGCGTAAAAAATTCAGGCGTACCTTCGAGCGCGACATAGCGGCGTCCGCGCAAGAAACCGGGAATGCCGGCGCGTTCGGGCATGTGCTGGCTTCCGTGCCAGGCGTAAAACTCGCCGCGTCCCTCCGGCGTGATGTCGTTCCAGATGGCGACCGCACCTTTTCCCGCAAGGCTCATTCTGAGTGCCCGCCCGTCCGCGTGCTCCGCTGTCGCGCTGGATTGCCCGCCACCGTAGCGCCCTGCGGAACATCGCGAGTGACGACGCTCCCTGCGCCGATCACCGCGCAATCGCCGACGGTGATGCCGGGCAGGATGATCGCGCCGCCGCCGATCCAAACGTCGCGTCCGATTTCGATCCTCCTTCCAAACTCGAGACCGCTTTTTCGTTGACGCGGATCACGGGGATGATCCGCGGCATAGATTTGCACTGCCGGACCGATCTGCGTTGCATCGCCTATGATCACGTCGACGACATCGAGAATGACGCAGTTGTAGTTAAGGAAGACATCCGCACCGAGGCGAATGTTGAAGCCATAATCGCAGAAGAATGGTGGTCGAACCTCGACGCGCGCGCCGACTTCGCCGAACCGCTCCAGAAGAAGTCGGCGCCGTTCTTCGGGCGACTCGGCACGGTTGTAGCGCGTCAACCAGGCTCTCGTCGCCGCCAACTCGGCCTGCAACTCCGGATCGGCCACGCGGTAAAGCTCGCCTGCCAGCATCTTTTGTTTTTCGGTACGCATCACTCGATCATTCTATTGGTGATGCGCGGGTGGATCTCTTCGTTTCGTTACTGCGCCTTGATGTTCGCGGCCTTGACGATCCTAGTCGACGCATCGATCTCGTCGCCGACGAATTTCTTGAATTGCGCCGGCGTCATCGGCATCGCTTCGGCGCCGAGACTTGCGAAACGCTCCTTGATCTCGGGGCTTGCGAGCGCGCGCTGCACGTCCTTGTTGATCCGGTCGACAAGATCGGCCGGCATACCCGCGGGGCCGAACAGCCCGACCCACAGGTTGTAATCGAAACCCGGCACGCCGGACTCCGCGATCGTCGGCACATCTCTCAACACGCTCGACCGCTGCGCGCTCGAGACACCGAGCGCAAGCAGCTTGCCCTCCTTCACATGCGGCAGCGCGGCGGAGATAGGCGAAAAATAGTACGTCGTGCGTCCCGCGATCGTGTCTGTCAGCGCCTCAGGCGTCCCCTTGTACGGGATGTGCACGACGTCGATGCCGGTCGCAAGCTTGAATTTCTCCGCATTGATGTGCGTGCCGCTGCCGGCGCCGGCCGATGCGAAATTGATCGTGCCCGGCTTCTGCTTCGCCTGCGTGATCAGTTCCTGCACCGACTTGATTCCAGCCGAAGGCGCGACGACCAGGACGTTGGGCTGACCACCGAGCGGCACGATTTCGACGAACGCCTTGCGCGTGTCGAACGGAAGATCCGGATACAACGATGGGTTGACGGAATAGGCGGCCGAGTGGACTAGCAACGTGTAACCATCGCGCGGCGCGTTCGCGACAATGCCCGTTCCGATCGTGCCGCCAGCACCGGGGTGGTTCTCGATAACGACGGGCTGTCCCCAATACTCGGAGAGCTTCTGGCCGAACGTGCGCGCAAGGATGTCGGTGGCGCTTCCCGCGGTGAACGGCACGATGATCTTGACGGGCTTCGTCGGCCACGCTTGCGCGCCCGCGAACGAAGCCCACAGCGCGCAGAGCGCAATCACGGCGAGGCGCACGATTTTCATAGTTTTCTCCAGTAGTGTCCCAACGTTCGGGCTTGGAGCAGTTGTAAGTAACTGGCCAGAAATGTTAAAGCGATGAAATTGTTTGGTCTCGATTTGAACTGCGAGCACGGGTTCTGCGACCCTATCAAGGTCTGCACGATGTCGCGCGTGATCGACGCGAGCGGCATCGGCACGTCGAAGCGTCTTGCCGCATCAAGGCCCAGATCGAGATCCTTGCGCAGCAAGTGTGGCGTGAAGGTCACCTTGAAATCGAGATTGACGAATGCCGGCGTCTTGTAGCGCGAAAACGTCGAGCCCATCACGCTCTGGTTGATGAAATCGAGAAACGCTTGGCGCGGCACGCCGGCTTTCTGCGCCAGCACCGTGATCTCCGCCAGAGACTGCGTGACGACGCCGAGAAACACGTTGTGGCAAATCTTCACGATGCGCGCGAGCTCACCTTCGCCGACGTAGCTTGCCGCGGGCGCGATCATCTTGAGATAGGGCAGCGCGGCGTCGAACGCGGCTTTCGGCCCGGAGCAGACGAACGACAAGCGGCCCGCCTTGATCACTTTCGCGTTGCCCGAAACGGGCGCGGCCAACAAGGTAGTGCCGCGTTCCGCGAGGATGTTGCGAAGCTCTGCGGAACCTTCGAGCGAGATCGACGAGCATTCGACGACGAGTTTCGGTGCCTTGATCGTCGACAGCAATCCGTCCGGACCGGCGACGACTTCCTTCACGTCGTCCCACGTCGACACCATGACGAACACGATGTCGCAGTCCGCGAGCTCGACAACATGCGCCGCGACTTTCGCGCCCTGCGCCGCGAGTGGCTCCGCTTTGCTGCGCGTGCGATTCCAAACGGTGAGATCGGCGCCGGCCTTCGCAAGGCGCTCGGCCATCGCGTAACCCATCCGGCCAATGCCGATCCAACCAATGGTCGACGGTACGGCGGCGTTCATGTCGGTGGACTCTCGATTCCAAGCGGCAGGTCAATCGCAAATAGCCAGTTTCCGTCGGGCTGGCGCCGCGCGATCTCAACGCTTTGACCGCCCATCTTTGCGGGTTTCCCGTCAGCGCCGGTCATCGAGAGCTCCCATTTGCTTGTCAGCAGTGCGAGATCGCCGCTGCGCGCGACAACTCTCGGCGACAGCGTCATCTTGGGCTTGCCATCGAGAAACCCGCGAAGCGCTTCACGAATGGCGTCGATGCCGACGACGACCTTGCCGGGCGCGGGCGTCAAGCTGGCGTCCGATTCGTAAAGCTCGACCAGGGCGTCCAGATCGCCGGCATTCATCGCACCGGCAAAGAGTCGGTCGAGATCTTCGGGTGCACGTGCAGCCATTGCTTCTCCTCGCTAATAGGGGTTCGCGATCGGCAGCTCGTCCGCCGGATAGAGCGAAATGATTTTCGGACCCGACGGCGTGAGGATCACCTCTTCTTCAATCCGCGCAGCGGAAATTCCGTCAGTCGCCGGACAATAGGTTTCCACGGCGAACACCATCCCCGCCTTGAGCTCGATCGGTTCCTTGAGCGAGGTCAGCCGCGAGATCAAGGGCCGCTCGTGCAAGCCCAGGCCTAGCCCGTGGCAGAAGTTGAGCCCGAATGCTTCCATCTCGCTCGAGAATCCGATCTCCTCGGCCTTGGGTAAGGACCGCGCAATCTTGTCCGAGCTGACGCCGGGCTTCAAGAGGTCGATCGCGCGATCCATCCATTCGCGTGCCTTGCGATAGGAGGTGCGCTGCGCGGCGGTGGCGCGTCCGACGTTGAACGTGCGGTAATAGCAGGTTCGATAGCCCGTGAACGACTGGATGACATCGAAGAACGCCTGATCGCCCGGACGGATCAGCCGGTCGGTGAAGTTGTGCGGATGGGGGTTGCAGCGTTCGCCCGATATCGAGTTGATCGATTCGACGCAATCGGAGCCCATCGTATAGAGCCGCGCTGTCGCGAGCGCGACGATCTCGCTTTCCTTGATGCCCGGCTTCAACGCTTCCGCGATGTCGTGGTAGACGCCGTCGACCATCGCCGAGGCCATGTTAAGGAGCGTCAACTCGTCGATGTTCTTCACTTCGCGCGCCTGCAATAGCGTCTGCTGGCCATCGCGCACGTCGATGCCAAGCTTCTGCAGCTCGAACATCATCGGCGGCTCGACGACGTCGAGTCCGATGGGCATCGTGCCGACGCCTTCGGCGTCGAGAATCGCCTTGATTTCGCGCGCTGCGTCGCGAAAGAGCGTGATATCTGCGCCCGTTGCGCCGCGTAGACCCAACAATCCTGCGCGGCAATGGTCGTGATGCAGCCACGGCGCGTGCAGCCGATGATGCTTCGCCGCCGAGCCGAAGTCCCAGATGTATGGATCACCGTTGCCGGTCAGCAGCGCGTAGCGCGTCAGCTTGTCGCGCGCCCATTCGCCGATCACCGTGCTCGTGATGTAACGAATGTTGTGTTGATCGAAGCACAGCAACGCACCGAGGCCGGAATGCGCGAGCGCGGCGCGCGTGCGCGCGAGCCGATAATCGTGCAGGCGGCGAAAGTTGACGCGTTCCTCGAAGTCCACCTGCGTGTGGCCGGGCGCCTGCAGCGGCCGATCCCAGCGATGCTGCGGATCGATGTCGTCGGGTCGGACGATCGTGGGCTCGTTTGTCTTTTTCTTCGCCATGTCGCCTATCACCCGTTATTTTTTCGCGGACGCTTTCTCGTAATAGCTCAAGTCGACGTATTTTGATGGATCCGTCAACGTCTTCTGCGGCGTGCCGTACTTGCTCCGCAACGCCAATACGGTGCGGATCCCGGCCGCATCAGGCGCGAGATTGCGGTAGAGACCGCCCTTGTCGGCCAGCAGAATATCGTAGGCTTGTTTCGCGAGCGCCGGCGTCATGTCGCGGATGTTGGCGACGAGCAGCGCTTCGGCTACGTCGCGATTGGCGCGGTCGTAAAGCCAATCCGTCGCCTGCGCGTATGCGCGAATAAATCCGACGAGCGCCGACTCGTGGTCCCGCGCCCAGCTTCGACGCGCCATTCCGGCCGTACCTTGATACGCGCCGAGCGATTCTGCGCTGGCGAGCACGTTGAAGCTTCGATTGCGCGCGAGCAGCTCGAATGGCGTACGTAGCAATGTCGCATCGTGTTTGCCCGCCAGCAGCTCGCGATAGCGATTCGCCGTTCCACCGGCGCGCACGAACGAGACGTCACTTTCGGCAAGGCTGTTGCGGGACACGAGCTCGCGGACGACGAGCGCATAGCCGGTCGTCATCGCGTCGACCGAGATTGTCTTGCCTGTGAGGCCCGCCAACGTCTTGAACGCCGGCGCCGCGACCACCGTCGCGAATCCGCTGGGATTGTCGGGAATTTTCGCCTCATCCTGTCCTTCCTGATAGGCGACCAAGTTGTCGATCAGCGCAATTGCGATGTCGGACTTGCCGTCGAAGAGCGATTGGATAAGAAACGCCGAGGTTGGCGTATACGAAAGCTGCACCGCCACGCCATTCGCTTCGAAAAAGCCTTGCCGTTGCGCCGCCCAGATCGGCAGGTTCCAGCCTCCGTCGAACGCGATCACGCGAAGCGAGGTCGGCGCAGGCGTGGACGTCGGTGACTGCGCCTGCGCGCTTGACGCCAGGACCGCCATTGCGAAGACAATCAATCCGTTCAACAGCCGCATGGCAGTCCTCCAGTCCTCCAATCCTCCGGTCGCTTTTTTGTCAATCGTACCGGTAAAACCCCCGCTTCGTCTTGCGCCCGAGATAACCGGCGGCGACCATTTCCTTCAACAGCGGTGCCGGCCGGTATTTCGGGTCGTTGAAGTCGGCATAGAACACATTCATCACCGCCAACATCACATCGAGACCGATCAGGTCGGCGAGCGCGAGCGGCCCGATCGGGTGATTGCAGCCTTGCTTCATGCCGTTGTCGATGTCCTCTGCTGAGGCGAGCCCTTCCTGCAGCGCGAAGATCGCTTCGTTGATCATCGGGCACAGAATCCGATTGACAACAAAGCCCGGACTGTTCTTCACGACGATCGGCGACTTGCCGAGACGTTCCGCGAAGGTCTTGGCCGTGGCGATCGTCGCCTCCGACGTTTGCAGCCCGCGGATCAATTCCACCAGCGCCATCAACGGCACGGGATTGAAAAAATGCATGCCGAGAAAACGATCGGCACGCGACGTCGCCGCGGCGAGCGTCGTGATCGAGATCGACGACGTATTGGACGCCATCAGCGCGTCGGCCTTGGCGAGCGAATCGGCCTGACGCAGGATCTTGAGCTTGAGCTCGAGGTTCTCGGTCGCCGCCTCGATGATCAGATCGGCCGATTTGAGCTCGCCATAGTCGGTGGCGCCTTTGATGCGCGCGAGCGCCTGCGCCTTCGCATCGTTAGTGAACTTCTCCTTTTTGATCAGCCGATCGAAGCTTCCGGCGATTGTGGCGATGCCGCGCTGCACCGCGGTGTCGGCGACGTCGACCATGACGACGTCCACGCCGGCGACTGCGCAGCTTTGTGCAATGCCGTTACCCATCGTGCCGGCACCGATGACGCCGACCTGCGTGATATCGCTCATCGTGAGCTCCTTCGACACTTACGTCGCCGTGCAACTCCGCGGGCGCACGCGCGGCCGTACGCGGCCCGGGCGCCGCGGCGGGTCGTTGCGCAAGCCGGTGACCGTCATCTCGACCAGTGCCGGCGCCACCGCCGCGAGGTCATAGGCGTTTTTTTCCAGCACCCATTCGCGCATCAAGCCGCTCATGAATGCGTGCAACGCGTGCGTCGCGAGTGACGTGTCACTGTCAGGCGGCAATTGTCCCGCGTCGATCGCTTGTTGGAGCAGCCGCTCGACGTGTGCGAGACACAGGCTTCGCTCGGCCTGTCGCCGTTGGGCGATCGGCGCCAGCTCTCCGGTAAGCTCGCATTTATGAAACAGCACCTCGAACACGGCCTGGGAGCGGCGGTCGGTCGCGAGTCGCACAAGCGCCGTCGTCATCAATTCACGCAACGTCTCGAGCGGATCGTCTTGCGGCGTGTTGCCGGCGCGCTCCAGCATCGTCTGGAGCGGCAGCTTGGCTCGGGCGCACATCGCCGAAAAAAGGTCCGATTTGTCGCGGAAATGCCAATAGACGGCGCCGCGGGTCACACCGGCTGCCGAGGCGACTTCGGCAAGGGACGTTCGGCTCGCGCCGCGTTCACAGAATTCTCGTTCCGCCGCATCGAGCAACAGCTCTCGCGTTGCAGCGGCGTCCTCTTTGGTGCGTCGTGCCATTATTGAATTATAACAACTTCTTTACAAACATGCATGACTGTATGTTATAGTTGGCGCCTTCATCTCTCGATCAGCGTCGACCAGTTGCAACGTTTTTAACCGTCTCGCTGTCCTCTCGCTGTTCCCCTGGGGAGTTTGCCGATGCCTGCCGCATCCCGCTTAGACATTCATTTGCTCGCAATCGCCGCCGCCGTGACCGCGGCCGCCTGCGGACCCGCACCTCAGCAGGGCGGTTTTCATGGCTTTCCGCCTGCGGACGTCACGTTGATGACCGTCGAAACGAAATCGATTCCGGTCACGTTCGAGTACGTCGGACAAGCGCTGGGATCGAAGGAAGTCGAAGTGCGCGCGCGCGTCGGTGGAATTCTGGAAAAGCGCTTGTTCAAGGAAGGCGCGCCGGTGAAAAGCGGTCAGACGCTGTTCGTGATCGACCCGAAGCCGTATGAAGCGCAGGCCGCGAACGTCGAAGCCGAGTTGGCACGCGCCCAGGCACAGCGCGCCCAAGCACAGCGCGAAGCGGCTCGATTGAAGCCGCTGGTGGAGAGGAAAGCGGTCGGTCAGAAGGAATACGACGATGCCGTTTCAACCAGCGAGCTCGCGGACGCGGCAGTGAAAGCGGCCGAGGCGAACTTGCGGACGGCACGGCTCAATCTTGGTTACACGCGGGTGATCGCCCCCATTACGGGTCTTTCGAGCCGGGCCACCAAATCCGAAGGCAGCTTGGTGACCGTCGGCAGCGACAGCCTGCTGACGACGATCTCGCAAACCGATCCGATCTGGGTGCAGTTCAGCATTTCCGAGAACGAAAAGCTCAAGATCGACCGCGCCGTTGCCGAGAAAAAACTCGCTTGGCCGAAGGACGAGGTCATGGATGTCGAGGTCAAGCTCGCTGATGGCTCCACGCTTCCGCGCAAGGGCCATATCAACTTCGCCGACACGCGCATCAATACTGCGACGGGGACTTACGAGACCCGCGCGGAGTTCGCCAACGCTGACAACGTGCTGAAGTCGGGACAATTTGTCCGGGTCACGCTGAACGGCCCCACTCGCCTAAACGCCATCACCGTTCCCCAAGCGGCGGTGCTGGACGGCCCCCAGGGCAAGTTCGTCTACGTGGCCGGGAAGGACAAAGACGGCAAGGATGTCGCGATGCCGAAACCCGTCGCGCTCGGCGACTGGGTCACCGGTGACGGCGCCAATCTATGGATCGTCGATTCGGGGCTGGCGCCCGGCGATCGCGTGATCGTCGACGGCATCGCCAAACTGATGCCCGGTGGGCAGATCAAGCTCGCCGCGACGGTCCCCGCCCCTGCCGCCGGCGCGATCACCAACGCCCCCGGTGGCGCGCCGCCGCAGCCACCGTCGAAAGAGCCGGTGCAAAAAGGTCCGACTTCGTCGGCCCCGCCCTCCGACGCCGCAAAAGCGCCGTCTGAGCCCGCGAAAAAATAACGCGAGGATACCCACTCATGTTCTCGCGCTTCTTTATCGACCGCCCGATTTTCGCGGCGGTAATCTCGGTATTTCTCGTGCTCGCGGGTTTGTCCGCGATGCGCAACCTGCCAATCGCCCAGTATCCGGAGATCGCGCCGCCGGTCGTGACGGTGACGGCAACCTATCCGGGCGCGTCGGCCACTGTTCTCGAGGAGACGGTGGCATCGCCGCTCGAAAATGCGATCAACGGCGTGCCGCACATGCTCTACATGAGCTCGAACTCGACGTCGCAAGGCGTCACCCAGATCCAGGTGACGTTCGAAATCGGCACCAATGTCGACGAGGCGGCGATCAACGTGAGCAACCGCGAGAAGCAGATCGAGGCGCGGCTGCCGCTGGAGGTGCGCCGGCAAGGTGTTGTCGTCGAGCGCGGATCGTCCGCATTTTTGCAGGTGGTCGCGTTCTACGCGCCCGACTTGAAATTGGACGATCTTTTCATATCGAACTACGTGACGATCAACGTCCTCGACCAGTTGAAGCGTCTGCCGGGCACGACGAACGTGCAGATCTTCGGCGCACACGATT
>VBCG01000148.1 GCA_005881895.1 Betaproteobacteria bacterium
CGCACATCCGCGCCGCGCGGACATCCGGCAAGCCGCTGGTCATTCATACGCGCGCGGCATCCGGCGACACGCTTGCGATCATGCGCGAGGAGCGGGCGTCCGAGGCCGGCGGCGTCATGCATTGCTTCACTGAGACGTGGGATGTCGCGGAAGCCGCGCTCGACATGAATTTCCATATTTCGTTTTCTGGCATCGTGACGTTCAAGAACTCGACCGACCTCAAAGATGTCGCGCGCCGCGTACCGCTCGAGCGGATGCTGATCGAGACCGACAGTCCGTATCTCGCGCCGGTGCCGTATCGCGGCAAGCGCAATCAGCCGGCGTGGGTCAAGCATGTCGCCGAGGAAATCGCCCGTCTGCGCGATGTGCCGGTCGAAAAGATCGCAAGTGCCACGTCGACGAATTTCTTTCGGTTGTTCAAGGTCGATCCGCATGCTCGGTAGACGGATGCGCGTGTTGATCTGGCTTCTACTGGCGATCGCCGTCGTTCCCGCGATGGCACAGCAGGTCTATGAAGATCTGATCGCCGCCGTGGCGAACGATCGTGCCGATGAAGTGAAACGGCTCATCGCGCGCGGCATGGATGCGAACAGCGTCGATCCGAACGGCGATTCGTTGTTGTTCACCACAGCGCGCAACGGTTATCGCGCGACGGTCGACGTGCTGCTCGCCGCGAAAGCCAACGTCAACGCGAAGAATCGGGTCGGCGACACGCCGTTGATGGCTGCGGCGCTCAATGGTCACCTGGAGATCGTCCGCAAGCTGCGCACACAAGGCGCCGACCTCGAGCCGCGCGGCTGGACGCCGTTGATCTACGCCGCCACCGGCGGGCACGATGACATCGTGGCGTATCTGCTTGATCAGGGCGCCAACATCGACGCGCAATCGCCCAACGGCACGACGGCGCTGATGATGGCTATTCGCGAGGGACGCGCGTCGACGTTCGATCTGCTGCTGCGACGCGGCGCCGATGTCCAGCATCGGAACGAAAACGGGGTTTCGGCGCTCGATTGGGCGAAGCGCGGGAATGAGACCGCGATGGTCGATAAGCTCCGCCGCGCGGGCGCGAAAGACTAGAACCTATCTCAAAATTGGCTGCGCGGCCCGATAGCTTTGTCGTGTCCTCGCTCGCCCCTCGCTGTACGTCTTTCCATGAACCGGTATTGTTTTCAGGTTGGAACAGGCGATGGCACAAGCTGCTGGCCGAGTTGTCGGGCGAGACGACGGAGAGCGCGTTGTTTGGTTTGCAGCACCTTAGCCTCGTACTGGGCGAGTCCATGTTCGACGTAGTCGGTGCCCTTGACCATCACGCGCCAGAAGAGGACGGCGAGCTTGCGCGCCAAGGCGATATTGGCGATCAAGCCACCGCGTCGCGCCGCCATGCGGCGGTAGAAGCCACCCAGGGCAATGTCCTTGCTGCGGGCCAAAGCGCGCGCCATGACACAGAACATGCGCCCGGCGCGATTACGCTGACGTTTGACCGAACCCTTGCGCTTACCGCTTTGGTGGCTGCCCGGCGCGAGTCCTGTCCATGCGGTGAAGTGTTTTTCGGTGGCCCACTTGGTCAGGTCGGTGCCGACTTCACTCACGATTTGCAGGACGCTGTATTCGGTGTGCGCGGGCAGCCGCGTGAGGTCTTGGCCGCCGCACATCTGGGTGAGGATTTCGCGCAGCTGGGGGATCTCTGGGGCATTGGGACCGGCTCGCTTGCGCGGTCGAGGGTGGACGGCAGTGTTCGGCGGGGTATGGTCGTCAGCGGAAGCAGGCAACAGCGCCTCGATCTGCCGGTCGCATTCGGCGATCTGGTTCTGGTAGTGCTCCCAGCTGGCCAAAGCTTGGCGCAAAGCAAACAGATGCTCCTCGGCCCAGGTACCGCGCAACGATTCCTTGACGCGCTGCGCTTTGGCGCGCTGGATTTGGGTGTCGCACAACGCCAGCAATTGCTCCGGATTACGTTCCCCGCGCAGGATCGCGCGCACCACGGCCAAGCCGCTCGTGCCGGTAAGCGAGCTGATCACGTGGTGCAGCTTGACGTTCATGCGTTCCAGCGCTTTCTGCATATGCTGGACGTGCGCAGCCGCGGAAGTGATGTGATCGGCGCGCAGACGCAGATAATCCTGCAGCCGACGAATGTGCGCCGGCGGAACGAACCCGGCATGCAGCAGGCCATGCGCGTGCAGGGTGGCACCCCATTGGCAGTCCTGCATGTCGGTCTTGCGCCCGGGCAAGTTGCGCATTTGACGGCCGTTGACCATCAGCACTTCCAGTCCGGCAGCTTCCAGCACAGCATAGAGTGGCAACCAATACACGCCCGTGGCTTCCATCGCCACCGAGCGCACCTCATGCGTCAGCAACCAGTCGCGCAGCGCGTGCAATTGCGAAGTGACGGTGCCGAACACTTCCGGCGACCCGCCGGCAATCGACACGAACATCTGTTCGCTGCCGACATCGACCAATGCAGCGTGCGCATCCAACACTCGCAAGTCATTCATTTACCACCTCCAGTTCGCGTCAAGATGGCGATGTCTTGCCACAAGCCTGGTCGCGTTCTAGGCATGACAAATCTTTCCAACGGGAAGCAACAGCGCTCACCAAAATGTGCAGTGGTCCGCAACCAGAGCCAATCTGTGTACCGGGCAGCTGAACGCACCAAACGTAAAGCGGCCACACTGTTCGTGGCAAAACCCGCCAGCGCCACATTACCTGGTTCAAGGTCCGTGTGCAGTTTCGGCCGGAACAGGCGGCTATGTACTATCTCGGGACTCGCTGCGGGCCCTCATTTGGCAACTGAGGTACTCGGCCTGCTCGCTCCATTTTTGAGATAGGTTCTAAGCTCGCCGCAAGTATTTCGCGCACACGTTTCATCAAGCTGTTGCATCCGTCGCCCACGATGGCGCGTCACGTTCGGCACGCCTGCAGCCTTGCGGGCCAACGTTTTTTTTCCATGTCATCATGCGGCGCGTGAACGAATTGGAGATTCGCCCGGCGGCGATCGTCATCGGCTGCGGAGACGTCGGCTCGGCGGTTGCACACGCGTTGCATCGTGCCGGCTGCGCTGTCGTGCTCGCCGATCACGCCGATCCGCCGTGGACGCGGCGCGGCATGGCGTACACCGATGCTTGGTATGTCGGCACCGCGGAGCTCGCCCAAGTCGACGCATGCTTTTGCGCGTCGGTGAGAAGCATTCCGTTCGTGCTCGACCGGCGCGACATGATCGCCGCGACGACGTGGTCGTGGCAGGGTGTCGCAGCGGCATTGCATCCGGTCGCGATCGTCGACGCACGTGTCGTGAAGCGACAGGCGCCGGCGTCGCTCAAGACGGACGACAGCGCGTCGCCGCTGACCATCGGTCTCGGCCCCGGATTTGTAGCAGGCCTCCATGTGGACATCGCCATCGAAACCGCGTGGGGCGACGACCTGGGCGCGGTCATCGAGTCCGGCGGTACCAAGCCGTTCGAAGGCGAGCCGCGCCGTGTCGGTGGGGCGGGACGCGAGCGCTATGTCTATGCATCCCGGGCCGGGCGTTTTCAAACCAATCGCCGCATCGGTGAGCACGTGGCGGCGGGCGAAGAGATCGCGATGCTTGGCGGAGACTCGATCGCGGCGCCGTTGACCGGTGTTCTCCGCGGAATTTCGGCCCGCGGCGCTCGCATTGGCGCCGCGCAGAAGATCGTCGAAGTCGATCCGCGTGACGATGCGTCGCTCTGCTTCGGTCTTGGCGAGCGGCCGCGGCGAATCGCAACGGGCGTCTTGGAAGCGCTCGCGCGCCGCGGCGTTATCGTGGGGCTACCGCGCCACGCCGCTCAACGCGAATCGCTCCACGGATAACCCAGCGCCGTCCATTCATCGCGCTCTTTCCCGAGCAAATGCGCTGAAAGCGGATGGGCCTTCATCCACCGCGACGCGACAGCGCATCGGATCGTTTTGTCGACCTTGAGCACGATCCGCGGCGTGTCGATCGGTCCGCGCGCATGATGAAAGAGCACCGCGAGACGCAGCGCCAGAAGCTGCGCACGGGAATCGATGTCGACCAACAGCGGCGCCATCTTGCTCAAGCCGCCGCGACAACCCAGCACGAGCAGCGCCAGCGCATGCTGTTCTTGCGACGAAAATCCCGGCATGTCGGCGTGCTCGAGAATGTAGGCGCCATGTTTGTGGAATCCCAGATGCGATACCGTGTAGCCGACCTCGTGCAGCAGTCCGGCCCATTCGATCCGCTGCGCCGTTTCGGCGATCGGCGCCGCGACCGCACGCTCGTACAGCGCCTTCGCCATCGTCGCGACGCGAACCGCATGCGCGCGGTCGATCCGATAGCGTTCGATGAACCGTTCGACCGTCGATTGCCGCATGTCGCGTCGCACCCTGCGGCCGAGCAAATCGTAGAGCACGCCCAAGCGCATCGCGCCGCCAACGGGATTGATACGCGGCACCTCGAGTAGCGATAGCGCTGCGGACATGATGGCGTAGCCGCCCGCCAGCACCGGCGCGCGCTCCGGCTTCAGCCCGGCGAGCCTCAGGCGTTCGACGTGACCGGCGCCGACCATTCGTTTGCGAAGTCGCGCGAGTCCCGCGGGTGTGATGCCGCCTGCCGACATCCCGTTTTGCTCGAGAATTTCCGCGAGCGCCAGCGCCGTTCCCGACGACGCATACGCCTCGCGCCAGTGCTCACGTCCGAATTCGCGCGCGATCGCCTCGATTTCGGCGCGGGCGCTCGTCTCCGCGGTGCTGAATGCCTCGGCGCGGAGCCGGCCGTCGCGAAAAAAACGCTGCGTGTAGCTGACGCAGCCGATTTTGAGCGACTCGAGACGCTCGGGCTCCAAGCCACGCCCGATGATGAACTCGGTCGAGCCGCCGCCGATATCGATGCAAAGGCGCGGAGCGTCGGATGGCGGCAGCACGTGCGCGACGCCGAGATAAATGAGTCGCGCTTCTTCATGTCCGGAGATGACGTCGATCGGAAAGCCGAGCGCTGCTTCGGCCTGCCGCAGAAACTGCGCTGCATTGCGAGCGACCCGAAACGTGTTCGTGGCCACGGCGCGCACCGCGGACGGATGCAGGCCGCGCAACCGTTCCGCGAAACGCGCGAGGCAGCCCAGTGCAGCGCGTCGCGCGGGCGCAAGGATGCGGCCCTTGGCGTCGATCGCCGCGCCGATCCGCAATGTTTCGCGCCACGTGTCGAGACGAAAAATCTGATCGCCTTCAACGCGTCCGAGCTCGAGGCGAAAGCTGTTCGATCCCATGTCGACGACCGCAAGCGTCGTCAGTGACGGCGAAGACTGTTCACGGGGCATGGCGGCGCGAGGTTAGCAGAAACGGCGGGCAGGCCGCTCGATCCTGATACGCTCCGCGATTCGCGACAACACATGAGCGCCGCAGGGCCGCCCCAAGGCGCGAATTACTCCCCCTCGGGGGGCGCAGCGGCGTTAGCCGCAAGCGTGGGGGCCCATGAGCGCCGCGGGGCCGCCCCAAGGCGCGAATTACTCCTCCTCGGGGGGGCAGCGCAGCGGCGACAGCCGCAAGCGTGGGGGTCCACAATGCCAATCGACTATTTGCAGAAGATCCTGACCGCGAAGGTTTACGACGTCGCAGTCGAGACCCCGCTCGAGCTTGCGCCGACGTTGTCCGAACGTCTCGGCAATCGTGTCTGGTTGAAGCGCGAAGACCAGCAAAGCGTCTTCTCGTTCAAGATTCGCGGCGCCTACAACAAGATGGCGCATCTAAGCGCAGCGGATCGCGCGCGAGGCGTGATCGCGGCGTCGGCGGGCAATCACGCGCAAGGCGTCGCGCTCGCTGCGCAGAAGCTCGGGTGCGCTGCGACGATCGTGATGCCGATCACAACGCCGCATATCAAGATCGCCGCCGTCGAGGCGCGTGGCGCCAACGTCGTGCTCCACGGCGACTCTTATTCCGATGCATTCGCCAAGGCGCTCGAGTTGCAGCGGGCTTCCGGTGCCACGTTCGTCCATCCGTACGACGATCCCGACGTGATTGCCGGGCAAGGCACGATCGCAATGGAAATCCTGCGTCAGCGGCAGGGACCCCTCGACGCGATCTTCGTCGCGATCGGCGGCGGGGGCTTAATCGGCGGCGTCGCGGCGTACGTGAAGCGCGTGCGACCCGAGGTAAAGATCATCGGTGTGCAGCCGAACGACTCCGACGCGATGGCGCGCTCGCTCGAGGCGGGCCGCCGCGTCGTGCTGCCGCATGTGGGCCTTTTCGCCGACGGTGTCGCCGTCAAGCAAGTCGGCAAGGAGACGTTCCGGCTGGCGAAGGCCTATGTCGACGAGATCATCCGCGTCGACACCGACGCAACGTGCGCCGCACTGAAGGATGTGTTCGAGGATACCCGCTCAATCCTCGAACCCGCGGGCGCATTGACGATCGCCGGGGTCAAGGCGTGGGTCGAACGCCACCGGACGCGCGACCGCGACTACGTCGCCATCGCGTGCGGCGCCAACATGAATTTCGATCGGCTGCGCTTCGTCGCCGAGCGCGCGGAGCTGGGCGAGCAACGCGAGGCGATCCTCGCCGTCACGATTCCCGAGCAGCCGGGCAGCTTTCGCACGTTTTGCGCGCTGCTCGGCAACCGCAATGTCACCGAATTCAACTATCGCTATGCCGATCCGAAGATCGCGCATCTGTTCGTCGGCATCGAAGTTCGCAATCGGCAGGAGACCGAGCATTTGCTGCGCGAGCTGGCGCGGCGCAAGATCGACGCGTCGGACCTGTCCGACAACGAAATGGCGAAGCTGCACGTTCGCCATCTGGTGGGTGGCCACGCGCCCAACGCCACCGACGAAATTCTTTATCGCTTCGAATTTCCCGAGCGTCCGGGCGCGTTGATGCGCTTTCTCGACAGCATGAGCGCCGGTTGGAACATCAGCCTGTTCCATTACCGCAATCACGGCGCCGACTACGGCCGCGTGTTGGTCGGCATGCAAGTGCCCGCCGGCGATAAGGTGGACTTCCGCCGCTTTCTCGATCGGCTCGGCTACGACTATGTCGAGGAGACCGGCAACCCGGCGTATCGGATGTTTCTAGGGCGCTAATCGCGCTTCTGGGACGGCCCTGCGGCGCGAAGGGCGATTCTGAAAAGAGCTGTACTGAACAGCCGCAGGGCGGCATGCCCTGACGCAGCACGGCAGCGTGGTTTCAGGAAAACTTGCCTGCGTGTTGCTTTTCGTGAGGTTTATGCTGCAAGTGCCGATTCCGGCAAGGTTTATGCTCTAGGCAAACCCTCGGTCCCGTGGCAGACTCCTAGGCGTTCCGGCTCGACGTTCCGCGCTGGAACATGTCACGGACGCATGTCGGGGGGCGAAGTGTCGGAACGCAATACGTTGCAAGGCGTCAAGGTGCTGGTGATCGACGACTCGAACACGATTCGCCGCAGCGCTGAAATTTTTTTGCTGCAGGCGGGTTGCACGGTGATCCTGGCGGAGGACGGCTTCGACGCGCTTGCGAAGATCGCCGACCATCAGCCTGATCTCGTCTTCGTCGACATCATGATGCCGCGGCTCGACGGCTACCAGACGTGCGCGCTCATCAAGAAGAACGCGCGATTTCATGACACGCCGGTCGTGATGTTGTCGTCGAAGGACGGACTTTTCGACCGTGCGCGAGGCAGGATGGTGGGATCGGACCAGTATCTGACGAAGCCGTTCACGAAGGAAAGCTTGCTCAAGGCGGTCGCGACGCACGCGCGCGCGGCGGCGGCTTGAGCGAGCCACAGCACAGCGACCCCTCATCATGGCCATCCGAAAAATCCTGATCGTCGACGATTCCCCGACCGAGCGGCACGTGTTGAACGACATGCTGACGAAGGCAGGTTTCGAAGTTTTCTCGAGCGATAACGGCGAAGACGCGATCCACAAGTCGAAGCAGCTGAAGCCGGACCTGATCCTGATGGACGTCGTGATGCCGGGCCTTAACGGCTTCCAGGCCACGCGTGCGATCAGCCGCGATCCGGAAACGCGATCGATCCCGATCATCATGTGCACGTCGAAAAGCCAGGAAACCGACAAGATCTGGGGTCTCCGGCAGGGCGCGCGCGATTACATCGTCAAGCCGGTGAATCGCGACGAGCTGATCGCCAAGATCCAGTCGATGGGCTAAGCATTCGAATGTCTACCATGGTCCGCCCAGCCCGCATCGATCTGCGAACGTTTCAGCAGGAGCTCGCCTCCCGCTTGGCGACCAAGACGGCCGCACAGGTCGAATCGTCGCGGCTCGGCCTTATGTGCGCCGGTACGCGCTGGCTCGTTCGGCTTGCCGACGCCGGCGAGGTCGTTGCACTTCCGCACATCGTTACTGTTCCGATGACTCAACCCTGGTTTCTTGGTGTCGCGAACATTCGCGGCAATCTTTTCAGCGTCGTCGATTTTTCGTCTTTTCTCGGCGCGGAGCCCATCGCCGCCGCCGCGACGACACGTCTCGTGTTGTTCGGCGCGCGCGCCTGCGAGTTGAACGCCGGCATTGTCGTGCAGCGCGTGCTCGGTCTTCGCAACGTGGCCGAGCTTGCGCCCGCCTCGATGCCGGCAGACGCCCATGATTGGTACGCGCAACGCTGGATGGATGACGAAGGCAACGCGTGGCAGGAAATCGATCTAGGCAAGCTCGCCCGCTCACCCGCATTTTTGCAGGTCGGCGTGTAGAAGGAATCGGAGGAATCATGGCGCTCAAGTTGGCCAAAGTGGCGGGTGAGAAGAAAAAGGTCGCGGCACCGCCCAACACCGACCTCGGTATTCCGACGACGCAGGTTAAGATGGGTACGAAGGCAAGTACGCGGCACGACCCGCTCTCGACGGTGTCGATCATGGATCAGCTGAAAACTGCGACACCGTCGGCCGCAACGTCGAAGGGATTGCCGCTGATCGGTCACTTGCCCGTCGTCAAGCAGTTTCAAATACTGGGCCTGCTGCTGCTCACGTTTCTCGCGCTTGCTGTCCTCATGCTGTTTCTCGACGGGCGCACCGCATCGCAGCAGACCGCCTCCTTTGCGACGGCGGTGGACATGCAAATGCTGTCGCAAAGAGTCACAAGGAGCAGTGTGCTGGCAACGCAAGGTCAATCGGGCGCGGTGCAGGCGGTGCGCGAAAGTCGCGACCGCTTCCAGGAGGATCTCAATGCGTTCCTTAACGGCGGTTCCATGCGCGGCGTGTCGCTTGATGTAGCCCAGGAGCCGTCGGTCGTCGAGACGCTCCAGGCAATCAAGGTGCGCTGGGAACGCGTCAACGCTGCCGTCGAACGCATCGTCGGCAGCGAAACAACGCTCGTGGCGGTGGCGAAAGGCAACGAAGCCGTCGGCGAAAGTAGCCGCGGCCTTGCCGAGCTCGCGCAACAAGCCGGACAACAGTTGCTACAGGCGGGCGGTTCGCCGCGGGATGTGGAGCTAACGACGCAACTCGCAGGGCTCACGCAGCGAATCGCGAAAAACGTCGGGACGCTCACGTCGGCCGATGATGTCGATCCAGACATCGCGGCGGCGCTCAACAAGGACACGGCGGCGTTTCGCGACACGCTGGCCGCGCTGTCACGGAGCGCCGATGCGCTTCGCCAGAGCAGCGGTCGCGGCGATGAGGCGCGCGCTACGCTCGCGGAGATTTCGAAGCGCGCAACGAAGCTCGATGCCGGCGTTAGTGCGATCGCTGCAAACGCGCAGCGTCTCGGCGTTGCGAAGCAGTCGGTTCGCACGATCAATGCCGACGGAGAACCGCTCTACGCCGACACGACGAAGCTCGTCGGCGACTTCGAAGGCAGCGGAAAAACGCACATTGTCACGTTCTGGGCGGCGATCATCTTCGGCGCGCTTGCCCTCGCATGTCTCGTGCTGCTCGGATTCATCGCGCGCGAGGACGCTCGCGGTCGGGCGCACGATAGCGAGGGCGAGAACAAACGCAACCAGGAAGCGATTCTTCGCCTCTTGAATGAAATGGGAAATTTGGCGGACGGCGACCTGACGGTGCAGGCATCGGTGACCGAAGACGTGACCGGTGCGATTGCCGACTCGATCAACTTCACGATCGAGGAGCTGCGCACGCTGGTCAAGGGCATCAACTCCGCCACCGATCAAGTGACCAAAGCGACGCAGGAGACGCAGGCGATCTCCAACCGACTGTTCGAAGCGTCGCAGCGCCAGAACAAGGAAATCCAGCACGCGTCCGCGTCGGTGTTGACGATGGCGCAGTCGATTTCCGAAGTCGCGCAAAACGCCGCGCAATCAGCGAAGGTCGCGCAGGTTCAATTGTCGGCGGCGGAGAAGGGCGGCAGCGCCGTGCAGAATCAGATCGCGGGCATGAACGAGATCCGCACGCAGATCCAGGAAACGTCGAAGCGGATCAAGCGTCTCGGCGAATCGTCACTCGAGATCGGCGAAATCGTCGAGCTGATTTCGGACATCACCGAGCAGACGAACGTGCTGGCGTTGAACGCGGCCATCCAGGCAGCATCGGCGGGCGAAGCAGGACGCGGGTTCACCGTCGTTGCCGAAGAAGTGCAGCGACTGGCGGAGCGCTCGGGCGAAGCGACGAAGCAGATCGAGGCGATCGTCAAGACGATTCAATCCGACACGCAAGATGCCGTCGCAGCGATGGATCGATCGACGGTCGGCGTGGTCGAGGGCGCGAAATTGTCCGATGCCGCAGGTCAAGCGCTGGCCGAAATTCAGAGCGTGTCGCGCGAGCTCGCCGAATTGATTGGACGGATATCGGCGCAGACGCAGACGCAGTCCGCGTCGGTGGCTGATGTGACGCGCGGGATGCAGGGCATCTTGAAGATCACCGAGGAAACGACCGAAGGGACGAAGCAGACCAACGTGTCCATCGGACAACTGACGAAGCTCGCCGCGGAGTTACGGAGCTCGGTTGCAGGCTTTAAAGTTTAATAGGGTCAGACTCGACTTTCGCGCTTCCGAAGTGCAGCGGCCAAGCCAGCCTGCAAGTCGAGTCTGACCCTATTAAACGGCAGGCTCGAATCTTGCTGGATTTTTCCTGATGCATTTCCCGACCTGTCGTGATCGAGCCAATGGAGCGTTAGTCCGTGTCGACCGAGATTGCACTCGACTTTGACGTCGGTCCCTTGTCCTGGGTTCAGGGCGAGGTCGACCAGGCGCTTGCCCGCGGGCTCGACTCGCTTGCCACCTTCGCGGCGGATCCGGCTGCGACATCGGCGCTCGCGCATGCGCGCAATCACGTGCACCAGGCATCCGGCGCGATCCTCATGGTCGGCCTCGATGCGGTCGCTGCGTATGCCGAAGAAATCGAAAAGCAGCTCGCGCGTCTGGAAACGGTCGACGCGGCAGACGTTCTGGAAATCGTCGCGCTGATCGACCGCGCGTGCCGGAAGCTCCGCATCTTTTTGGATGAGCTCGTGAACGGCATCGCGCCGGTTCCCCTCAAGCTCTATCCTGAATTCGAGACGATGCAGCTTGCGCGCGGCGTCAAAGCCGTCGCGCCGACCGATCTCTTTTATCCGGACCTGAGCCCGCGCGCACCGCGAAGCGCGCCGCGTGAGGCCATTGCTTCCGCAAAGCTCGCCTCGTTTCTCGTCAAGCAGCGCCGGATGTACCAACGCGGTCTGCTCTCGTGGCTGCGCGGCGAGGAAAAAGGCGGCAAGACGATGCGCGACGCGATCGCCGCGATTGCTGACACGACACCGGAGCCGAATTTGCGCACATTCTGGTGGACGGCCGACGCGGTGTTCGAGGCGATCGTCGGCGGCGGTCTCGAGGCGGGCTTTGGCCTGAAGCAGCTCGCAGCGCGCATCGATCTGCAGATTCGCCGCGTGGCCGAAGGCGGCGCCAAAGTCGCGGATCGGCTGCGCCGCGAGGTTCTCTACTACGTTGCGATCAGTGCGCCGATCGGGCCACAGCTTCAGGCAGTGCAGAAAACATTCAAGTTGTCGGGGCTCATTCCATCGGCCGAGGTACTTTCGGCGGACGTCGTGCGGATCGAGCCGCTGCTCCGCGAAGCGCGTGAACAATTGGCCGCCGCAAAGGATTCATGGCTCAAAGCGGCCACCGGGCGCGCCGAGAATCTGCCCAAGCTCAAGCAAACGCTGGCATCGGTGCACAACAAGGCGGTCGAGATCACGCACGGCGCGCTGATGAAGCTGACCGCTGCGCTTGTCGAGCGCGTCGACAAGCTTCCTGCTGCCGGCGTGCCGGAACCCCTCGCGATGGAGTACGCGACCGCGTTGTTGCTGGCCGAAAGCGCGTTCGAGAACTATTCGAATCTCGCGCCCGACTTCGACAGTCAGGTGAACGCGATGCTCGCACGGCTGGACGCCGCTCGTGCGGGCCGTTCGACGGTCGCGAGCGCGCCGATGCTGGACGAAATGTCGAAGCGCGCGCAGGAACGCGTACTGTTGTCGCAAGTGGGCCGCGAGATTCGCGTCAATCTTCGCCATATGGAGCAGGTGCTCGACGCGTTTTTCCGCGACAACGCCAAGCGCGGTGAGCTTGCGACGCTGGCCAAGGACAGCCGGCAGATCCGCGGTGCGCTCAACGTGCTCGGCCTCGCCGACGCCGAGCGTCTCGTCGCGATGTGCGAGCAGCAGATCGAGCGCTATGCAACATCGGATGCGCCTGTTGCGGACGACGAGCTCGAGCTTCTCGCGGAGTCGCTGTCAGGACTCGGATTCTTTATCGAAGCGGTCGAGCAGCAGCGACCCGACCGCGATCGCCTGATTGCGCCATTGATCGCCCGCCGCATGGGCGAAGCCTCCGTGGCGCCGCTCACCCAATCGGACTCCGTCGAAAATGCCGTCGCGGAGCTTCGCGCGCAGTTGCCGCAGCTCGTGGCCGAGATTCACAAAGCCCCGGCCGATACCGGAGCGCGCGAGGAGCTCCAGCGCAAGCTCGCCGGGTTGCGCGACGACGCGGAGTTGATCGGCGACGTCGATCTGATTGCGCAGGCCGATGCGGCGTTGAAGGAATTCAAGGCCGGCGGCACCGATACATTGGCGGCCGCCGTGGAAATGATCGCCGACGCGGGTATGCCGCCGGCGCCGGAGATTTCCGCCGAAACGCAGCGGTTGCTCGCCACCGACACCACGGGCTTTGACGCGGAGCTGCTCGATATCTATCTGACTGAAGCCGCGGAAGTTCTCGCCACAGTCGCCGAGCATCATCGTGTGCTATCGCATAACCCCGGTGATCGCGATGCGCTGGTGACGGTCCGTCGACAATTCCATACGTTGAAGGGCAGCGGCCGAATGGTCGGCTTGATCGAGCTGGGCGAGCTGGCCTACCAGGTGGAGCAGGTCGGTAACCGGTTGATCGAGGAAGACCGTTCGGTGACACCGGCCGTGTTGGCGCTGTTCGACGTCGCGGAAAAAAGTTTTCGCGGTTGGGTCGATGAGCTCAGGCAAACGCGCCGCGTCGTGCTCGATGCGCGGGCATTGCACGAAGCGATCGATGCGGCGGCGCAGGAATGGCCAACCGCCGCAAAGCCGCAGGCACCGGTCCTCCGCGTGGCCGCCACGTCGGTTGAACCAGGGCGAGTCAAGCCGGCTGCTCCACCCGAATTCGCAACGACACCGCCGACGCTCGAACTGATCGAGCTGCCCGAGCTCGGCACGCCCGCGGACGAGGCCGGGCCCGTTGTAGAGGTCGAGGAAACGTGTCCGGAAGACGAGGCAGTCGATGTCGTTCTGCCGAATGAAGAACGGACGTCGTTGCCGCCAATCTTGAAGCTCGTCGCCGATAACGGTCATGTCGTGCCGGCGCACGAGCCCGAGCGGCGCGCCATCTTCGCGACCGTTGCGGAACCCGAAGACGTGACGATCGGTGCGACGACATTGTCGACGTCATTATGGAAGATTCTTTGCGACGAAGCCGACGCGCACATCGGCACGTTGCAACACGAGCTTTCGCTGTTGCAGCTCGATTCGCGCGTTGCGCCGTCACCCGAGATGGTGCGCGCGAGCCACACGCTGTGCGGCATTCATCGCACGGGTGGGTTCCCGTTGATTGCAGAAACCGCAAATGGGCTCGAGCAAGCATTGCTTGCGCTGGCGCACCACGGGGCACCGTTGCCGAGCGCCGCGCAAAGCGTGCTCGCTCACGCTGTCGAAGGTCTTACGCGATTGATCAATCGCGTGCGTGCGCGTGAAGCGTTCAGCGACCATGATCGCCTCGACGCACAAGCGGTCGAGCACGAGCTCGAAGCGCTGCGACACGATGCGGTAGGCGGCGGCAGCGTCGACGCAGAAACGGTTGCCGCCGAGACGGCGCAGCGCGAGGACGAGCTCCGCCCGGAGATTCCAGCCGACGTCATCGCGGACGCGGATGTCATCATCGAGCAGGCCTCGTCAGACGCGCCGCCGCATCACAACGCCATTTTTATAACCGCAATCGCAACGCCGCATGGCGCGAAGCAGGAAGTCGAGATCCGGACGCCGCAGAAAACGGGCGATCCGCTTTCCGGCATTCGAGACGACGTCGACGCGCAGGTGCTGGAGATCTTCCTCGAAGAAGCGGCGGAGCTCTATCCGCAAGCCGCTGAAGAAGTGCGGGGGTGGCGTCGCAGTCCGCGCGACACGCAGATCGCGCAACAGTTGCGCCGGACGCTGCACACGTTCAAGGGCAGCGCCCGAATGGCCGGCGCGATGCGCTTGGGCGAGCTCACGCATTTGATGGAATCGCGGCTGTTGCAGGGCGATTCGCTACGCGAAGCGACACCCGATCTGTTCGAAGCGCTCGACACCGATCTCGACCATATCGGGTTTGTGCTGGACGCGTTGCGCGAAGGCCGCACCAATGTGCCTCTGCCGGAATTCGACCGTCGGACGAGAGACGTTTCGGCGGATGCCGTCGCGCCGCCGGTAAGCGCCGAACCAATCGTGGTTCCGCTCACGCCTTCGGCGCCTGCGGTTGTCGCGTTGACACCCGCAGCGACCGAGCCCGCCGATGTGGAAGCGGCCACCCGCGCGATGCTGCGCGTGCGCGCTGACGTCGTCGATCGCCTGGTCAATGAGGCGGGCGAAGTCGCGATCGCGCGCGCCCGTATCGAAGGCGAATTGCGCGCGCTCAAATCGAATCTGCTCGAGCTCACGAACAGCGTGATACGCCTGCGGGGACAGGTGCGGGAAATCGAGTTGCAGGCGGAAACGCAGATCCAGTCGCGGATGACGGCGATCCAGACGGTCAATCAGGAGTTCGACCCGCTGGAGCTCGATCGCTTCACGCGGTTCCAGGAGCTCACGCGTTCGCTCGCGGAAGGCGTGAACGACGTGTCCACCGTGCAACAAGCGCTGCTCAAGAATTTGGACGACGCCGACGCCGCGCTGCTGGCGCAAGCGCGCCTGTCGCGCGACGTGCAACAGCGGTTGTTCGCGATTCGCACGGTTCCGTTCGTCAGCCTGTCCGAACGACTGTATCGGATTCTGCGCGCGACGGCGAAGGAGCTCGACAAGCGCGCGAACCTGGAGATCGACGACGGACAGACCGAGCTCGATCGCTCGGTGCTGGAAAAGCTCGTGGGCCCGCTCGAGCATCTGTTGCGCAACGCGCTCGACCACGGCATCGAGTCGCGCGCGGATCGCATCAACGCCGGAAAGCCCGAAACGGGCGAGATTTCGCTCAAGGTACGGCAGATCAGCAACGAAGTGATGATCGAGCTCGCCGACGACGGCGGCGGCATCAATTTCGCCAACGTGCGCAATCGCGCACGTGCGCTGGGGCTTCTCCCAGCGGACGCCGAGCCTACCGAGCAACAATTGATCGAATGCCTGTTTCAGCCGGGATTCTCGACTGCTTCCAAGGTGACGCAAATCTCCGGGCGCGGCATCGGCATGGACGTCGTGCGCGCCGAGATCACGGCGCTCGGGGGGCGCGTCGAAGTGCACGCGACAGAAGGCAAGGGCACGCGCTTCGTGCTCTATCTGCCGCTGACGCTTGCGGTGGCGCAAGCGGTGCTCGTCCGCGCCGGCGGCCGCATGTGGGCGCTGCCGGCGCCGACGGTGGAGCAGGTGCAGCAGATCAAAGGCGACGCGCTCCTCGATCTGTACGTGAAACGCAAAGTCGAGTGGCAGGGGCGCGCGTATCCGTTCCACTATTTGCCACGCTTGTTGGGCGACGCGCAGCACACGCCCGAGACGCAGCGCTTCAATGCCGTCCTTCTCCTGCGCAGCGGCCAAGGCATCGCGGCGATCCACGTCGATGAGATGATCGGCAATCAGGAAGTTGTCGTGAAGAACATCGGCCCGCAGCTCGCCCGCGTGTCGGGAATTTCCGGCGCGACGGTGCTCGGCACCGGTGAAATCGTGTTGATCATCAATCCGGTGCAGCTGGCGATGCGACCTGAGGTAACGGGTGTCGAAAGCGATATCAGCGACGAGCGCGTCATCGGCGATCGACCGCGGACGACGCTGCCCGTCACGGCGCGGAGCGGCACGCCGCTCGTGATGATCGTCGACGACTCGCTCACGGTCCGCAAAGTGACGAGCCGCTTGCTCCAGCGCGAAGGATTCGACGTCGTCACGGCGAAGGATGGCGTCGACGCGCTGCAGGTCCTCGAGGATCAGACGCCCGACGCTATCCTGCTCGACATCGAAATGCCGCGCATGGACGGTTTCGAATTCACCAAGGCGATGAAGGCCGAGCCGAAAAATGCGCACATCCCGATCATCATGATCACGTCGCGGACGGCGGAAAAACATCGCAATCGCGCGGCCGAGCTCGGCGTCGATCTCTACCTCGGCAAGCCCTATCAGGAAGAAGAGCTGCTGCGCAACCTGCGCGATATGCTGAGCATCGCAGCACCGGGCGTAACGGTTTAGAGACTTCTGTCGCTCTTGCGATAATCGCGGTCTTCGAGGATGGACGAAGGGCGGCGATGGCCCGGTTACCCAATCGATTCGCAAGTCGGTCCCCCGGTCGTGATGAAATCGTCGCGCGCACCATGCGATGGTTCGACGATGGAAACCTGTTGAGTCTCCTTCGGCCGCGCATCGCCCGGCGTACGGAAAGCCAGCGGGCGGACTCGACCGCGGACCTGACTGCGTATCTGACTGAAGAGATCACACCGACATTGGAGGCGCTGGGCTTCGTGTCGCGGCTCGTCGACAACCCGACGGGCGGCACGCCATTCCTCATCGCACGACGGCACGAAGGCGACGATCTGCCCACCGTTCTCACTTACGCGCACGGCGATGTCATCCATGGTTACGACACCCAATGGCGCACCGGGCTCTCGCCGTGGAACATCGTGGTTGAAGGCGATCGCTGGTACGGGCGCGGCACCGCCGACAACAAAGGACAGCACACGATCAATCTCGCCGCGCTGGCGCAAGTGCTCGCGTACAAGGGCGCGCTCGGATTCAACGTCACGCTGTTGATGGAGATGGGCGAGGAAATCGGCTCGCCCGGATTGCGCGCGTTCTGCGAACGCGAACGCACCGCGCTTGCCGCCGATGTGTTGATCGCCTCCGACGGCCCGCGCCTTTCGGCCGGCCGCCCGACGCTATTTCTCGGTTCGCGCGGCGCATTCAATTTCGAGCTCGGCGTCGATCTGCGTGCGGCCGCGCATCACTCCGGCAACTGGGGCGGGCTTCTCGCGAACGCAGGGACGGTGCTTGCCAATGCGATCGCAGCGCTGGTCGATCGCCGCGGGCGCATTCTTGTCTCCGCGCTACGACCGCCGCCCATTCCCGCGTCCGTTGCGCGCGCGCTCGCTGACATCGCGCCCGGTGAGACCGGCGGTCCGGCGATCGATGCCGATTGGGGCGAGCCGGGGCTGACGCCTGCCGAACGCGTATTCGGCTGGAATACGCTTGAAGTCCTGGCCTTCAAGACGGGCAATCCGGAGTGTCCGGTGAACGCGATTCCGCCGCGCGCGAGCGCGCACATGCAGTTTCGGTTTGTCGTCGGGTGTGACGTGTCGACGTTTGCCTCCGCGATCCGTGCGCATTTGGACGCCAATGGATTTTCATCCGTGAGTGTCTCGACGTCGCGCGCCGAAACGATGGCGGCCACGCGGCTCGATCCCGATCATCCATGGGTGAAGCGCGTAGCGGCTTCGATCGAACGCACAACGGGGATCCGTCCGGCGATCCTTCCCAATTTAGGCGGGACGCTGCCGAACGACTGCTTTGCCGACGTGCTTGGATTGCCGACCGTCTGGATTCCACATTCGTATCCGGCGTGTGCGCAGCACGCGCCCGACGAGCATCTGTTGGCGCCTGTCGCTCGGCAAGGGCTTGCGATCATGGCCGGGTTGTTTTGCGATCTCGATACGCGCGATATCATCGGTGACGAGAGGGGACCATCGTAATGGACATCGAAGCGCGTCTTGCGGCGCTTGGATTGACGCTGCCGCCGCCGGTCGTCATTGCGCCGCACATCCGTCTGCCGTTTGCATTCGTGCGAGTGTCCGGCAATCGCGCGTACATTTCCGGTCATGCGCCGCTGGATTTGGACGGTCGCGTCGCGCGTCCGTTAGGCAAGGTCGGCAGCGATCTCACCATCGAGCAGGGGTACGAAGCGGCGCGTCTTACCGCGTTGTCGATTCTCGGCAGCTTGCGGCGGACGCTCGGCGATCTCGACCGTGTCACTTCGTGGTTGCGCATTTTTGGCATGGTGAACGCTGCACCCGGCTTCACCGACCTGCCGACGGTAATCAATGGCTGCTCCGATCTCATTCTCGAGTTGTACGGCCCTGAGCGTGGCGCGCACGCACGCTCCGCGGTCGGCCTCGCGGAGTTGCCGTTCAACATTCCAGTCGAGATCGAAGCGGAAGTTGCCATCGCCTGATCATCTGTTAGGCCGTCGCTTGCTGGCCCGCGGCGAATTCCTGCGCGCCTGTTCGCGCTTTCCGGCGCGAGCGCCGCCGCCTCCGCGCTGCCCGCGCTCGCGGCGGTGCCCGAAAGGCGATCCAAGCTTCATGTGGTAATCGTCGGTGCAGGTCTCGCCTGCCTCGTCTCCGCGTACGAACTCGAAAAACGCGGCCATCGCGTGACGTCCTCGAGGCGGCTGCGTCACATCGGCGGGCGCGTCCGGACGCTTCGCTTCGCTGACGGCCACTATGGCGAGGCCGGCGCGATGCGCATCCCGAAGCGGCATGGCTTGACGCGCCGCTACATCGCGCAATTCGGCCTACCGCTGCGCTCATTCGTGCATTCGAACGACAAGGCGTATTACTTCGCTCGCGCGAGCGACGACGGATCGCGGACGTCAAGGCGCTATTTGCTCGGTATCAATTGCGCGACGACGACGCACCGTCAACTCGCCCGACGATTACTGGTCACTCGCGGTCACGAAGGCGGCAGCGGGCCTCTCGGACGCCGAGCGCCGCGAATTGCGTGCGGACACTCTGACCAGCGCAAACCTGCTGGCGTACGATCGCCAGAGCTTGTTGCAGCTTTGGGAAGGCGCCGGTTTATCACAGGAAGCGATCGAATTTCTCGCGGTGACCAGCGGCGAAGAGACATTGCTGGCGTCTGAGGCGACCGAAACGTTCCGCGAAGAGTTCGAGGAAACCTGGACGTCGGGGTTCGATGAAATCGTCGGAGGCACCGACCGTCTTGCGTCTGCATTTGTTGCACGCCCGGCGTCGAAGCCGCGGCTTGGCTGCGTTGTAGCGCATATCAAGCAGGCGCGGTCATCCGCGTCGTATCGTTCGTGGTAAATGATATCGAGCCACGCGTTCTTTGACTTGCGGTACGCTTCGTCTATGCAGTCCACGCGGATTTGTGCCATGGTGAGCTCGTTGCTTCGAATCTGCGCGGTATCGTTGCTTGTGGTAGGCGGCTGCGCAACGCAGCCAACGACGTCATCGCCGCAGTCGCCCTTCACGCCGCAGCAGCAAGCGGTTCCCGATCCCGCTCGCGTTTACGCCGATCTCCTCGGCAGGACCGAGGACCTTCCGCACGTTGTCCGTACACCCAAAGAATATGAAGAGCGCAGCATCGTGCTGTATGGCTTCCGCAGCGGCGATTTGCGGCCCACCGAGGGTCGCTTCTCGATGCCGCTCGCCGCGACGGACGGCAAGACGGTGATCAATGCCACCGAACGGCCCGCGAACAACCAGTTCCAACTGGTCATACCGGATGACTTCGCGCGCGAAGCACGCGAGCGCAAAATGCTGGTCAGCGGCACACGGGGGCCCGTGTTCGTCGAATGCAAGGTGAGCGCCCAGACCGCCGGACGCGCAATCAGTTATCCCTGCGAGGTCGTGAGCCTGGTCGTGGTCACCGGCGACCGCATTTCGGATTCGCTCCGGCGCTCGCGCGATCAGAAGCTCGAGTATTACCACTATTAGGTGGCCTGTAACAGGGGAATCGATAGTGTCTGGCTTGCTCTCCGGGCCGATTGCTGCGTTGCCGCTCAGCGGCGCCTTGCACTCGACCCAGATTGCGGCTCCATAACGCTGTCGCTCACTACCGATTCCCCTGTTACAGGCCCACTGAGCCGTCCACCCATACACCGTTGCGGACGGCTTCGCCTGTTTTCACATCTCATCGATCGCATTTGAAGGAGGAACCATGGCGCATTTCGCCACCGAGAATATTCGTACCGTAGCACTGGTTGGCGACGGAGCGTCGGGCAAGACGACGCTCGCCGAAGCGCTGCTCGCGAAAGCCGGCGCAATCGCGGCGCCGGGCAGCGTCGAACGCGGCACGACCGTCAGCGATTTCGATCCGATCGAGAAAAGCTACCAACATTCGCTACGCGCATCGCTCATGCACTTCGAGACGGGTGGCACGCGGATTCATCTGATCGATACGCCGGGATTTCCCGATTTCATCGGTCAGTCGATCGGCGCGCTCGACGCGGTTGAGACGGCAGCCATCGTCGTCAACGCGAGCACGGGCATCCAAATGATCACGTCGCGAATGATGGAGTGGGCCGCGAAGCGTGGGCTTTGCCGCTTGATCGTCGTCAATCGGATCGATGCCGAGAACGTCGACCTGCCAGGCGTGCTCGCCTCGATACAGCAAGCATTCGGCAGGGAGTGCTTGCCGATCAATTTGCCGGCCGATAACGGCAAGCGGGTTGTCGACTGCTTCTTCAATCCGTCCGGCGCAAGCGATTTTTCCTCGATCGAGAGCGCGCATGGCGCGCTCGTCGACCAAGTCGTCGAAGTCGATGAAGCGTTGATGTCGCTGTATCTAGAACAGGGCGAGATTGCGCCGGAGCAACTTCATGCACCGTTCGAAAAGGCGTTGCGTGAGGGGCATCTCGTGCCGGTGTGCTTTGTGTCGGCACGAACCGGCGCCGGCGTGTCCGAGTTGCTGGAAATTCTCATCAAGCTCGCGCCCAATCCGAAGGAAGGCAATCCACCGTTGTTCTTCAAGGGATCGGGCACCGAAGAATTTCGCTCTGAACCCGACCCGAAGAAGCACGTCCTCGCGCACGTCTTCAAGGTCGTCATGGACCCGTTCGTCGGCAAGATGGGAATCTTCCGCGTCCACCAGGGAACCGTCACGAAGGAAACGCAGCTCTTCGTCGGCGATGGCCGCAAATCATTCAAAGTCGCGCACCTTTTCATGCTGCAGGGGGCTAAATACGTCGAAGTCGATCAGGCAGCTCCCGGTGACCTGGCGGCCGTCGCCAAGGTCGACGATATCGTGTTCGATTGCGTGCTGCACGATTCGCACGACGAAGATCAGATTCACATGCGCCCGCTCGAGTTTCCGGTGCCGATGCACGGCTTCGCCATTACCCCGAAGCGCCGCGGGGACGAGCAGCGAATCTCCGACGTCCTGCACAAGATGACCGCCGAGGATCCCACGCTCGTCGCCGAGCACGATCCGCTGGCGAACGAGACGGTGTTGCGAGGCCTCGGCGAATTGCATCTCCGCTCCGTATTCGAGCGCATGGCGAGCCAGTTCAAGCTCGAAGTTGAAACGCGCCCGCCACGCGTGCCATATCGCGAGACGATCACGGCGAAGGCCGAAGGTCATCATCGGCATAAGAAGCAAACCGGTGGGGCGGGTCAATTCGGCGAAGTGTTCCTCAAGGTCGAGCCGCTGCCGCGGGGATCAGGATTCGAATTCGTCGACCAGGTCAAAGGCGGCGCAATTCCGAACACGTTGATTCCCGCGGTGAAGAAGGGCGTCGAGCAAGTGCTCGTCGAAGGCCCGCTCGCCGGCTTTCCGGTGCAGGACGTGCGCGTGATCGTCTACGACGGTAAATATCATCCGGTCGATTCGAAGGAGGTCGCATTCGTTTCCGCGGGCAGAAAAGCCTTTCTCGACGCCATTTCGAAAGCGAGGCCGATCGTGCTCGAGCCGATCGTCGGCGTCGAAATCAATTGCCCGGCATCGACGATGGGCGACGTGACCGGCGATCTCTCATCGCGCCGCGGGCAAGTCACGGGCACCAATACGCTGGCCGCAGGGATTTTGGCGGTCGGTGGGCTCGCGCCGCTCGCCGAGCTCGACGGCTATGCGGCACGGTTGAAGTCGATGACCGGTGGACAGGGCGCGTGGACGATGGCGTTGTCGCATTACGAGCCGGCGCCGCCAAATCTGCAGCAGCAACTTGCGAGTGACTACGCGAAGCATCGGCGGCACGAGGAGGAGTAGCTGCACCAGCAGTTGCTATCAGCTTTTCGGTCCCTGCGGTGCGTTCTCGGCAAACTAGGGGAGGCTCACTTGTCCAAGCACTTCGCATCGATTCTTCGTGCCGCTTCGCTCGCGGTCGCCGCACTCGCGCTGCCGTCCGACGTTCTCGCGCAGGGGAAGGACGACCTGTGGGAGGTGACGATGAAGATGGAAATGCTTGGCATGCCGATGGCGATGCCCGCTCAGGTCAACCGCGTCTGCCTATCGAAGAATCGCAAGGACGAGGATCTCATTCCGCGGCGCGAAAACTGCCGCGTGCTGGAAAGCAGCCGGGTCGGAAACAAGCTGACGTATAAGATGGCCTGCACAGGCGAAGAGGCGATGACCGTGTCCGGCGAAATGACATTCGCCGGGACGAGCTACGAAGGACGGATGCGCATGATCACGCAGTCGAGCGGTCAGTCGATGGAGATGGGACAGACGTTTGCGGGCAAGCGCGTCGGCGATTGCACCGCCGCGAAATAGGACCCCCCACGCTTGCGGCTTCGCCGCTGCGCTGTCCCCAAAGGGGGAGCACCCGCACCTTGGCCCTGCGGCGCGAATGATGGACCCCCACGCTGACACGTCGGATCAGCGCAAGCGTCGAACGTTCAACTCGTCGAAGACGCGCTCGACGTTGGCCTGATGGCGGGCCAATGTGGCCAGCGCGCGCTTCTGCGCTTTCGTCCGCACGCAACCTTTGAGCGTCACCCATTTTCGTGACGTCGTCACCCACACCGATGTATCGGCAAAGCGTTTGTCGGCAGCAATCTCGGCGCGGACCTGTTCGTTGATCTCGCCGTCGCGTTTGTAGGCGCCCCCGGGCTCGCACGTCCCTTCCAACGCGCACCGCGTTCCGCGTTCGCTGCGGGCGTGCGCTTCGGTGCGCATCTCGTCGGGCGTGTATAGACGCGGCTGGACCACGGGGCAGCCCGGTATTCCCTCCGTCGCTTGCGTGAACGGATCGAGCTGAACAGGCGCCTGAGCCCCCGCGGGCGGTGCGGCAAACAGCAGGAAGATCGACCATGCCCGAGAGATTCGCATCAGCCTATTGTCGCGCCGATTTGGTGGACAATGTCACGCTCGCTTATGCAGGGGGGCCCTCGATGAAACGCAGCACGGAGCGATTCCTGACGACCCACACGGGCAGCCTCCCGCGCCCCGACGACCTGATCCGGATGATGTACGCGAAGGAGGAGGGCGTGCCGGTCGATCCCGATGCACTGGCGCGCCGCGTCGCATCCGCAGTCGAGGAAGTCGTCCGCAAGCAAGCCGATGCGGGCGTGGATGTCGTTGACGACGGCGAGATGAGCAAGCCGAGCTACGCGACCTACATCAAGGATCGGCTGCACGGTTTCGGCGGCAGCGGCAACACATTCGTCTACCAGGATCTCGTCGATTTCCCGAATCTTGCAAAACGAGTATTCGGCGATCCGGGCCGTTCGCGCAGAAAAACGCCGGCGTGCAATGCGCCGATTAGCGTCCGCGATGCCGGCGCTGCGAAAGCCGATGCCGCCAATTTGAATGCAGCATTCGCGAAAGTGGACGCGCAGGAAGCGTTTCTCACGGCGGCCTCACCGGGCGTCGTGTCGCTGTTCTTTCGCGACGAACATTACGGCAACGAGGAGGCTTACCTCGGAGCGATCGCGGAAGCGATGCGCTACGAATACGAAACGATCGCCAACGCGGGTATCGTTTTGCAAATCGATTGTCCCGATCTCGGCATGGGCCGGCACATCCAGTTCGCCGACCTGAGCCTCGCCGAATTTCGCAAGAAAGCCGAACTGCACGTCGAGGCGCTCAATCACGCGCTCGCCAACATTCCATCCGACCGTTTGCGCCTGCACATGTGCTGGGGCAATTACGAAGGGCCGCATCACTGCGACGTTCCGCTCGCGGATGTGATCGACATCGTGCTGCGCGCCCGCCCGATGGCGATCGTGCTGGAGGCGGCGAATCCGCGTCACGCGCATGAATGGCGCGTATTCGAAACGGTCAAGCTGCCGGAGGGAAAGATTTTGATTCCGGGCGTCATCGAATCGAAGTCCAACTTCATCGAGCATCCGGAGCTCGTCGCGCAGCGTATCAACCGCTATGCGAACTTGGTCGGGCGCGAGAACGTCATCGCGGGCAGCGATTGCGGTTACGGCACATGGGTAGGCCAGGCTGCCGTCGATCCCGACGTTGTATGGGCGAAGATGGCGGCAATGGCCGAAGGCGCGCGGATCGCGTCGCGCGAGTTCTGGAAACAGAGCAACGCCTGAGCTTTTGGGCGCGGCGGCGCGGTTGACATCTGATGCACTATCTGACATCATCATCGCATCATGCGGACGACCATCGACATCGATGATCCAATCCTCAAAGAGTTGAAGGCGCTGCAGCGAAAGGCGGGCCAATCGCTCGGCCGTCTGGTTTCCGATCTTCTCGCGCAAGCGCTGCGTTCGCAAAAGGTGAATGCGAAAAGACCGTCCGCGCCGGAGTGGATCTCCAAGCGCATGCATGCGCGTGTGGACTTGTCCGACAAGGATGCGGTATATGAAGCGATGGAGCAGCCCGGGCCCGCGCAACGAGCGGGCCGACGGTGAGCTTCTCGCTTGACGTCAACCTGCTGCTTTACGCCACCGACGCGGCGAGTCCACTTCACGAGCGCGGTCGGGCTTTTGTCGAAACGTGCATGCGTGACGGCGAACTGCTTTGTCTCGGCTGGCCCACGTTGTTGAGCTATCTACGAATTGCCACTCACCCATCGATATTTTCACGACCGCTCGCGCCCGCCGAAGCCGCTGCCAACGTCGAGGCGCTGATCGGCTTGCCGCACGTGCGATGTCTCGCCGAGGAGGAAGGATTCTGGGACGTCTATCGCGAAGTCACTGCACCAGTAGCAACGCGCGGCAACCTTGTTCCGGATGCACATCTTGCGGCACTGCTGAGGCAGCATGGCGTCAAGACGCTTTACACACATGATCGTGATTTCCTCAAATTCGACTTCTTGGACGTTCGCGATCCATTAGCGTGACTAACCACATCCGAGCTACCTAGCAAACCCCAGGTTGCGCGCTCGAATTTCGTGACGCCACTGCAATTCGCCTTTCTGATCGTAGCTCTCGAGCGCGACCGTGCGGTCGTTGCCCGGACCGGTTACGCGAATCATCCCGAACTGGCGTTTGACGACGTACGTGCCTTGCACGATGTCGGGATTGTCTTTCTCACCCGGCGGATCGAACGTGCCGGACGTGAGCGGGCTCGACGTGAATTCGAACAGCGGATAACCGCCGACGCGCTCGATTTTTAGAAGCTCGGTGAAGTGCCGATCGCCGGAAAGGAAGATCAATCCGTCGACGCGTTGCGCAAGCAGCCAATCGGCAAATGCCCGCTGCTCGGCGGAATAGTTGTTCCATCCCTCGAAGCGATTGACGCGATTCCACATTTGCGAGCCGTTCACGACCAGCTTGATCGGCGCGGAAGAATAGACGAGCGCATTCTTGAGCCATTCGAGCTGCTTTGCGCCGAACATCGTCTTGTCGGGTCCATCGAGCAGCTTGTTCGCGGAGCGATAGTAGCGATCGTCGAGCAGGAAGATGTCGACGTCGCCGAAGCGCGCGCGGCCGAAGATTCCCGGCGTTTCGGGCAGACCGTAACTCGGATTCGCCCAATAGCGTCGAAACAGCGTGAGTGCTTCGCCCTTCATCGTATACGACAGGTCCGCGTCGTTCGGGCCGTAATCGTGATCGTCCCAGATCGCGACATGCGAGGCCGACGTTAACAGCGTTTTAAGCGACGGCAGCGTGCGCTGACGCCGATAACGCGACGCCATCGATGCCGGATCAAGCTCATCCTGCGGCTGGAAATACAGGTTGTCGCCCATCCAGACCATGACATCGGGCTTCTTCGCGGCGATCGCATCGAGGATTTCGTATCCGCCGCCGTAGTTTTGCGAGCCCCACACTGGATTGGCGTCGGCGAGAAAGAAACACGAGCCGATCGCGATCGTGATGTCTTGCGCATCGGCGGGCCGCGTCCACCGCGGTTGTGCGCGCAGCAAGCCCTCGCGCCGCTCGCCGTCTCCAACGACCGCGTACGACACTTGCTCGCCGGGCAACAGGCCCGTCAGTCGAGCCAGCACGATGTTGTTCTCCGTGGCGCTGGCATCGAACGTCGCACGGTGCACATCGGCGTCGCGTTCCATCCGCCACACGACCTCGACCGGTCCAGGCGCGTCGGTCTGAATCCAGATGAGCGCGCTCGCGTAGTCGACGTAGCCGTGCATCAGCGTCAATCCCGCGCTCGCAACGCCGCCTTGCATGAACGTCATGAAGCCGGCCGCGAATGCGATCAGTGACGCGCGCAATCGATTGCGGTCGGCGCGGCGAACTTGAGTCATCGGTAATTCCTTCACTATCAAAAAATCGATGGGCCCGGTCAACCGGTCAAATCTTCGCTAGTTGCGGCGATCGATTGTGCCGGTCCCCCCCGCAGATTACAATTCGATTCCATGGGTGTAACGGTCAATCTGACCCACCATTTCCTCATCGCAATGCCGACGATGGCGGATCCGCATTTTGCGAATACGCTGACTTACGTTTGCGAGCACAATCCCGAAGGCGCGCTCGGCATTGTGATCAACAAGCCGATCGAAATGACGCTATCGGCGCTGTTCGAACAGATCAATATCCCTCTCGCCAACGCCGCGCTGCGCGAATCGCCTGTCCACTTCGGCGGTCCTGTGCAAGTCGATCGCGGGTTCGTGCTCCACCGTCCACTCGGCAATTGGCAGTCCACGCTGGCAATCAGCGACGACATGGGCCTTACGACGTCGAAGGACGTTCTGGAAGCCGCCGGCCGCGGCGAAGGTCCGGCGGACATGTTCATTTCGCTCGGCTACGCCGGCTGGTCGGCCGGTCAGCTCGAGCAAGAGCTCGCGCAGAACGCGTGGCTCACGGTGGCCGCCGACCCCGATGTGCTGTTCGATCTGCCCCCCGAGGGTCGACTGCCGGCGGCGATGCGTTTGCTCGGCATCGATTTCTCCCGCTTGTCCGACGACGTCGGCCACGCATGATCCATGGCACCGAAATCGAACGCGACCGTCCTCGCGTTCGATTTCGGCACGCACCGAATCGGCGTCGCCGTCGGCAATTCGCTGATCCGCTTCGCGCAGCCGCTGGTTACGATCGCCGGCGATTCCGATACGACGACGCTAGCTGCAATCGCCGCGTTGGTGAACGAATGGCAGCCACAGCAACTGGTGGTCGGCTTGCCGCTGCATGCCGACGGCACACCGCACGCGATGACGGCGAAGGCGCGAGACTTCGCGCGCGAGCTTGGTACACGTTTCGGCCTGCCCGTTGCGCTGGTCGACGAGCGCTGGACAACCGAAGTCGCACAGGATCACTTGAACCGCGAGCGCGGCGGACGCCAAGGCCGCGAACATCGCGACGAGATCGCCGCGCAACTTATTCTGCAAGCCTATTTCGATGACGAGCAACGAGACGCCGGAGCTTCCTGACGCCGAAGCGACACTCCTTGCGCTCGTGGAGCGAATGCGCGGCGCGGTTGCATTCGACGCCGCATTCGTTGGCATCTATTCCGGCGGAGCGTGGGTCGCCGAACGCTTAGCCGAGCTGATTCCGGGCAATCATTCATTGGGTTTTATCGACGTCTCCTATTATCGCGACGACTACGCGCGCACCGGCTTGAAGGGCGGCGCGCGCAGGAGCGAGCTCAAGTTCGACGTCGATGGCGCGACGATCGTGCTGGTGGATGACGTGCTGTTCACCGGTCGCAGCGTCCGCGCTGCGATCAACGAATTGTTCGATTTCGGGCGGCCTGCATGTATCGAGCTCGCGGTGCTGATCGACCGCGGCGGGCGCGAACTGCCAATCGAGGCCGATTACGTCGGTGCGCGGCTCGCCGTCGCGCGCGACTTGTCGATTGTGTTGTCGCGCGACAACGGTCGGTTATCGTTAACTGTCGAGCCGGTGACCAACGCGTGATTCGCAATCCCCAGCTCAACGCCAATGGCGAGCTCACGCATCTGCTGACGCTCGAAGGCCTCCCGGCCGACGTGATCCGCCATATTCTCGACACCGCCGAGCCGTTCGCTTCGATCTCCGAACGGGAAGTGAAGAAGGTGCCGCTGTTGCGGGGCAAGGCGGTATTCAACTTGTTCTTCGAAAACTCGACGCGCACGCGCACGACGTTCGAGATTGCCGCCAAGCGGCTCTCCGCCGACGTGATCAATCTCAACATCGGCGTGTCGTCGACGTCGAAGGGCGAAACGCTGCTCGACACGGTGGACAACCTGGTCGCGATGAACGCCGACATGTTTGTCGTGCGCCACGCGCAATCGGGCGCGCCGCACCTGATCGCGACGCATCTCAATCAACACCGGCAGACGCACGTGCATGTGGTCAACGCCGGCGACGGTCGGCACGCACATCCGACGCAGGGTCTTCTCGATCTTTACACGATCCGCCATTACAAGCGCGAGTTCACCAATCTGACGGTAGCCATCGTCGGCGACGTGCTTCATTCGCGCGTCGCGCGCTCGCTGATTCACGGCCTGACGACGCTCGGCACGCCGGAAGTGCGCGTGATCGGACCACGCACACTGATGCCGACGCGCGTCGATGCGATGGGTGTTCGCGTGTTCACCGATATGAGCGCGGGACTCGCCGGCTGCGACGTTGTCGTGATGCTGCGTCTGCAAAGTGAGCGGATGAAAGGCACGCTATTGCCATCCGCGGGCGAGTATTTCAAGCACTATGGTCTCACGCCGGACAAGCTCGCGCTCGCGAGGCCGGACGTCATCGTCATGCATCCTGGTCCGATGAATCGCGGCGTCGAAATCGATTCAGCGGTTGCGGACGGCGAACGATCGGTCATTCTGCCGCAAGTAACGTTTGGCATCGCCGTGCGGATGGCGGTGATGAGCATCATCGCCGGCAACTGAAATGAGCCCCCACGCTTGCGGCTTCGCCGCTGCGCTCCCCCCCGAGGGGGCGCACCCGCGCCTTGGCCCTACGGCGCGAATCACTCAATGAAGATCGAGATCAAGAACGGCCGCTTGATCGATCCCGCGCAGGGAATCGACCGGGTAGCGTCGCTTTTTATTGCGGCCGGAAAGATCTCGGCAATTGGTACCGCTCCGCCGGGGTGGCAAACGCATCGCGCGATCGACGCACGTGGCCTCGTCCTGAGCCCGGGCTTGATCGACTGCTCAGCGCGCCTGCGTGAACCGGGCTTCGAATACAAAGCGACGCTCGAATCGGAACTGGAGGCCGCCGTCGCCGGGGGCGTCACCAGCCTCGCATGCCCGCCCGACACCGATCCGCCGCTCGACGAGCCTGGCTTGGTGGAAATGCTCAAGCACCGCGCACGGCTTCTGAATCGCGCCCACGTTTATCCAATCGGCGCGCTCACCGTTGGGCTCGCGGGCACGACGCTTACGGAAATGGGCGAGCTCGCGGAAGCGGGCTGCGTCGCTTTTTCGCACGCCGATGTGCCGCTCGCCGATACGCAACTGCTGCTTCGCGCGATGCAGTACGCGGCGACGTTCGGCCATCGCGTGTGGTTGCGTCCGCAGGATCCGCATCTCTCCAAAGGGGGCGTTGCGCACGACGGTGAGGTTGCGACGCGACTCGGGTTGCCCGCGATCCCCGCCGCAGCCGAAACGATCGCGCTCGCGACGATCTTTACATTGATCCGCGAAACGAGCGTCAGCGTTCATCTATGCCGGCTGTCGACCGCTGAAGGCGTCGCGATGGTGCGCGCGGCCAAGCAGGAAGGTTTACCGATCACATGCGACGTTGCCGTCCATCATCTGCATTTGTCCGAGGTCGACATTGGCTGGTTCGACGCACAAGCGCACGTGATGCCGCCGTTTCGTAGCCCACGCGATCGCGCGGCGCTCCGGGCGGGTCTCACCGACGGCACGATCGATGTGATCTGTTCGGACCACACGCCTGTCGACGATGACAGCAAACAACTACCATTTGCCGAAGCCGAGGTCGGCGTGACCGGGCTCGAGCTCTTGCTGCCGCTGACGCTCAAATGGGCAGCGGAAGAACGGGTCGGGCTTCCTGCCGCGCTTGCAAAAATTACAAGAGCGCCGGCGGCGCTGCTCGGCCTTCATGGCGGCACGCTGGCGATCGGGCATCCTGCCGACGTGTGCATCTTCGATCCCGCAGCGCATTGGGTCGTCGATCGGTCGTCCCTCAAAAGCCAGGGAAAGAACACGCCGTTTGTTGGCCTCGAAGTGCCGGGGCGCGTCAAATACACGCTGATCGATGGCGTAGTGGCCGGCGGATTAGCGCCGTTGCCCGCGAACGCTTAGCGGCTGCGCTGGTCGTACTCTCCGCTTGGCGCGAATTTGGCGCGCCCGAGAGGAGGAACAATGACTGCGTTCGTCGATCCTGAGTCCGTAAATCCGGAATTGCGTAGTCTGTTCGGCGATCCGCGACCGGTCGGCCGCCGCGCATTCATCGTGACCTCGCTCGGCGCCGGTTTCGCCGCAGCCGTGCTGCCTGTTTCAGCGCAGACGATCACTACATCGAGCGAAGGTCTGGTGGCCGGTGAAGTCAAGGTTCCGGTGCAAGGTGGCGAGATTCCGGGCTACCGTGCAATGCCTTCAACGGGAAACAGCTTCCCGACCATTCTGGTGGTGCAAGAAGTTTTCGGCGTCCACGAATGGATCAAGGACGTTTGCCGCCGCTTGGCAAAAATGGGCTACTACGCGATCGCCCCGGAGCTTTACGCGCGCCAAGGCGATCCGACGAAGATCAGCGACACCAATCAACTGATGAAGGACATCGTCAGCAAAGTGCCCGATGCACAAGTGTTGAGTGATCTCGATGCCGCTGCCGCGTACGCGAAGTCGACCGGCAAAGCCGACACCGGGACACTCGGTGTCACCGGTTTCTGCTGGGGCGGACGGATCGTCTGGATGTACGCTGGGCACAATCCCAACTTGAAGGCCGCGGTCGCCTGGTACGGTCCCGTCGCACGCAACTATCACGAAGGCGATAAGACGGCGATGGACATCGTGTCGGACATCAAGGCGCCGGTGTTGGGATTGTATGGCGGCGCCGATCCCGGCATTCCGAAAGACTCGCTCGATAAGATCAACGCGGCGATGAAGTCGGCCGGCAAGACGATCGAGATCGTTGTGCATCCCGACACGCCCCACGGTTTCCTTGCCGACTATCGGCCGAGCTATCGGAAGGAAGCGGCCGAGGACGGGTGGAAACGGATGAGCGCGTGGTTCGATCGATACTTGGGCGGTGCGGACAGACAAGCTCGAACCCCGCGGCGGGGTCCGGCATAAGCGCCGACTACTTGGGCTTAGGTACGCGCCCCATCAGATAGAACTCGTCGTTCGGACGCAGGCTGATCATGTTCGCGATGCGGTTCGACAGCGCGAAGAACGCCGCGATGCCGCCGATGTCCCAGATATCCTCGTCGGAGAAACCGTAACCGCGTAGCGTCGCGAAATCGTCGTCGCCGATTTCCTCGCTATGCATGGCGACCTTCAACGCAAAAGCGAGCATCGCTTTCTGCCGCGGTGTGATGTCGGCCTTGCGATAGTTCGCCGCGACTTGATCGGCGACGAGCGGGTTCTTGGCGTAGATGCGCACCAGCGCGCCATGCGCGACGATGCAGTACAGACAATCGTTGGCCGCTGACGTCGCGACGACGATCATCTCGCGCTCCGCCTTTGATAGGCCACCTTCGCGCAACATCAGCGCATCGTGGTACGCGAAGAAGGCGCGGAATTCGTCAGGGCGGTGCGCGAGCGCGACGAAGACGTTCGGGATGAAGCCGGCCTTGTCCTGAACCTCGAACATGCGTGCGCGAATATCGCTCGGCAGGTCTTCGAGCCTCGGGACCGGGTAGCGCGAAACAGGTGTTGCGCCGGTCACCTGGTCATTCCTTGGGCGGGACATAGCCGGCCGGCGTTTCAGCACCCGATCCGAAGAAATGTTTTTCCATCTGCTCGGCCAACCACTTCCGTGCCCGTGCATCGGCCAACGAAAGCCGGTTCTCGTTCACCAGCATCGTCTGATGCTTGAGCCACTGCGCCCAAGCTTCCTTCGAGACGTTTTCGTAAATCCGTTTACCGAGCTCGCCCGGATACGGTGGAAAGTCGAGTCCCTCCGCCTCGCGACCAAGCTTCACGCATTTGACCATTCGCGCCATGAGCATTTCCTCTGTCGAACGTTATTGCAGGGGCTTTTGATAAACCTGCGATTTGCGCCGGTAATTGTAAAGCGACTGCTTTTGCTGCGGCAGGTCGGCGATGGTGCCCGTGCGAAAGCCTCGTTCCAGGAACCAGTGCGCCGTCTTGGTCGTAAGGACGAAGAGCTTCTGCAGCCGCAGCTTGCGCGCACGCTGTTCGATTTCCTGCAACAGCGCTTCGCCGTAACCTTCGCGCTGAAAATCGGGATGAACGGCGAGCGCCGCGAGCTCGCCCACGCGCTCGTCGGAGAATGCATAGAGCGCTGCGCAGCCGATGATGTGGTTGTCGTATTCGGCGACGATGAAGCGCTCGATCTCGCTCTCCAGCCGCTCGCGCGACCGGCGCACCAATACGCCTTGCTCTTCCAGCGGCTCGATAATCGAAATGATGCCGCCGGCGTCGTCGATCGTCGCATTGCGAATGTTCGCGAGCGCGGTCGCCGCCAGCATCGTTCCAACGCCGTCGCGCGTGAAGAGCTCGAGCAGCAGCGCGCCGTCATGATGCCGGCTGATCAGGTGCGCACGTTTGACGCCGTTATCGCAGGCGCGGATCGCCGCCGGCAGGAATAGCCGCACGTCGGGTGCGAGCTTCGCAGGCTTGCTCAGAAGCGCCTCGGCTTCCCGCGTCGACAGATCCGACAAGAGCTGGCGCCGGCCGTTGCGCACACCGTCGGTTTCCATCAGGAAGATCAGCTTCTGCGCATTCATCCGCACGGCGACTTGCGTCGCGACTTCCTCGACGGTCAGATTGAAGATCTCGCCCGTTTGCGAATAGCCGAGCGGCGAAATCAGCACGATGTCGCCATCGTCCAGTCGCTGCTGGATCGCCTCGGTGTCGATCCGGCGGACTTCCCCGGTCAGCTGCATGTCGACGCCGTCGACGATCCCCATCGGCTTCGCCGTCAGGTAATTGCCTGCGGAAACGCGATTACGGGCGCCCGCCATCGGCGAGCCGGCGAGTCCGAGCGAGAGCAGCGCCTCGATGCGCGCCCGGACTTGTCCCGCAGCTTCGAGCACGCAATCCATCGCATCAACATCGGTCACGCGCACGCCGTGGGCGTAACGACTTGGAATGCTTTGTTGTTTGAGAATCGCTTCGACCTGCGGGCGGCATCCATGCACAACGACCAGCCGAATGCCGAGACTCACCAGCAAGTTGATGTCGTGAACGACACCGAGAAACGAATCGTCGGCGACGACTTCGCCGCCGAACGCGATGACGAACGTCTTGCCGCGAAACGCGTGCACATAGGGCGCGGCCGCGCGAATCCAATGGACGAACGCGCGCATCGTCGCCGAGCTGGCGGGCGGCGGAACCTCGGGTGCGCGGGACATTGTGGGAGAGTTGCGTCGGGCCGCGCGATTATACGTGGCCATCACCGCCTATAATGTGCACGAATGTCGTCTCCGCTTCTCGATCGGCTCAATCCAGAGCAACTCGCCGCCGTCACGCTGCCCCACGCCTCTGCGCTCATTCTCGCAGGGGCCGGCAGTGGCAAGACGCGCGTTCTCACCACGCGAATCGCGTGGCTGCTGGCGACGGGCCAGGCGAACCCGCTGTCGATCCTCGCCGTCACGTTTACCAACAAGGCGGCCAAGGAAATGTTGACGCGGCTCGCCGCGTTGACACCGGCGAATCTCCGCGGGATGTGGGTCGGAACGTTCCACGGCCTGTGCAATCGGATGCTGCGCATGCATTACCGCGCTGCGAACGTGCCACAGCTCTTTCAAATCATCGATACGCAGGACCAGCTCGCGCTCATTAAGCGGGTCTACCGCGAGCACAACATCAATGACGAGCGCTATCCGCCGCGGCAGTTGCAATGGTTCATTGCCGACGCGAAGGAGCAGGGGTTGCGGCCCAATCAGGTCGAAGCGGGCGACGACTTTACGCGCCGGCAGGTCGAGCACTACGCGCTCTATGAGGCCGTGTGCCAGCGCGAAGGCGTCGTCGATTTTGCCGAACTGCTGCTGCGAAGCTACGAGCTTCTCGCCTCACAAGAGCTGATTCGCGAAAATTACCGCCGACGCTTCGCGCATATCCTGGTCGACGAATTCCAGGATACGAATATTCTGCAGTACAAATGGCTGCGCCTCCTCGCCGGCCCGAATGCCGCCGTATTCGCCGTGGGCGACGACGATCAGTCGATTTACGCGTTTCGCGGCGCGAACGTCGCCAACATGCAGCACTTCGAGCGCGATTTCGCGACCGCAGAGCGCCCGGTGACGTTGATCAAGCTCGAGCAAAACTATCGGTCTCACGGCAATATTCTCGATACCGCGAACGCGCTCATCAAGAACAACCGCTTGCGGCTCGGCAAGAACCTGTGGACGAACGAAGGTGGCGGCGAGCCCGTGCGTGCCTTCGTTGCGCCATCGGACTTGGACGAGGCCGCATTCATCGTCGATGTCGTGCAGCGTCTGGCGCAGGACGGCGTTGCGCTCGATGCCATCGCGCTGCTTTATCGCAGCAACGCGCAATCGCGCGTCCTCGAGCACGCGTTGTTCAATGCCGCGTTGCCGTACCGCGTCTACGGCGGCATGCGCTTTTTCGAGCGCGCGGAAGTGAAGCACGCACTGGCCTATTTGCGCTTGCTTGCTGCACCGGACGACGATGGCGCATTTCTTCGCGTCGTGAATTTTCCGCCACGCGGCATCGGCGCGCGTTCGCTCGAGCAGCTGCAGGACCACGCGCGCGGCAGCGGAACGACGTTGTGGCAGGCGGGTTGCGGCGGCGCGATCGCCGGCAAATCGGGCGCTGCCGTGGCAGCCTTCGTCAAGCTGATCGAAGGCATGCGGACGGCGACGGCATCGTTGACGCTGGCGGAAGCGGTCAAGCACGTCAACGAGGCATCAGGACTGATCGCGCATTATCGGCAGGAGAAGGACGGGCGCGAACGGATCGAAAACCTCGAGGAGCTCGTCAATGCGGCCGAAGGCTTCCTGCGCGAAGCCGATCTCGCGGTTGACGCACCGATGCAGACGCCGTCTGCTCATGGCGCTGTCGCCGACGAGCCGGCCATTGAAGGCGCGACCGATCCGCTAACGGCATTTCTTGCGCACGCTGCTCTGGAGTCGGGCGATACGCAGGCCGCCGAGGGACGTTCGGCGCTGCAATTGATGACGGTCCATTCTGCGAAGGGGCTCGAGTTCCATACGGTGTTCGTCACCGGACTCGAAGAAGGACTCTTTCCCCATGAAAACAGCCTGAATGAGTTGGATGGCGTCGAGGAAGAGCGGCGGCTTATGTACGTCGCCATCACGCGTGCGCGGCGCCGGCTTTATTTGACACACGCGCAAACGCGTATGTTGCACGGGCAGACGCGTTACAACATTGCGTCGCGCTTTCTGTCGGAGGTCCCGCGTGAATTGCTTGAATGGTTATCGCCGCCGCGCCGCCGCGGTCTCGACATCGACCGCTCGGAGTGGGGCAACTCCGCCGCCGTCGTGAATTCGCGCGCGACGCAGCCCGGTCCATCGTGGCGCGTGGGACAGAGCGTCAAGCATGCGAAGTTTGGCTTGGGCGTCATCATCGACGCCGAAGGCCGCGGCAACGACGCGCGCGTGCAAGTGAATTTCCGCGATGCGGGCGTCAAATGGCTGGCGCTCGAATACGCGAAGCTCCAGCCGGCGTAGGGTCAGACTCCACTTTCCAGTCCGCGCCGCCAAAGAGCGGCGAGGAAAGTGGAGTCTGACCCTATCATTTGACGATGGGTGCCATCGCCTCATCCGAATGGAAGACGTCGCGGTAGCTGACGTAGTCGGAAATGTGCAGCGTCGCCACGAAGCACAGCATGTACGGCAGCATCAACGCAAGCGCGAGCGCGCGGCCGACGGGCGCCGGAACCACGAGCGCGATGAGCGTCCCGGCGAGCGTCGGGAGGAGTCCACCGAAGAAAAATACCGACACGACGTAACGAAGAATCGGCCGCCAATTGGCGAGCGCCGCGCGAAGGCTTGCCGCAAGCGCGGTGATGGCGCGCGCATCCTGGAACACGACAAGCGCCGGTGCCCACCACAGCGCGAGCAGCGTAGGAATCGCGCACAGCGCAGCCAACAGCATCCCGAGCTGGACCTGTGAATCCGACAGCGTATCGGAAAGGCGCTTCGCGACGGCATCCTGGTCGAGATCCTGCGGCGCCGGGTTTGCGATCAAGTCGAACAATTTGCCGCCATCGATCGCGGCCGTCGCACCAACCGCGATCATCATGCCGAGAACGAACACCACGCCTAACGAACAAAGCGCGAAGACGTTGGAGCGGAAGCCCTGGAACAATTGGCGTACCGCCGGCGCGCCGCCGCGCTCCTGGGTCCACGCCGCCGCCAGAAAACCCACGGCAAAGACCGGTTTCAGCAACGGCGCGGCCAGACCGCCGATGAACGGGATGAAGTCGGCGAACAACAGCATCAGGTAATACGTCATGAGGAGGAGGATCCACGCGAGGCGCGCCGTGCGAAACATCGCGTAGCTTTCCTTCAACCAGCCCAAGCCGCGGGACCCGGGATGGCGCGTGAAGACGATGTCGCGCGCAGCGGCGCTCATGGTTCCGATGACGCTGTCGACTCGATGCGGTCACGCAAGATGCGCTCAAACTCGACCGGATCGTGCGCGTGCGTGAGCTCACCGGGGCGCGGCAAATACAGATCGTGCAGCCGCGAGACCCAGAAGCGCAGCGCTGCGGCCCGCAACAGCGCAGACCATTGCGCGCGTTCTGCATCGGTCAACGGACGCACCGTGTCGTAGGCACGCGCTAACGCGTCGACTTTTTCGGGATCGAGCGCAGCTTCACGGTTTCCGAGCAGGCACCAGTCGTTCACGGTGATTGCGAGATCGTAGGCGAAGAAATCGGTCGCGGCGAACCCGAAATCGATGATGCCGGCGACGCGGCCATCGTGGAACAGCACGTTGTTGCAGAACAAGTCGCCATGGATCGCGCCTTTCGGCAACGCGCCCTTGCCGTATTCCGCTTGATACTCGAGCTCCGATGTGAGCAGGTCCTTCTGTTCCGGCGTCAGAAACGGCTGCACGACGCGCGCCATCTGACGCCACCACGACGGCCCGCGCCGATTCGCGAGGCGCGGTCGATAACTCTGCGACGCAACGTGTAACCGCGCGAGGGCTGCGCCGACATGTGCGCAGTGTGAAGCTGAGGGATGACGGACCGATTCGCCATCAATGCGCGCGACGAGTCCCGCGGGCTTGCCGTTCAAAAGAGAGAACAACGCGCCGGTGCGGTCGGGCTCGGGCGCAGGCACCTCGACGCCCGCTCGCGCCAGATGGGCCATCAGAGTGAGATAAAACGGCAGCTCGGCTGCCGGCAAACGCTCGTACAGCGTCAGCACGTAACGACCTTTTTCCGTCGTCACGAAGTAATTGGTGTTTTCGATTCCCGACGCGATCGGCGCGAGCTCGACCAGGCCGCCGACCATGTAGCGGGCGAGCCATGCATCGAGATCCTCAGTGGTGACGGTCGTGTAGACGGACATGAAAAGTACGCGGCGGGAACCTACCTAACGGGATTGCGAAACCGCGCAGAGAACGATCAGTCCGGCAGCCGTCTCAAAATGTTGCGATCGGGGCAAGCGGTGCTAAAACGAAAATAACACCCACATCGGAACCTTGAGCGAGATGTCGAGACTGTCGCGGCGCAAGAATGCGTGACCGCCGGCGTCGGGAATCAGGTAATACGGACGGCCGTTGCGTGGCGTGACCTTGACGAAACGCAGCTCGCCCTGGATCCGGACTTCCTCGAGGACGTCGTTCTCGCGCCGAATGATCGTTACCTGCGGTTCGAGCTCGGCGTCGTTGGCGAGGTCGGGAGGCGGCGGGGGCGGTGTCGTCGAAGCAGTCGGCGGCGGCAGCGGCGGAGGCCCGGGCGCTTGTGCAAGGCAAGCGGACGCCGCCGCGAATGCGGTGGCGGCAACAAGCGTAAGAAGCGTAGCGTTCATGATTCAGCCGAAGACTAAATAATACGCGGAGCCGGATTGAGTGTCCCGCCCTCGCGCGCTTTGCTTTGATGCTGACCGAGCACAGGCGTTTGCAACGACGCGTGGGCGCGTTGACCGGCGGCTCGGCGCCGTGTCCAACGCGGTCGCGCATCGGACCACGCCAATCGCAGATACCGGGAGGCCACCAGATGACAATTAGATCGGGACAAACGTACTACGTTCAGAGGTTCAACATCTTTTCGCGCTCCGCCAGCGTGGGCTGGAAGCCGCGATTCTCGTAGAAGTGGAATATCGCTTCCACGATCGCATCGGGCTCCTCGATGATGCGAACGAGATCGAGGTCCTCCGCGCCGATCATGCCCTCGCCGACCAGCTTGTCCTTGAACCAATCGAGCAAGCCTCGCCAGAACGATCCACCGACCAGGATGATCGGAATGCGGCGGCTCTTGCCCGTTTGCACCAACGTTAAGCATTCGGTCAACTCGTCGAGCGTTCCAAAGCCGCCGGGCAAGACCACATAGGCCGATGCGAAGCGCACGAACATCATCTTGCGCGCGAAGAAATAGCGAAAGCTGATGCTGATGTCCTGATACTGATTGCCGCCGCGCTCGCGCGGCAACATGATGTTGAGACCAATGGCCGGCGAGCGGCCGGCGTACGCGCCCTGATTGGCAGCCTCCATCAAACCGGGACCGCCGCCCGAGATCACCGCGAATCCGGCATCGGAAAGCTTGTGCGCGATCACACGCGCCTTGTCGTAATACGCATGCTCTGCGCCGACGCGCGCGCTGCCGAACATGCTCACCGCCGGACGAATGCCGCGCAAGCGGTCAGTCGCGAGCTGGAACTCTGCCATAATTCCCAGCACCCGCCACGCCTCCTGTCCGTTGGAGGTATAGAGGGCCTGCGGGTCGATCAACTCCGGAATTTTGTCTGTCTGCGGCAGCATGCCTACGCTCGTCCTCGTTGATGGTTCATCGTATTTGTTCCGCGCTTTTTATGCGTTGCCGGATCTTCGCACGTCGAGCGGCGAGCCGACGGGCGCGTTGCGCGGGGTCCTTTCGATGTTGCGCCGATTGGTGTTGGACGGCAAGCCGGACTATTTCGCCGTCGTGTTCGATGCGCCGGGGAAAACCTTTCGCGATGCGCTCTACGCCGACTACAAATCGAACCGCAAGGCGATGCCGGACGATCTCTCGCTGCAGGTTCCCGCGCTGCACGATCTCGTGCGCGCGCAAGGCTGGCCGCTGCTGATGATCGACGGCGTCGAGGCGGACGATGTGATCGGCACGCTCGCGGTACGCGCGCAGAAGGCGGGAATCGAGACTGTCATCTCGACATCCGACAAGGATCTCGCGCAGCTGGTCGTTCCCGGTGTGAAGCTCGTCAATACGATGAGCAACGAAACGTTGGACGAGGAAGGCGTCACCGCGAAGTTCGGCGTTCGTCCCGAGCAAGTACTCGATCTGCTGACATTGACCGGCGACAGTGTCGACAACGTGCCGGGCGTGCCGAAAGTCGGGCCGAAGACGGCTGCGAAATGGCTGGCGCAATACGGGAATCTCGACAATGTCATCGCACATGCCAACGAGATCAGCGGCGTCATCGGCGAGAACTTGCGCCGGTCGCTCGAATGGCTTCCGCAGGGCCGTCGACTTCTGACGGTGAAAACCGATTGCGATCTGTCCGTCGAGCCGACCGATCTTGTGCTAACGCCAGCCGATGTGCCCACGCTTCGCAAGCTGTATCAGCGATTCGAATTCAAGCCGTGGCTCCGCGATCTTCCGGCCGACGAAGCGCCACCTGACGCCGCCGGCGAGATCGCCGAGAAAGCCGCCCGCGACGACACCGGTCGCCGCTGGGACACGGCAGCGACGCCGGAGACAACGTCCGCGCCGCAACGAGCGCTCGAAGCAGACTACGAAATCGTCTACGACGAGCAAGCGCTTGACCGCTGGCTCGCCGCAATCGAATCGGCGGAACTGACGTCGTTCGATACCGAGACGACGAGCCTCGATCCGATGAACGCGGAAATCGTCGGCATCTCGCTGGCGATTGAACCAGGTCGTGCGTGCTATATCCCCCTCGGGCACCGCTACGCGGGCGCGCCGGATCAACTCGGTCGCGATCGCGTGCTCGCGCTATTCACGCCGTGGCTTTCGAGCGACAAGCACAAGAAGGTCGGCCAGAACATCAAATACGATCAGCACGCGCTCGCGAATCACGGCATCGTGCTGGCGGGCGCGGCGCACGACACGCTGCTCGAGTCGTATGTCGTCGAGTCGCACAAGCCGCACGACATGGACAATCTCGCCGCGCGCCATCTTGATCTCAAGACAACCACTTACGACGACGTGACCGGCAAGGGCGTGAACCGGATCGCGTTCGAACAGGTGCCCGTCGAGCGTGCCGGCGAGTACGCCGCCGAGGACGCCGACATCGCGTTGCGGCTGCACCGCGTCCTTTATCCCGGCATCGCGGCCGATCCCAAGCTTTCGCACGTGTATGCGGACATCGAGATCCCGGTGCGCGATGTGCTGTTCCGGATGGAGCGGAACGGCATGCTGATCGATGCGCAATTGCTTACGCAGCAAAGTCGCCAGCTCGGCGAGCGGATGGCGGCGTTCGAACAGCAGGCCTATCAAGCGGCCGGCGGTCCGTTCAATTTGGGCTCGCCGAAGCAAATCTGCGAAGTCCTGTTCGAACGGATGAAGTTGCCGGTCATCAAGAAGACCGCGACTGGCCAGCCGTCGACCGACGAAGAAGTGCTGCAGGAGCTGGCAGCCAACTATCCGCTGCCGAAAATTCTGCTCGAGCACCGCGGGTTGTCGAAACTCAAGTCGACATACACCGACAAATTGCCGCAGATGGTGAATGCGCGCACCGGTCGCGTTCACACGACATTCGGACAAGCGACGGCGGTGACGGGACGACTCGCTTCGACTGAGCCGAATCTGCAAAACATTCCCGTGCGCACTACGGAGGGTCGGCGGATCCGCGAAGCGTTTATCGCATCGCCCGGCCATGTGCTCGTATCGGCCGACTATTCGCAGGTCGAGTTGCGCATCATGGCGCATTTATCCGAGGACGCGTCTTTGTTGAAGGCGTTCTCGGACGGCGACGACATCCATCGAGCGACGGCAGCGGAGATCTTCGGCGTGCCCGCGGCCGACGTGACCGCCGACCAGCGCCGCTACATCAAAGCAGTGAACTTCGGCTTGATTTACGGAATGAGTGCGTTCGGTCTCGCAGTGCAGCTCAACATCGAGCGTTCGGCCGCACAACAATTCATCGACAAATATTTCGCGCGCTATCCCGGCGTCGCGGCGTATATGCAGCGCACCCGCGAGCTTGCGCGCGAGCAAGGTTATGTCGAAACCGTGTTTGGACGCCGGCTATGGTTACCCGACATCAAGGCGGCGAGCGGGCCGCGGCGCGCGGGCGCCGAGCGCGCGGCGATCAATGCGCCGATGCAGGGCACTGCCGCCGATTTAATCAAGCTTGCGATGATTGTCGTGCAGCGCTGGATCGAACGCGAGCGACTTGCGACCAAGCTCATTCTGCAAGTGCACGACGAGCTCGTCTTCGAAGTGCCGGATGAAGAACTATCCCGCGTGAAGCAAGAATTGCCTCCACTGATGACCGGTGTCGCGACACTGCGCGCGCCACTCGTCGTCGACGTGGGCGCCGGCCCTAACTGGGAACGCGCCCATTAGGGACGCGCGGCGCTCGTTGCTTGAGCATCGCATAGATCGCGACACATGCGAGTGCTGCGAGCAGATGCTTGAGCGTGTGACCGCTTATCCACCCGCCAGTCAGGCCGAAGATCGGGTGGTCGTAAGCTTCCGCGCCTTTAGCAAGCGCATAACATGCGAATCCGATGACCAGAAAGCGGTCGCCGCCGCGGTCCCGTCTGAACAGCACGAGCGCGGCGGGGATCATTAACAGCGCCACGAGTTGGATCCACACGTACGGGCGGAGATCATCGAAGAAGCGCCAGTACAGCACGCTCGCCAGCCCCACGAGAATAGCCGGGCCAAGCAACCAGCGCTCCGATCGCGCACTCACGCGCTCGCACAATAGCGCGGCGAACAGGGCCATGAATCCGATCGTGATCGGAAATAGGTCCCACACGAGCGTGTCGTTGCGCGGCGCCCAGTGATAGTAGGCGGAGCCAACAGACACCAGCGCGACCCCGAGGAAGAAAATGCTCCACGATGCGCGCGCGCCGTCCACCCTGCGGCTAAACGATAACCACAGTCCCGCGCAGCCAACCACCAGAAATGCGAGGTTGGAAGCGACGTTGGCGAAATTCGGGATGCCGAGAAACGAACGCCGGTCGGCGAACCCAGGGTACCCATGATCCTGTGCAAGCGGTGGCGCTGGCAGCGACATGACCGCTGCAAACGATCCGACGACGAGCAGAACGAGTAGTGCAAGTCGCCACGACGCGCACCATTTGCGCCGCAGGGCCGTCCCAAGGCGCGAATTACTCCCCCTCGGGGGCAGAGGGCCGGGCGTAGCGGCGAAGCCGCGAGCGTGGGGGTCCTCACTTTCCAGCAAAACGCCGCCTTACGCGCTGAATATCTGCCGCCACCCGGCGTAGCAACTGCCGGCGATCATCGGCGCCAACACCAGCCAGCCCAGCCCGAATGGAATCGATGCGACGATCGCGAGTCCGATGTAGATGAGACCGTAGACGAGAAACGCGCCGAAGTTCGTCCAGGATGCAGCAAAGCTTTTTTGCAGCGCGCCGAATGGTTCCTCGCCGCTCAGCACGACCAGCGCCGGCGCAAACCAGAACGCCATTGCGATCAGCAGGCCGCCGGCAAGCGCAACCAGAAGCAGCACCAGAAACCCGGTGCCCATCGCGCTGATCATCGTCCACGCATCGCCTTGTCCCGCGAGCGCGCTCAAACCTGACATGCCGAACGCCATCAGCATGCCGAAAAACATGACGATGCCGAACACGATGAAGATCGCCAGCAGCAGCAGCCCCAGGATTGCCAGCGGCCCGAACCGGCCATTCTTGAACCCGTCGAACAGATGCGCCACTGATAACGGCTCGCCGCGTGCCAGCGCGTGGCAGCCGAGCATCACGCCGCCGATGAAGACCGGCGTTAAAACGAGGTGCGCCAGATTGCCGACGACCGGTATGACCGCGAGCCCAATCGAAATCAGCACGTAGACGACGAGGATCAGGATCCATGCGGCGGGCGATGCGCTGAAGATTCGCCACGCTTCGCTCCAGAACGACGCGCCCGCTCCGGCGTCGAGATGACGCGGCTCCGGCGCACCAGGCAACCGGGGAGCTGACGCGTCGGGCAGCGGTGGCGATTGGGTTGTTTCCATTCTCTCGCTCTGTGGTGAAGGTCTGGTGCACGCCGTCGGAGGCACACGGGACCCCGATTTTGGCCCAGTCGCTGCAAAAGCACGAGGGCCATTGCAAAATCCGCCGTGCGCAACCATCTGCGCCTTATCTTTCCATTCGATGCCGAAGGTCGGACATGTCGATTCGCACGCCCGTACGTCTGATCAACGCCCGTCGGACCGTCGAAGGCGGCGGCTTTGTCGTCCGGCGGCCCTTTCCGACGCCGGAATTGCCGCTGTTCGATCCCTTTCTCCTGCTCGATGAAATGGGTCCGGTCGACTACGCGGCCGGCCAGGCGGTCGGCGCGCCCGATCACCCGCATCGCGGATTCGAGACCGTCACGTACTTGCTCGACGGCGAGTTCGAGCACGAAGACTCCGCGGGCAATCGCGGCAAGCTCAATCCCGGCGACATTCAATGGATGACCGCAGGCCGAGGTGTCGTCCATTCCGAGATGCCAAGCGCACGTGTGCGGCAAGAGGGTGGGCGCGTGCACGGCTTCCAGCTCTGGGTCAACTTGCCCTCGCGCGACAAGATGACGGCGCCGCGCTATCAAGATGTGAGCGCAGCCCAATTGCCGGTTGCCAGCACACCCGACGGCAGGACAACGGTCAAAGTGATCGCCGGCGAGGCGCTGGGCGTCGCGGCGCGCGTCGAAACACGAACGCCGATCGTCTATTTCGATGTTCTATTGCGACCGGGCGGAAACGTTCTGTTGCCGTCACCGGCAGCGTTCAACGCGGCTGTGTACGTGTTCGAGGGGACTGTGCGCGTCGGCGGCGAGCGCGACGTCGAGGAGGGGACATTCGTGCTTCTCGGCGATGGCGACACGATTGCGCTCGCGTGTGCGGCCGATGCCAAATCGCCGGCGCGGATGCTCGTGTTGGGCGGCGAGCCGTTGAACGAGCCCGTCGCGAGGTACGGTCCCTTCGTGATGAACACGGAAGCTGAAATCCATCAAGCGATCGCCGATTACCAAAGCGGGCATTTCGGCGGCATCGCGCGTTAAGGGATCTCCTAAGCGTGGAAGCGATTCTGGAGCAGTTGCAAGCGCACGGCAGCCTGATCGTCGGCGTCAACGTCTTCCTGCAGCAACTCGGCCTGCCGATTCCGTCGGTGCCGACGATGATGGTGGCAGGCGCGCTGGCGGCCCAAGGCCATATCAACGGCATCGCGACGTTCGCGTTCGCCGTCGTCGCGTCGCTCGTCGCCGATGTGCTTTGGTTCTCGGCGGGCCGGCGTTACGGATATCCGGTGCTTCGGTTTCTGTGCCGCGTCTCGTTATCGCCCGATACCTGCGTACGCGAGACCGAGGGCATTTTCGAGCGCTGGGGATTCTTCTCCGTCGTCGTTTCGAAGTTCGTTCCGGGCTTTTCGACGGTTGGTCCGCCGATCGCAGGTGCGCTCAAGATGCCGTTCGGTGCGTTTGCCGTGGCCTCGCTCGCGAGTGCGGCATTGTGGGTCGGCGCGTACATGGCGGTCGGCTTCGTGTTCTCGCAGCAGATCGATGCCGTGCTGGCCTGGATGACCGACCACGCGGTGCTTGCATTGACAGTGGTCGTCGGCGCGCTGCTGGCCTACATCGGCTTCAAGGCATTCGAACGCTATCGTCTCGGGCGCTATGTCGACGCAGCGCGCATCACGATCGATGAGCTCCGCGAGCTTCTCGCGCAGGAACCGCGGCCGTTCGTCGTTGACGTGGGTTCGCGTCTCGCGCATCAGGCGCGGCCCCATATCCCCGGCGCACGGATGCTCGATCTCGATGCAATCGCTCGCGCCAACGATTTTCCGACCGACCAGGACATCATTCTCTATTGCGCCTGCCCCAACGAGGAATCCGCGCGCCGCGCTGCGCAGATTCTCCTGGGCAAGGGACTAAAGCGGGTGCGACCCCTCGCGGGCGGGCTCGACGCCTGGATTGAAGCGGGGCATACGGTCGAGCACGGAATCCCCGCGACGTTTACGAAGCCCGCGGTCAATCGCGCTTGAATGTTCCCCCACGCTTGCGGCCTCAATCGGCAACGAGGCCGCTACGCTCTGCCCTCCGCCCCCGAAGGGGGAGCAATTCGCGCCGAGGGATAGTGACGCGAGCAGCCGGCGAGGGCCCCCGCCATGCGGGGATCGACGGCTAATGCGAGTCGGAACATGAGGCCGGCTCTCGCCGCAACGATTCTGTTTGCAGATCCAAAGAGGTCGAGGCCCTGGCGCTCCTAACGCGAACGGTCAACCGGGCGCACGGCGCGCGTTAACGGCGCCGCGAATGCGTGCCGAGAGCGTGACCGGCGCATCGCGTCGCACGAACCAGCGAAGGCGCGTGGTTTCACCAACCGAATCGAATCCCAGCGTGTCCAGAAGATGCGTGACCGCCTGGACGTAGCGCGACGTTCGCTGCACGCGCACCACATACGTTTTCTGTCCGGGCGGCGTCGACATCAACGATGCCAACAGCGCTCGCCCGTGACCGCCGCCGCGCTTGCCGAATTCGAGTCCGGCGAGCCACAACTCATAGCCGCCTTCGAGCGCGCGAAAGAGCCCGAATCCGATCGGCGGCAGGCCGCTGTGCCGATCGTCGGGCCAGAAGACGTAGCCGGGAACGGCGATCGTCTCGATTCTTCCCGATCGCGGGTCCTGCTCGACGAAATAGCCGGTGACGAGCGCCCGCTTGAGCTTTTCGAAGAAATCCGTCGCTTCGTCACTTTCGGCGGCCAGCTCACGATCGAAGCTTCCTTCCGCCGCCCCTTCGCGAATCAGCGATCGGAGGAGCGCGAGGTGGCCGACATGAGCGGGTTGAAGCATGAGAGGGGGCTGAGGGGCGCCGTTTGCAAGACGGAACAGGGGCAAGAATATCGCATGCGAGCGTCATAGACCACGCCTGACTAACCGGCGGCCTGCGGACTGGCACGGGCGGTCGCCCAAGCGGATTAAGCGTTGTTGGATGCGAAACGGGGTTCGCACCCGTGCTCCACGGGTTTATGCTGCGAAAACGGGCAGCGTGCTCACGGTAACTCCGTGAAAATGAAACGTTTGCTTGCAAAAATGGGGCAGGAATCGTAGGACCGGTGACCCCGTTTGCAGAACAATCGGCGCTGCGGAGACTCTGATTTTGGCCGCCGGGCGCTCGACGCGAACGTGCTCTGCCGCCGCTTAACGATCGTACACAACAACAGGTCTTCTCCATGCCCGTTCCCGAAGGATCGACACCCGAACCGACCAATCGAGCGCCGCGCCGCACGCTCGTCGTCGTGGCGATCGTTGCGTTGGTCGCCGTCGTGCTCGGAATTGCCTGGTATTACTTCGCCGGTACGCGCAACGCGACGGATACCGCGGCACAAAGTCAGGCGCCGACGCCAGCGGGCGCCGGCAGCCGCCGCGGTGGAGCCGATGCCTCGCGGCCAACGCCCGTCGCAACTGCGGCGGTTCGAGCAGGCGATTTCGACGTCTATCTGAACGCGCTCGGCACTGTCACGGCGCGCGGCACGGTTACCGTACACTCGCGCGTCGATGGCCAACTGATGCGTGTGCTCTTCAACGAAGGGCAAGTCGTCAAAGCGGGCCAATTGCTCGCGGAAATCGATCCGCGCCCCTTCGAAGTGCAACTCGAGCAGATGAACGGGCAGCTTGCCCGTGACCAAGCGCTGCTCGTCAATGCGCGGCTCGATCTCGACCGCTATAAGACGCTGCTTGCGCAGGACTCCATCGCCAGCCAGCAAGTCGACACGCAGGCATCGCTCGTGCGGCAGTACGAGGGCGCTGTAGCGAGCGACAAAGGGCAGGTCGACAACGCGAAGCTCCAGCTTTCGTTTACGAAGATCGTCGCGCCGATCGCCGGACGCCTGGGACTCCGCCAGGTCGATTCCGGCAACATGATCCATGCGACCGATACCAACGGCATTGTCGTCATCACGCAAGTGCAGCCGATCGACGTCGTGTTTCCGATTCCCGAGACGAATTTGCCGCGCGTTCAACGGCGGCTGCGCGAGGGCGATCCGCCTACCGTCGACGCGTACGACCGCAATCAGACGCGCAAGCTCGCCACCGGCAAGTTGATCACGATCGACAACCAGATCGACACGACAACCGGAACGATCAAGCTCAAGGCGGCGCTCGGGAACGATGACAACGTGCTGTTCCCCAACCAGTTCGTCAACGTGAAGACGTTGCTCGACACGCTTCACGGTGCGACGATCGTGCCGACCGCCGCGATCCTGCGCGGCGCGCCGGGAACATTCGTCTACCTCGTCAAGCCCGACAATACGGTGACGGTGCGCACGGTGAAGTTGGGACCGATCGAGGGCGAGAACGCGGTCGTCGAGAGCGGACTCGCTCCGGGTGACGTCGTCGTCGTCGACGGCACCGATCGCCTGCGCGAAGGGGGGAAGATCGAGCCGATCAATCGCAACGCGCAAGCGGCGACCGACACGACGACGCCACGTCAGCGTCCCGCCGGCGCGAGTAAGGGCGGCGGCAAAGGGAAGGACGGCAAGTGAAAAGCAGATCCTTAGCTGCGCTCAGGATGACAAGCAATCGATGAATCCGTCTCGGCTGTTCATTCTGCGTCCCGTCGCCACGTCGTTGCTGATGCTGGCGATCCTGCTCGTCGGCATCGTTGCCTATCGGACGCTGCCGATCTCGGCGCTGCCCGAGGTCGACTATCCGACGATCCAAGTCGTGACGCTCTATCCCGGCGCAAGTCCCGACGTCATGACATCGTCCGTCACGGCGCCGCTCGAGCGCCAGTTCGGCCAGATGCCGGGCTTGAATCAGATGTCGTCGGTCAGCTCGGCCGGCGCATCGGTGATAACGCTGCAATTCAGCCTGTCATTGAGCCTCGACATTGCGGAACAGGAAGTGCAGGCGGCGATCAACGCCGGCGCTAACTTGCTGCCGACCGATCTGCCGCAGCCGCCGATCTACAGCAAGGTGAACCCGGCCGACGCGCCGATCCTGTCGCTGTCCGTTTCGTCGCCGACGCTCTCGCTGCCGAAGGTCTTCGATCTCGTCGACACGCGGATCGCACAGAAGATCTCGCAGCTTCCCGGCGTGGGCCTGGTCAGCACCGGTGGCGGCCAGCGACCCGCCGTCCGTGTGCAGGTGAATCCGCGCGCGCTGGCTGCGAACGGCTTGAGCCTCGACGACTTGCGCACTGCGATCGCCGGCGCGAATGTCAATCAGGCGAAGGGGAGCTTCGACGGGCCGACACGCGCATCGACGATCGACGCCAATGACCAGCTCAAATCGGCCGACGAGTACAAGAGCCTGATCGTCGCGTACAAGAACGGCGCGCCGATTCGCGTTGCCGACATCGCCGATGTCATCGACAGCGTGGAAAACGCGCGACTCGCGGCGTGGGCGAACGACACGCCGGCGATCATCGTCAACATTCAGCGCCAACCAGGCGCGAACGTGATCGAGGTCGTTGACCGGATCAAGGCGTTGCTGCCGGACCTTCAGGCGACGTTGCCGAGCTCCGTCGACGTCAAGGTGCTGACCGACCGCACGACGACGATCCGCGCATCGGTGCGCGATGTCCAGTACGAGCTGATGCTCGCGGTTGCGCTCGTCGTCATGGTGATCTTCCTGTTCCTGCGCAACGTGAAGGCGACGGTGATCCCCGCAGTGGCCGTCCCGTTGTCGCTGATCGGCACGTTCGGCGTCATGTATCTCGCCGGTTTTTCGATCAACAACCTGACGCTCATGGCACTCACCATCGCGACCGGCTTCGTCGTCGACGACGCGATCGTGATGATCGAGAACATCTCACGGTTCGTCGAGAAGGGCGATGCGCCGCTCGAGGCGGCGCTAAAGGGTTCAAAGCAAATCGGCTTCACCATCATATCGTTGACGATCTCGTTGATCGCCGTGCTGATTCCGCTGCTCTTCATGGGCGACGTCGTCGGCCGGTTGTTTCGCGAATTCGCGATCACGCTCGCGGTGTCGATCCTCATTTCCGCGGTCGTGTCACTGACGCTGACACCGATGATGAGCGCGCGGCTTTTGCAGCGCGTTCCGGAAGAGAAGCAGGGCCGCTTCTACCGCGCGAGCCAGCGTATGTTCGACCGCGTGATCGCGCGCTACGGGCAGATGTTGAATTGGGTGCTCGACCGGCAGGGCGCGACGCTGATCGTCTTTCTCGCAACGCTCGCGCTGACGGTCATCCTCTACGTCGTCGTGCCGAAGGGATTTTTTCCCGTCCAGGATACCGGCGTCATCCAGGCGATCTCGGACGCTTCGCAATCGGTGAGCTTCAACGCGATGGCGGAACGGCAGCAGACGCTTGCGCGCGCGATTCTCGAAGACCCCGCGGTTGAAAGCCTGTCGTCGTTCATCGGCGTCGACGGCGCCAACGCGACGCTCAACAGCGGGCGGATGCTGGTCAACTTGAAGCCGAAAAGCGACCGCGATCTTGATGCGGCCGGCGTTATTCGCCGACTGCAACGCCGGCTCGCGGATGTCGAGGGGATTCAAGTCTATATGCAACCGGTGCAGGATCTGACGATCGAGGATCGCGTCTCCCGCACGCAGTATCAGTTCACACTCGAATCGGCGCGACCCGAGGATTTGACCGAATGGACGCCGCGGCTTGTCGACAGGCTGTCGTCGCTGCCGATGCTGGCGGATGTCGCGAGCGATGCGCAGGATCAGGGCTTGCAGGCGTTCGTCGTCATCGATCGCGACGCCGCCGGACGGCTCGGCATCACGCCTGCTGCGATCGATACTGCGCTCTATAACGCGTTCGGCCAGCGCTTGATCTCGACGATCTTCACGCAATCGGCGCAGTACCGCGTCGTGCTGGAAGTTCAACCTGACTATCAGTTCGGGCCGGGCGCGCTCAGCGATCTGCACGTCGCGACCGCGTCGGGCGCACAGGTTCCGCTGTCGACCGTTGCGCGCATCGAGCGCCGCACGGCGCCGCTCGTCATCAACCACCTCGGACAATTTCCGTCGACGACGATCTCGTTCAATCTCGCGCCGAGCGCGTCGCTTGGCGAGGCCGTCACGGCGATTCGGCAAGCGGAGCGCGACATCGGCGTCCCGCCTTCGATCCGTTCGAGTTTTCAAGGTGCGGCGCTCGCGTTTCAGAGCTCGCTCGACAACACGCTGCTGTTGATCTTGGCCGCCGTCGTGACGATGTACATCGTGCTGGGCGTCCTCTACGAGAGTTATATCCATCCGCTGACGATTCTGTCGACGCTTCCGTCCGCCGCCGTCGGCGCGCTGCTTGCACTCCTTTTGACGGGCACCGATCTCGGCATCATCGCGGTGATCGGCATCATCCTGCTGATCGGCATCGTCAAGAAGAACGCGATCATGATGATCGACTTCGCGCTCGACGCGGAACGCGAGGAAGGCAAGGCGCCGCGCGACGCGATCTTCGAAGCGTGCCTGCTGCGTTTCCGGCCGATCCTGATGACGACGATGTCGGCGTTGCTCGCGGCGCTGCCGTTGATGGTCGGCACCGGCGTCGGATCCGAGCTGCGCCATCCGCTCGGCCTCACGATGTTCGGCGGCTTGATCGTGAGCCAAATGCTGACGCTGTTCACGACGCCGGTGATTTATCTCGCGTTCGACCGGCTCGCGCGGCGGGTGCGCGGGACTCCGCCGGGTCGCGTCACGGCGCCAGGCGCGGCAGAATAAGTTTCGCGGCCGCATGAACATTTCACAACCGTTCATCGACCGCCCCGTTGCGACGACGCTGCTGACGCTTGGCGTCGCGCTCGCCGGGGCGATCGCGTTCCGTTTGCTTCCGGTCGCGCCGCTGCCGCAAGTCGACTTTCCGACCATTTCCGTGCAAGCGAGCTTGCCGGGCGCAAGTCCCGAAACGATGGCCGCCACTGTCGCAACGCCGCTCGAGCGCGCATTGGGCCGCATCGCCGGCGTCACCGAGATAACGTCGTCGTCATCGCTGGGGTCCACCCGCATCACGCTGCAGTTCGACTTGAATCGCGACATCGACGGCGCGGCGCGCGATGTGCAGGCGGCGATCAACGCGGCGCGCAGTTTGCTGCCGTCGGGGCTTCCGAATAATCCGACGTATCGGAAGGTGAATCCCGCCGACGCGCCGATCATGATCGTCGCGCTCACGTCCGACACGATGACGCGCGGGCAAATCTACGACGCGGCCTCGACGGTGCTCGCGCAGAAACTGTCGCAGATCGAGGGCGTCGGACAGGTCAACGTCGGGGGCAGTTCGCTGCCCGCGGTGCGGGTCGAATTGAATCCCGCCGCTTTGAACAAGTACGGCATCAGCACCGCGCAGGTCCGCACGACGATCCAGGCGACGAACGCGAACCGGCCGAAGGGCGCGCTCGAAGACGACGCGAGCCATTGGCAGATCGGAGCGAACGACCAAGCGAAAACGGCGGCCGAATACAGGCCGCTGATCATCGCCTATCGCGACAACGCCGCCGTGCGTTTGGGCGACGTTGCAGACGTCGTCGATTCGGTGCAGGACTTACGCAACGATGGCTCAGCCGACGGCAAGGCTGCGGTGATGTTGATTCTGAACAAGCAGCCCGGCGCCAACATCATCGAGACGATCGAGCGCGTCAAAGAGGTGCTGCCGCAGATGCGCGCGTCGATACCTGCGGCGATCGACATGAAGGTGATGATGGATCGCACGCCGGGCATTCGCGCCTCGCTCCGCGAGGTCGAGCGAACGCTCGTCATCGCGGTCGCGCTGGTGATCCTCGTCGTATTCCTGTTTCTGCGCAACGTCCGCGCAGCGCTGATTCCAAGCGTGGCGGTGCCGGTGTCGCTGATTGGCACGTTCGGCGTCATGTATCTCGCCGGATTCAGTCTCAACAACCTGTCACTGATGGCGCTCACGGTCGCCACCGGGTTCGTCGTCGACGACGCGATTGTCGTGCTCGAGAACGTTTCACGCCACATCGAACAGGGGATGGCGCCGCGCGAGGCGGCGCTGATCGGGGCACGCGAAGTCGGTTTCACCGTCGTGTCGATGAGCCTCTCGCTGATCGCGGTGTTCATTCCGATCCTGTTGATGGGCGGCATCGTCGGGCGGCTGTTTCGCGAGTTCGCGATCTCGCTCTCCGCGGCGATTCTCGTGTCGCTTGCGGTGTCGCTGACGACGACGCCGATGATGTGCTCGCGCCTGCTCAAGCCCGCGACTGCGTATGGGCGAAGCCGCTTTGCCGTGTTGTCGGAGCGCGTCATCGACTCGGTTCGCAACGGCTACGGTCGATCGCTCGCGTGGGTGCTCGACCACGGCGTACTGACGATGCTCGTGCTCGCAGCAACGATCGCGCTCAACATTTATCTCTACGTCGTGATACCGAAGGGCTTCTTTCCACAACAGGACACCGGCCGCCTCATCGGCAACATCCAGGCCGATCAGGGCATCTCGTTTCAGGCGATGCGCCAGAAGCTCGCCGATTTCGTCACCATCGTGCGCGCCGATCCTGCGGTCGAGAGCGTCGTCGCGTTCACCGGCGGCGGACAGCGCAACAGCGGCTCGATGTTCGTCGGACTGAAGCCGCTTTCCGAGCGGCGCGAATCCATCGATGTCGTCATGGCGCGCTTGCGCGGCAAGCTTGCGCAGGAGCCCGGCGCGAACCTGTTCCTGCAACCGGTGCAGGACATCCGCATTGGCGGCAGACAGGCCAATGCGCAGTATCAGTTCACGCTGCAAGCCGACGACCTCGCCGAACTGCGCGCGTGGGAGCCGCGAATCCGCAGCGAGATGTCGGCGCTGCCGGAGCTCGTCGACGTCAATACCGATCAGCAGGACAAGGGAATGCAGACCACGCTCTCTGTCGATCGCGATGCCGCGGCGCGCCTGGGTGTCAACATGCAGACGATCGATTCGACGTTGAACGACGTGTTTGGGCAGCGCCAGGTGTCGACGATCTACAATCCGCTGAACCAGTATCACGTCGTAATGGAGGCGGCGCCCCAGTACTGGCAAAGCCCCGAATCGTTGCGCGACATTTACGTCACGGCGGGTCCGCCCACGGTCGGATCCGGCGCGAATTCCGCAACGGGTGCCGTGACCGGCAACACGGCTGCGACGGGAGCGAACATCACGAGCAGTGCGCCGAATGCAACCACGACCGGCGCCAATTCCACTACGGGGACAACTGGGACGAACACAACAGCGGCGGGAACGCCGAATGCAACGAGCGGCGCGCAAATTCCGCTGTCGACATTCGCGAGGTACGGACCGACGAACACACCGCTCGCCGTCAACCATCAGGGGCAATTCGCGGCGTCGACGATCTCGTTCAATCTGCCGCCCGACGTGTCGCTGTCCGATGCGACGCGCGTGGTCTACGCGATGATGGCCCAGCTCGGCGTTCCAGCGAGTGTCCATGGCACGTTCCAAGGGACGGCGCGTGCGTTTCAAGCATCGCTGTCGAGTCAGCCGTGGCTGATCCTCACGGCGCTGCTCACCGTCTACATCGTGCTCGGCGTGCTCTACGAAAGCTACGTCCATCCGCTGACGATCCTGTCGACGCTGCCGTCAGCCGGCGTGGGCGCTTTGCTTGCGCTCCTCGCGTTTCACACGGAGTTCAGCCTGATGGCGTTCATCGGCGTGATTTTGCTGATCGGCATCGTCAAGAAGAACGCGATCATGATGATCGACTATGCATTGGATGTTGAGCGCAGGCTAGGCCTCACGCCACGCGATGCGATCTTCGATGCGTGCCTGCGGCGCTTTCGTCCGATCATCATGACGACGCTCGCCGCGATGCTCGGCGCGTTGCCGCTTGCGCTCGGGACTGGCGACGGCGCTGAGCTTCGTCGTCCACTCGGCATCTCGATCGTCGGCGGTCTTTTGTTGAGCCAATTGTTGACGCTTTACACGACGCCGGTGGTGTATCTGTATCTCGATCGATTCCGACTGTGGTGCTTGCGCCGGTTTCGGCGGGCTGCATCGCCTGCGGCAGGCCAACTTCCCGCTGTGCAGCAGGTCTGATCATGATACGAGTGCGACAGACGCCATTATTCACCGCCGCCGCGACGGCAATGGCTTTGCTCGCGATCGCCGGTTGTACGGTCGGACCCGATTACGTTCGGCCCACTGCCGAGGCCCCCGCTGCGTACAAGGAAATGCCGCCCGCAAAGCCGGCCCAGCCCGCCGACGCGTCGTTGCGCGGGCATTGGTGGGAGGTTTACGGCGATTCCAAGCTGAACGAGCTCGAGGAAGGCGTCGCCGCTGCGAATCAAACGCTACGCGCGGCCGAAGCGAATTATCGTCAAGCGCAGGCCGCCGTGCAGGCGGCGCGTGCAGGGCTGTATCCGACAATTGGCGCAAACGTCAGCGCAGATCGCGCGCGTGCGGTCGGAAGGACCCAATCGCTTTACACGCTGGGACTCCCTGTCGATTGGGAAGTCGATTTGTGGGGAAAAATCCGGCGGTCCGTCGAAGCGAGCGAGGAAAGCGCGCAGGCGTCCGCGGCGGATCTCGAGGCGTCGCGCTTAAGCTTGCAGGCTCAG
>VBCG01000109.1 GCA_005881895.1 Betaproteobacteria bacterium
TGCGTAAGCGCACCCGAATACGTTCGCACCAGCAGCGTTTTGAACTCGACGGTCAGCCGCTTTTGCTGCTCTGGAGTCGCATCCCTCCAATTGCGCCCCATCGCCAACGCGGTCATCCGCTCGAAATCGAAGTTCGGCGCGAGCTTCGATTCCATCACTTCACGAATGCGCGCCTGATCGCCGGCCTGGATCTTCGGATCGCCCTTGATCGTTTGCAATACGTCCTGCGACACGCGCTTCACCAGCGCGTCCGGCGCTTCCTGCGCATGCGCGGAAGCGACAAACGCGGCGGTAAGCGCCAATAATCCACTGCGAATCGCAATTCTCATCATCATGGTTCCTCTTTCTCGGCCGGCACGTTGCCCTCGTAGAGCAGATACTGCCGCCGCTGGAGATAGGCGCGCCGGATAAACGTGTAACGATCGAGCGCCGCTTGATCAATCACCGATTCGGCCGACAGCGCCTGCGCGCGGAGGTCCAGGGCGTCGAGACCGTAGAGCACGTTGCGCGTCGGCACGTCCGGAAGATAACTTACCGGCCCTAAGTAGACGCGGATCGCGAGCCCGGTGCCATCGCGAACCGTCGTCGGGCCGATGAGCGGCACGAACAAGTAAGGGCCTTGCTGGAATCCCCACGTACCGAACGCCAGTCCGAAATCCCAATCGCCTTTCGGAATGCCGCCGTCGGAGGCGACGTCGATCAGCCCGCCGATTCCAAACAGCGTGTTCACGATGACGCGGCCCATATCGTTGCCCGCTCTATCGAGCTTGCCTGACATCAGAGCCGTGAGAGCCGAAAAAGCGTCTTCGATGTTGCCGAAGAAATTGCGTATCGTTTGCTGAACCGGCTTCGGCGTGTAATCGACGTACGCTTGCGCCACCGGCTTGACAATGTTGCCGTCGACGACTTGATGGACGTCGTACATCGCGCGATTCCACGGTTCGAACGGATCCGCCGGCGATGTCGGACCGGTCGTCGCACAACCGCCGAGCAACGCCATGCCCGCAGCGATTGCCAACCAGCGCGGCAGCAACAAGGACCGTATGTTCATTTTCCGCCTCCGAGCGTCGACGCCTTGTCGAACAAAAACTGACCGATGAGCTTTTCCAGCACAACGGCCGATTGCGTCTTGGTGATCACGCCGCCGTCGGCCAGCATTTGCGTGTCGCCGCCCGCGTCGAGACCGATGTAGACCTCCCCCAGCAGTCCCGACGTCAAGATCGATGCGATCGTGTCCTTGCTGAACGGGTAGCCCTGATCGATGCTCATCGTAACGACGGCGCGATAGTTCTTCGGATCGAAGCGCACGCGATCGACGCGTCCGACGACGACGCCCGCCGCCTTGACCGGCGCGCGCAGCTTGAGCCCGCCGATGTTGTCGAAGTCAGCCTCGAGTCGATAGGTCTGTGCCGTCTGCAGCGACGTCAGGTTACCGACCTTGAGTGCGAGAAACACGATTGCGCCGATGCCGATGACCACGAATATGCCGACCCAAAGATCGATCGTCGAGCGGTTCATGTCTTATCGTCCCCCTCGGAACATGAACACGGTGAGCAGGAAGTCCAGCGCGAGAATCGCAAGCGATGAGCCGACGACGGTGCGCGTCGTCGCCGTCGATACGCCTTCGGCCGTCGGCGTCGCGACATAGCCCTCGAAGACCGCGATCAGGCTCACCGCAACGCCGAACACAATGCTCTTGATGATGCCGTTGGTGACGTCAGGCCAGAACTCGATGCCCGCGCGCATGTTGCCCCAGAACGCGCCGTTGTCGAGGCCGATCAGCCGCACGCCGACGATGTACGCGCCGAACACACCCAATACGGAGAAGAGCGCGGCGAGTAGCGGCATGGAAACGATGCCGCCCCAGAAGCGCGGCGCGACGATGCGCGCCAACGGATCGACTGCCATCATCTCCATCGCCGCGATCTGCTCGGTTGTTTTCATCAGCCCGATTTCAGCGGTCACGGCGCTGCCGGCGCGACTCGCGAAGAGGAGACCCGCAACGACGGGGCCGAGTTCCCGCACCAGCGACAATCCGACGAAGATACCGAGCGAGTCGCCGGCGCCGTATTTGTTGAGGGCGTCGTAGCCCTGCAACCCCAGCACCATGCCGACGAACATGCCGGACACGAGAATGATGACAAGCGACAGCACGCCGGAAAAATAGATTTCGCGAAAGGTGAGCTGCAGCCGCATGAATGCTGCAGGCGAGTGATAGAGCACCAGCGCGAAAAACCGCGCGGCGAAGCCGAGTCGGCCCACCGACTGTTGTGTTGCGCGACCGACGCGACGCAGCAGGAACGTGACGGCGTCAGTCGGCATGCGCGAATTCTTCGACCAGGGACTTCGACGGATAGTGGAACGCCACCGGACCATCGGGCGCGCCGTTGACGAACTGCCGGACGAACGCATCGTTCGACGAGCGCACTTCGTCGGGTGTCCCTTTCGCGACTATCCGTCCTTCCGACACGAAGTAGATGTAATCGACGATCTTCAGCGATTCGTAAATATCGTGCGTGACGACGACCGACGTGATGCCGAGCGCATCGTTCAATTTGCGAATCAATTGTCCGACCACACCGAGCGAGATCGGATCGAGACCGGCGAACGGCTCGTCGTACATCATGAGCATCGGATCGAGCGCGATCGCGCGCGCGAGTGCGACTCGCCGCGCCATGCCGCCCGACAATTCGGCCGGTGCCAACTGCGCGGCGCCGCGCAACCCCACCGCGTTCAGCTTCATCAACACGAGATCGCGAATCAGCTCCTCGGGAAGATCGGTGTGCTCGCGCATCGGAAACGCGACGTTCTCGAACACCGACATGTCGGTGAATAGCGCGCCGAACTGGAATAGCATGCCGACGCGGCGGCGCAGCGCGAACAACGCGTCGCGATCGAGCTCGCCCACATTCTGACCTGCGACGATCACTTTTCCGGCCTGCGCGCGCAGCGCTCCGCCGATCAGACGCAAGATCGTGGTCTTGCCGCAACCGGACCCGCCCATGATGGCGACCAGCTTGCCGCGCGGGATCGTCATGTCGATGCCGGTCAGCACCGGACGACGCCGATCGTAGCCGAACGATACCGACGCCATCTCGACTGCCACTTCGGTCGGACAAGTTGGCGCAACGTTCGCGGAGGACGCGCTATCGAGCATGTGGGAAGGTCGAGCGGAGGAACGAGGATTGTAGCGGTAGGGAGAAAGCGACCGCAATGACCGCGGGTCAATTGACGCCGCCCGCAAGTGTGTTTCAACCCCTGAGCAGCCTCTGTTCGGCGGTGGCAATTGCGCTTGGGCGACCGAGCAGGACGACCGCGTCACCGGCGTCGAAGCGCCAATCGTCGGCAGGCTTCTGCGAGCGCATGCCGCGCCTGCGCACGCCGGTGACTTCTACGACACCCCCCAAGCGAAGATCCGCCAATGTCCGTCCCACCGCGTGCGCGCGCTCGGTGAGAACGACGGAATGAAGCCGCGGCTGAAGATTTTCGGCCGCGTCGGCGGCGTCGGTGGCGCCGTGAAAAAAGCCGCGGAAAAGACTGTAGCGCTCCTCGCGTATCGACCGGATGTTCTGCAACACGCGATTGAGCGGGACGCCGAGCAGCAAAAGCGAGTGCGACGCCAGCATCAAGCTGCCCTCGAGCACTTCAGGCACGACTTCGGTCGCGCCCGCTGCGTACAGCTTGTCGAGCTCGCTGTCGTCGACGGTGCGGACGATGACCGGTAGATCGTGCCGCTCGGCCTGTACCTGATGAAGAATCTTGAGGGCCATCGGCGTATCGGCGAACGTGATCGCCAAGGCGCGCGCCTTTGCGAGTCCGGCGGAGATCAAGGTTTCGCGGCGTGTCGCATCGCCGTAGGCGACGTTGCCACCGTCGGCGGCTTCGCGTACGCGCTCGGGATCGGCGTCGAGCGCAATGAACGAAATATCCTCGCGCTCCAGCAGGCGCGCGAGATTTTGGCCGCTCCGGCCATAGCCGCAAATAATCACGTGCTCCTGGCGCGCCATCGTACGGACGGCGATTTGCGTAACCTGCGCGGCCCGCGCGAGCCAATCGTTCGCCGTCAGCTTGCGCACCAGCGGCTCGGCGAACTGGATCAACAGCGGCGCCGACAGCATCGACATGATCATGGCGGCAAGCACCGTTTGCGCGAGCTGGCCGCTCAGCAGCTTATTGGCTGAAGCAAGCGCCAGCATGACGAGCGCGAACTCGCCCGCCTGGGCGAGATAAAAGCCGGTGCGCAGCGCCGTGGCGAGCGGCGCGCCGAAAGCGCGAGAAAGCAGCACGATCAACGCGAGCTTCGCAACCACCGGCACGACGAGCAGAATCAGGACCCAGCCAAGGTTCGCGGTGACGACCCGTACATCGAGCGCCATTCCCATGACGACGAAGAAAAGTCCGAGCAGCACGTCGCGAAACGGCTTGATGTCCTCCTCGACCTGGTAACGGAATTCCGTTTCGGCGATCAGCATGCCCGCCACGAACGCACCGAGCGCGAGTGACAGTCCCGCGAATTCGGTGAGCGCCGCGAGCCCGAGCGTGACGAGCAGCACATTCAGCACGAAAAGCTCCGACGAACGCAGCCGGGCGACCAGGTGAAACCATGCGCGCATCGGCTTCTGGCCAAAGAAAAGAATCAGTGTCAGCACGACGGCGGCCTTCGCGATTGCGACGCCCAATGCGCTCATCAGGTCCTTGCCGTTTTCGTCGAGCGACGGAATGAGAATGAGGAACGCGACGACGGCCAGGTCCTGAAACAGCAGAATCCCCATCACGTCGCGACCATGCGGCGTGCCGAGCTCCATCCGTTCGGCGAGCATCTTCGACACGATGGCGGTCGAGCTCATTGCGAGCATGCCGCCCAGCACCAGTCCCGCTTGCCAGTCGTAGCCTGCGACTCGCAACGCCGCCACCCCTGCGAGCGTCGTGATCGTCACTTGCGCGAGCCCCAATCCGAACACCGCACGGCGCATCGCGCGCAATTGCGGCAGGCTGAACTCGAGCCCGATCGAGAACATCAGGAACACGATGCCGATTTCGCCGAGATAACGCGTATCGGAGTCGTCGGGGACCCACGCGAGCGAATGCGGTCCAAGCGCAATGCCGACCGCCAGATAGCCGAGGATCGGCGGAAGTCGGACGAGCCGGCACGCGACGACAACGACAACCGCCGCGGCGAGGAGGATCAAGACCAGATGCAATGTATCGGGCACAAATCCAACGGCGCAAAGCTTCGCTTGGTACGGTAGCACGCCGGCTGCTCGCGTCACCGCCCCAAGGCGCGAACTGCTCCCGCTCTGGGGACAGAGGGCAAAGCGTAGCGCCGAAGGCGCAAGCGTGGGGGTCCAATTATCGCGGCGTATACTTGCGCGCGATGCAAACCGTCGCCGCGCAGCCTGCTGTCAATCGCACCGTCGATGCGAAGCGCGCGCTTGCGCTCGCGCGCGAAGTCCTCGGCACGGAAGCGCGCGCGATCACGGCGCTCGCCAACCGTTTGTCGACGCCGTTCGTAAGCGCAGTTCAATTGATTCTCGAGTGCCGCGGCCGCGTTGTCGTGTCCGGCATCGGCAAGTCCGGCCATGTCGCACGCAAGCTCGCCGCGACGCTGGCATCGACCGGCACGCCCGCCTTCTTCGTGCATTCGGCCGAAGCGGGACACGGCGACCTCGGGATGATCACGTCCGCCGACGTCGTCGTCATGCTGTCGAATTCCGGCGAAACGGACGAACTCACGCTGTTGATGCCGCACTTGAAGCGTCAAGGCGCGAAGATCATCGCGCTCACCGGCAACGAGCAAAGCTCGCTCGCGCAGGGAGCCGACGTTCACTTGGACGCAGCCGTCGATGCGGAAGCGTGTCCGTTGGGCCTCGCGCCGACGGCATCGACAACCGCGGCGCTTGCGCTCGGCGATGCGCTTGCGCTCGCGCTTCTCGACGCGCGTGGATTTTCAACGGAGGATTTCGCCCGGTCACACCCGGGTGGCACGCTCGGGCGCAGGCTGCTGACGCGCGTGTCCGACGTGATGCGCACCGGCCGCGATCTGCCGACGGTATCTTCCGGCGCCACCCTCGCGCAGGCCATCGTCGAAATGAGCAGTAAGGGAATGGGCATGACCTCCGTTGTCGATGCTGACGCGCGTATCGCCGGCATTTTCACGGACGGCGACCTCCGCCGCTGCCTCGAGCGCGTTCGCGACATCAGCGCGACGCCCATTGCGGCGGTCATGACCCAATCGCCGCGCACGATCGAAGCAACCCGGCTGGCAATCGATTGCGTCGATCTGATGGAGACACCGCCGAAGGTTTCGCAGCTTCTCGTTGTCGACACAGAGAACCGGTTGGTCGGCGCGCTGCATTTGCATGATCTCTTTCGAGCGCGGGTGGTGTGAAAATGGGGTCAGACACCAATTTCCTTCTGAAACGGAGTCAAGACGAAGGTCGTCCGAAATTGGTGTCTGACCCCATTTTCACTGGCGATTTGCAGGAACGCGCGCGGCAGGTGCGCCTGTTGACCTGCGATGTCGACGGCGTTCTAACCGACGGGCGCGTGTACGTCGACGACGACGGTCGCGAGTCGAAGGCGTTTTCCGCGCTCGACGGCGTCGGGATTCACATGCTGGCCGATGCCGGCATCATCGTCGCGTGGATCACGGGAAGCAGCGCGCCCGCCGTTGCGCATCGCGCGCGCCAACTCGGTGTGCCGCACGTGATCCAGAATGCAAGCGACAAACTCGCCGCGTGGCGCGGGTTGACCGGACAATTGCGCCTTGCTCCGGTTCAATGTGCGCACATCGGCGACGATCTCCCGGACGCGACGCTTCTCGCCGCCTGCGGACTTGCAGCGACCGTGCCGCACGCGCCGGCATCGGTTCGAACGCTGGCGCATTACGTCACCGCGCGCGACGGCGGCTTCGGCGCCGTCCGCGAGCTCGCCGAGCTCATCTTGACCGCGCAAGGTCGCTTGCAGGATGCCACGGCGAGCGCCGCGCTTTCCGCGAGCACCTCGTCGCAACGATAGGAAACGCAGCGATTTCTCTTTCATGGACCGCACGCGCGCATTCGTCGATCGCTTGATCGCCTGGTCCCCGGTGTTGTTACTCGGTGGCCTTGCCGCGCTCACGTATTGGCTCGACGCGCAGGTGCAGCCGCCGGCGGCGCACCGCGACGGTTCAACACGGCATGATCCCGATCTCTTTCTCGTCAATTTCCGCGCAACCAACTTCGATCCGGAAGGCAAGCCGCGCGAAACGCTGGCCGCCGTGCGCGGCGATCATTTTCCCGACGACGACAGCGCCGAACTGACGCAGCCGACGTTCAAGATCACGCAAGCCGGCAAGCCGACGTTCAGCGTCAATGCCGAGCGCGGCAAGGTGACCGGTGATCGTGAAAACGTATATTTCACGGGAAACGTGCGCGCGCATCGCGAGGCCGACGAAGCGGGCACCGCAAAGGACCACGAAGCAGCGGGCCCGATTACGCTCGAGACGGAATATCTGCACGTCATTCCCAAGACGGAGCGGGCGGAGACCGATCGCCGCGTGACGATTCGAGAGCCGCGTGGAATAATCGAGGCCATCGGGCTCGATCTCGACAACAAGAGCAAGACCGCCAAGCTTCGTTCACGCGTCTCGGGAACGTTAGAGCCGCAAACTCTCAAGAAGTAGGATGAATGCGCCCCCACGCCGCTGCGCGCCGCCCGTGAAATCGCGCTGCCGTCTGGGCGTCACGTCGGGCGCCCTTGTCGCACTAGGCGCGGCATTTCTCGTTGCGACGACTTCCGCGTTCGCCGAAAAAGCCGACAAGGAGAAGCCCATCAATTTCTCAGCCGAGCAGCCGGCCGAGGTGGACTTCGAAAAGCGCGTCGGCACGCTCAAAGGTAACGTCGTCATCACGCAAGGGACGTTGACGATCAAGGCGGACCGGATCGATTTCAAGCAGAACCCCGACAATTCGATGTCCGCGACCGCGTACGGCAATCCGATCAGCTTCCGCCAGAAGAAGGACGATTCCGACGAGTATTACGAAGGGTTCGCTCAACGCGCCGTCTACGACGGGCAAAAGGAGCTGCTCGAGCTGTTCGATCGCGCGCTGCTGCGACAGGGTACCGACGAGATACGCAGCAACTACATTTCGTACAACAGCACGAGCGGCGTCTTCCGCGCCGAGGGCCGCCCGAACGCTGAGGGCGTCGCAGAGGGCCCCGGTGAACGCGTGCGCGGCGTCTTCCAGCCCAAATCCGATTCCCCGCTTGGGAAAGATTTCACGAAAGCGGGCAAGGGCGAACCGGGCACCAAGGACAAGCCCGGCGACGCCAAGGACAAGGCGGGGGGTGCCAAGGACAAATCCGCGGCGAAGTCGCAGCCGAAGGACAAGGCGCCGGTGACGCTCAAGCCCACCGATGAACTGAAGCAGTGACCCAACCGCACGAAGACGTCGCGGTCAACCAGCTTTCCGCTGCGCATCTCCGCAAACGCTATAAGGCGCGCACGGTCGTGCACGACGTCTCGCTCGACGTCGCAAGCGGCGAGGTCGTGGGTCTGCTCGGGCCCAACGGCGCCGGCAAGACGACATGCTTCTACATGATCGTCGGACTGGTCGCCGCCGACGGCGGCACGATCGAGCTCGATGGCGAGGATCTTTCGAGGCTCGCCATCCATCGGCGCGCCCGCCGCGGCTTGTCGTATCTGCCGCAGGAGGCGTCGATTTTCCGCAAGCTCACCGTCTCCGAGAATGTGCGGGCGATCCTGGAATTGCAGGACTTGGACGAGGACACGCTGTCCAATCGCCTCGACGCGTTGCTCGAGGATCTGTCGATCTCGCACTTGGCCGAGGCCCAAGCCGTCTCGTTGTCGGGCGGCGAGCGTCGCCGCGTCGAGATCGCGCGCGCGTTGGCGACGCGACCGCGGTTCATCCTCCTCGACGAGCCGTTTGCGGGTGTCGACCCGATCGCCGTGCTCGACATTCAGAAAATCATCGGATTCTTGAAGGAGCGCGGCATCGGCGTGTTGATCACCGACCACAATGTCCGCGAAACACTCGGCATTTGCGATCGCGCCTACATCATCAACGAGGGCCGAGTGCTCGCGTCGGGCGCGCCTGGCGAGATTGTTTATAATGAGGACGTCCGGAAAGTCTATCTCGGCGAGCACTTCCGGCTTTAAGAAGCCTCCAACCAGGAGGTTTCCCGACGGGCGGCGATGAAGCAAACGCTCCAGCTAAAGCTTTCGCAACACCTCACGCTGACGCCCCAACTGCAGCAGTCGATTCGGCTATTGCAGTTATCGACTCTCGAGCTCAATCAGGAAGTGGAGCGGATGCTGCAGGAGAATCCGCTGCTCGAGCGCGCCGAGGCCGAGGAAGAAGCTGCTCGGACGGAAGAATTTCCGTTGGCGGGTCCCGGCCGCGTGACCGAATCGACGGAGCGGCCGTCGTCAGATGCTGCGTCCGACAGCAATGCGCCGGAAGCCCGCGGGGCCCACGACGACGCGCCCGATCCCGCCGATTTCACCGATTATTCGAGCGGCAGCTCTGACGGCGACTGGGGCGGCGGCAGCACGTCGGAGGACGACGATTTCTACCCGCAGCAGGTGGCGACGAGCACGCTGCGCGATCATTTGAACGAGCAGCTCGCGACGATGAACTTGCCGCAGCGCGATCGTCAGATTGTCTCCGCGCTGATCGATGCGCTCGACGAGGACGGGTATTTGCCGACGCCGCTCGAGGAAATCGCGGAGCTTTTTCCTGCCGACAACCAAATCGAGCTGGAAGAGTTGTCGATCGCGCTCAAGTACGTGCAGAGCTTCGAGCCGGCCGGCGTCGGCGCGCGCGATTGCGCCGAATGCCTGGCGTTGCAGCTGAAAATACTGCCTCTCGACACGCCGCATCGGGCCGACGCGCTGAAAATCGTCGACGGACACCTCGAGCTGCTCGCGAATCGCGATTTCACCAAGCTGAAGCGTCTGTTGCACCTCGATGACGCCGGCGTGCGGCGCGTGCGCGAATTGATCCGCAGCCTGAATCCGCGACCGGGCGCCGCGTTCGCCAAGGCCGAAGCGAACTATGTCATTCCGGACGTGGTCGTACGGAAAATACGCGGTCAATGGGTCGCCGCGCTGAACGAGGCGGCGATGCCGAAGCTCCGTCTCAATCGCATTTATGCGGACATTCTCACGCGCAATCGCGACAGCTCGAATCAGCAGCTCGCCGCGCAGTTGCAAGAAGCGAAGTGGCTGATCCGCAATGTCCAGCAGCGTTTCGAAACCATCCTGCGCGTCGCGCAGGCGATCGTCGAACGGCAGCGCCGCTTCTTCGAGCACGGCGAGGTCGCCATGCGCCCGATGGTGCTGCGGGAAATCGCCGACATGCTGTCGCTGCACGAATCGACGATCTCGCGCGTGACGACGCAGAAATACATGCTCACGCCGCGCGGCACCTTCGAGCTCAAATATTTTTTCGGCAGCCACGTGGCAACCGACACCGGCGGCGCCGCGTCGGCCACCGCCATCCGTGCGTTGATCAAGCAATTGGTCGCCGCAGAAGATGTCCGCTCGCCGCTGACCGACAGCCGAATCGCCGATCTCCTCGGCGAGCAAGGGATTCTGGTGGCTCGGCGCACGATTGCCAAGTACCGCGAAGCGCTGCAGATCCCGCCCGTCAACCTTCGCAAGTCGCCGTGACACCCGCATCGCCGTCCGCATCCTCGCTGTCCCCTTGGTACGAAATGTGCATTTATGGATATCGCGCGGCCGCAACCGCGCCAACGTTATTCCTTTTCGCCCGATCCCCTGTCGCAGAGGAGAAGCTGATGAACTTGCACCTCACCGGACATCACCTTGAGATCACACCCGCGATCCGCGCTTATGTCGTCAACAAGCTCGACCGGGTGACGCGGCATTTCGATCATGTGATCGATGTCAGCGTGGTGCTGTGTGTGGACAAGATACGACAGATCGTGGAAGCGAATGTGCACGTCCGCGGCAAGGAGATCCACGCGCAGAGCGTCGATCCCGACATGTACGCCGCGATCGATGCGCTCGCCGACAAGCTCGACCGGCAGGTGAAGAAGCACAAGGAAAAGCTCACCGATCATCGCTGCGACACCGAGGCACTGCAGCGCGCTGCCGACGGTGCGGGCGCCCACTGAATACCGAAGCAAGCGCGTAAACGCCACCCAAAAACGTCGC
>VBCG01000110.1 GCA_005881895.1 Betaproteobacteria bacterium
GATGCGTTCGCGCCAGCGGCCCGCTCGCGTCAAACGATCCTTCAGCATCAATTTTCCGGCGAGCGCCAGGATGTAGGTCAGTGCGATCGTTGCGACCGGCCGCGGCATGGCGCTCGGCGTATGCGTGACGAGCACGCCGGCGGCCGTCATCGCCGGAATGTCGACGGTGTCGTAGCCGACGCCGTGCCTTGCAACAATCCGCAGACGGCAATCGGCACGCGCAACGGCCGTCGCTGGAACGCGCACGGCATTGACGTAAAGGGCATCGTATTGCGCAGCATGCTCCGGCGTGATGGCAGGAACGACCTCGGGAAGATATTCCCACGCGATATCGCTCGCGCGTTCGAGTTCGCCGAGTGCGGCGCGGCCGAACGCGGGCTCGTCTCGCCGGTCCAAAATGTCGCGCGTGATGCCGACGCGCCAACGGGTTGTCTTACCGGTTGTCATGCTCGAATTCTCTCCATCACGCGCTCGCTTCGCGCAGCAAGTTGAGACCGCGGCGGAGTGCGGTTTGCAGCAGGAGCTGATCGAGACCGAATGCAAATAGGCGAAAGCCCTTGGACGCGTACTCGCGCGCCCAAGTCTCGTCGGTGGCGATAAACGCCGCGGCCTTGCCCTGCTGCTCACACGCGGCCACGATGCGGTCGACCGCGGCGAGATAACGGGGCTCTTGGAATCCGCCCGGGATGCCCAAAAAATTCGTCAGATCGAAGTGACCGAGCCACAACGCATCGACGCCGGTCACCGCGGCGATCGCTTCCACATTGGCCAGTCCCTCCGTAGTCTCGATCTGCGGAATGACCATCGTTCGTGCGTGCAACGCCTCGATCTTGCCGCGCACGTCGCCTTCCTGGTAATCGTCGTGAGCGAATGCAAACGCCGCGCCTCGACGCCCGAGCGGCGGATAGCGCGTGCACGAGACGATGTGGGCGGCTTCCGCCGCCGATCCGACCATCGGCACCATCACGCCCATCGCGCCGACGTCGAGCGCACGGGCAATGAAGTGATACTCGCCGCGCGGCACACGGACCATGGGCACAATGTCGAGTCCGCGACACAACGCAACTTGGGTTTTGAGCGTTTCGAAGCCGAGGCCCGTGTGCTCCATGTCGAAGAGCACGAATTCGGCTCCGGCGTTGCGGCAGATCTGCGGCAGGCCGGGCGAAAAGAACTCGAACACCATCGCACCGAATGCGCGTTTTCCGGCGGCGAGTGCAGCTTTGACGGGGTTATCGCGAATCACGAGAGCTTTCGATGGCCGTGCAGTGCGGGACTCTACCGCGCATAATTCCAACGAGCAAACGGTCAAGTCTTCATGAACGATCTATTTTCGGGTTCGACGACGGGCGCCGTTCCGCTCGCCGAACGTTTACGTCCCCGGTCGATCGACGAGGTCGTCGGCCAACGGCACCTGCTCGCGCCGGGCAAGCCGCTTGCCGTCGCATTTGCCGCGGGCAAGCCGCATTCGATGATCCTGTGGGGCCCGCCGGGGTCGGGGAAAACAACGCTCGCGCGCTTGATGGCGGACGCATTCGATGCCGAGTTCATCGCGATCTCGGCCGTGCTCGCCGGCGTCAAGGACATCCGCGATGCCGTCGCGCGCGCGGAGGCGGTGCGCCAGCAATACGGACGCGCGACGATTCTGTTCGTCGACGAAGTGCATCGCTTCAACAAGGCGCAGCAGGATGCGTTCTTGCCGTATGTCGAGCAGGGGGTTCTGACGTTCATCGGCGCGACGACCGAGAATCCATCGTTCGAAGTAAACAGTGCATTGCTGTCACGCGCGGCCGTGTACGTTCTGGAGCCGCTCGCCGAGGACGAGCTTGCCATTTTGCTCGATCGTGCGCTTGCATCGGCAATGCCGGCGGCGTCGCTCGACGCTCCCGCGCGCGATGCGCTGATCGGCTATGCCGACGGCGACGGAAGACGGCTGATCAACATGGTCGAGCAGCTCGCGATCGCCGCCGCCGGAGCGTCACGCACGACGATTGATCTCGCTTTTGTCGAAGCGACGATCGCGCGCTCGCTGCGCCGTTTCGACAAGGGCGGCGATGCGTTTTACGATCAAATCTCGGCGTTGCACAAGGCCGTGCGCGGATCGGATCCCGATGCGTCGCTCTATTGGATGTGCCGAATGCTGGACGGCGGCGCCGATCCACTTTACGTTGGCCGGCGCATGATCCGCATGGCGACCGAAGACATCGGACTCGCCGATCCGCGTGCGCTGTCGCTCGCGCTCGACGCAATCGCCACCTACGAACGGCTCGGTTCACCCGAAGGCGAGCTTGCACTTGCCCAATGCGTCCTTTATCTGGCGGCTGCTCCTAAAAGCAACGCCGTCTACACCGCGTTTGGCAAGGCGCGCAGCTTCATCGGCGAAGACGGCTCACGGCCGGTTCCTCTCCGCTTGCGCAATGCGCCGACGCGTCTGATGAAGAATATCGGTTACGGCAAAGGTTATCGCTACGCGCACGACGAGGAAGATGCGTATGCGGCGGGCGAGCACTATCTTCCTGACAACATGCCGCCCGTCACGTTCTACGAGCCGACCGAACGTGGGCTCGAAGGGCGGATTCGCGAACGCTTGGCGGCATTGCACGAACGCGATCGCAGCGCGCGAAAGCCAGGCGGCGACGAAGACCCGAAGGACTGACGCCGACAACGATGGGTCGCGCGGCAAGGGAACGCAAGACCCTCTGCTAGACTTCCGCCATGCTCGATATCAATCTGTTGCGCAACGATCTTCCAGCCGTTGCCGCAGGTCTCGCCAAACGCGGCGTCACGCTTGACGTCGCACAGTTCGAAGCGCTCGAGGCGGAGCGCAAGGTGATTCAAACCCGCACGCAGGAGTTGCAGGCGCGACGTAACGCGCTCTCCAAGCAGATCGGTATTGCGAAGGGGCGCGGCGAAGACGCTTCCAAACTGCTCGCGGATGTGGGCGATTTGGGTGAGGAGCTCGAGCGACTGGAAGCGGAGCTTGCCCGAGTCCAATATGGATTGCGCGAATTCCTGCTCAATCTTCCCAATCTGACGCATCCGACGACGCCGATCGGCACGACGAGCCTCGACAATGCCGAAGTGCGGCGCGTTGGCAAGCCGCGGAGCTTCGATTTTCCCGTCAAGGATCATGTGGACCTTGGCGAAGCGCTCGGCTTGCTCGATTTTCCCGTCGCGGCAAAGTTGTCGGGCGCGCGGTTTTCGTTTCTGCGCGGCGAGTTCGCGCGGCTGCACCGGGCGTTGGGGCAGTTCATGCTCGATGTGCATACGCGAGATCATAGTTACACGGAGTGCTATACACCGTACATCGTGAACGCGGAAACATTGGTGGGCACGACGCAATTGCCGAAATCCGCAGCCGACATGTTCTCTGTACGCAAAGGCGGCAGCGACGACGAGCACGAGCCGTTCTACCTGATCCCCACGTCGGAAGTCACGCTGGCCAATACGGTTCGCGACGAGATTCTCGCGGTGGATGCGTTACCCATTCGACTGGTTGCGCATACGCCGTGCTTCCGTTCCGAGGCGGGTAGCTACGGCAAGGACACGCGCGGCATGATCCGCCAGCACCAGTTCGACAAGGTGGAGCTCGTGCAGATCGTGCATCCCGATCGGTCCTACGATACGCTCGAAGAGCTCACGCAGCATGCTGAGGCGATTCTGCGGCGACTCGAGCTGCCGTATCGCGTCGTCACGTTGTGCACGGGCGACATCGGCTTTGCGGCGGCAAAAACTTACGACCTCGAAGTGTGGCTGCCCGGACAGAACGTGTACCGCGAGATCTCGTCATGCTCGAATTGCGAAGCGTTTCAGGCGCGGCGGATGCAGGCGCGCTTTCGCAATGCGCAAGGCAAACCCGAGCTGGTGCATACGTTGAATGGCTCCGGACTAGCCGTCGGGCGCACATTCGTCGCCGTGCTCGAGAATTATCAGCGTGCCGACGGCTCGATCGATGTCCCCGCGGCATTGCAGCCGTATATGGGCGGGCTGAAGGTGATCGGTCCGCGCCGTTGAGCTACCGCATGTTCCCTGTGTGCCCTAACGAATAGCGCCCGGGCTGCGGCCACACGGCAAGGCCGTGCGGTTCTTTGCCCACCTTGATCTTCGTGACTTCGCCGCTCGTGGTGTCGAACGCATACACGACGTCGTCGTAGCGACCCGATAACCAGAGCACCTTGCCGTCGGCGCTGACGTTGCCCATGTCGGGACTTCCGCCGCCGGGAACGGGCCACGTGACGTCGACTTTATGCGTCGCGAAATCGACGACCGACACGCTGCCTTTGCCGCCGGGCGGCCCATGAATCTTGTTCGACCCGCGATTGGTCACGTAGAGCTTCCGGCCATCGCGGCTCGGATAGAGTCCGTGCGTCCCCTTGCCGGTGTTGATGAAATCGATTTCTTTGAATGCCGCGCCGTCGACGACGAACACGCCGTCGGCCATCATGTCGGCGACATAGAACAATTTCCCATCCGGCGAAATCCGGATGTCCTGCGGCATGCCGCCTTTCGACAATCGGATGTAGCCGAGGACTTTGCGCTCGACCAGATCAATCTTCACAAGGCCGCCCTGAAATTCGCATGTGAAGATTGCGTAGCGACCATCGATCGAAAAGTCCGCGTGATTGATGCCGCCGCATTGCGGTGTCGGCAGCGAATATTGCAGCTGCATTGTTTGCGGGTCCCTGAAATCGAGACGCTTCAGCGCTTCCGCAACGACGATCGCGGACTTGCCGTCGGGTGAGAAATACATGTTGTACGGATCGTCAACGGGAATGGCCCGGCCGGGCTTGCCGGTCTTCGGATCGACCGGCGTCAGGCTGCCGTCGGTACGATTTTCGGCGTTGTTCGCCACCCACAGCGTGCGCAAGTCCCATGACGGAACCACGTGCTGTGGATTGACGCCGACTCTGAAGCGGTCCACCACTTTCATCGTCATCGGATCGATGACATACACGTCGTTCGATTGAAGATTGGGGACGTAAACGCGCGGCAGGTCGCCGGTGACAATGACGTTCAGCTTGCCGGCGGTTGCTTCGCTGTAAAGGTTCGAAGGATCGATCACGGGCGGCATGCCGGGAACGGTCGCGACCGTCGACACGCTCGCGGAGCTCGTTTGCGCTTCGGCCGCGATCGCAGGAAGCGAAAGGAGCGATGCAGCGCCGACGAAAAAGCGCAACGAAAGAGGGAGACGGGACGGCACGTTCACAGAGTTTCCCTGAAGGAGGAGGGCTTCCTGCGACCCGAGAAGCCAGCGCAAAGGGGTTCAGCGGCGTTTCACGGCGTTGCGAATCTCGTTCACTGTTTCCGCGACGATAACATCGATACCGAGACCACCGAGCTCGGCGCTTGACCGCCGCGGGTCGCCGTACACGCCGCTTTTTTGCCCATCCGCCGCCGCCGTTTGCAAACGGTCCTCGCGCACAAGGGAGGGATCGACGGCGAGCGCCAGCGACGTATCGGCAGCACCCGCGTGAGTACCGATTTCTTCGTCAGTGAAGCCGCGGCGTTGCAGCAGCTCGCGATAGCGTGACTGCGTTATTTCGTAAAAAGCGACGATGGCGTGAACGCGCGTCGGCGATGCCGCCCACTCGCGGTTCAAACGCGCAGCAACCGCCTGCTCGCTTTTTTGATATCCGCCGTGGTCACCGATGAACACGATGTCGCGAAAGCCGTGGCGCTTGAAGCTGCGCGCCGCGGACTCGAGCACCGCTTCGAAGGCGCGCTCGGGAACGCTGATGGTGCCGGGGAAACGCATGTGCGCGGTCGGCGGATCGATGCTGCCCTCGGGTACGTAGGCGACGACGGGTGCGACGAGCGCGTTGCCAAGTGCGAGCGCGATCCTCTCGGCCAGGACTTTGACGCGCACGTTGTGCTTTCCCAGCGCCATGTGCGGTCCGCTCTGCTCGGTGCCGCCGATTGGCACGATGATCGTTGTCTTGCCGGCATTGAGCGCCGTGGCGAGCTCGGTCCACGTGTAGTCATCCAGCCAGACGCGGTTGGCCGGCTGCGCGCCAAGCGCCGCAGTGGCGGCCAGGCAACAGATGAAGAGGCACAGCGTGCGTAACCGAACCAACATGACGTCCTTCCGCGTTTATCGAGCGGCGGATTCGAACGCGCCGTCGACAGGGCCGAGCCGTGGTTTGAACAGCGGTTGCGTGCGGAGGAGGATATCGTAATAGGCGCGGACGCGATCGACGAAAGCGACAGGCATGCCGCCCCGCGCATAGCCGAACTTCGCGTTTTCGTAGAACTCGGGTTGCGCGAGCAGGGGCAGCGTCTTTTTGACGTCGCTCCAGTGATCTGGATTGAGCTTTTGCTTTTGGGCAAGGATGCGCGCGTCCTCGAGGTGCGCGATGCCGATGTTGAATGCGGCGAGCGCGAGCCACGTCCGATCGGGCTCGGCGATCCGCTCGGGCAGTTTCGTCTTCAGTAGCTGCAAATAACGGCCGGCTGCGAGTATTGACGCTTTCGTATCCACCCGATCGCCGACGCCCAAGTGGCGCGCCGTTTCTTCAGTCAGCTGCATGACGCCGCGCGCGCCCGTTTCGCTCGTCGCGAGCGGATCCCATTGCGATTCCTGGTACGCCACGGCAGCGAGCAGTCGCCATTCGGTGCCGCTCGTCGCTTGCGCCTGCTCGAATACGCGCTGAAGTTGCGGCAGCATCGTCTTGATTCGATCGCGAAACACGCCTGCGTCGATGCGCTCGACACCGCGTGACGTGTCGAAGTACCGATCTGCCGAGCGCGCGAGCGTACCGTCCTTGCGCGACCGGGCGAAGTATTGATCGAGCGCATCGCGAAGCACGGTGTGTGCGGGCGCCACGGCCCACGCGAGCTCGCGGCGCGGACCCGCCGCAAATGCGACGTCGAAATCGAGATAGATATTGCGGGCGACCGCCGCGTCGTTCGACGGGACGATCGCATAGTCGACGGTGCCTTCGGACACCTGCGAGATCAGCGCTTCCGAAGCGGGCACATCGATCGACGCCCAAATCGTTTCCGGATGCGTGTAGCGAACGGCGGCAAGCTGCGAGTCGAGACCGGTACCGGCAGGATAGGCAACCGTTGCATCGACGAGGTCGGAGAAGCTCTTGGGCTTGTAGCCGTCGACGTTGTAGATCAGCACAGGCTCGACGGCGTGAATGCCGGTGGTCCACAGCACGCGCAGCGCGACGTCGCTGCTCTGCGCTGCGTCCTGTCGCGTTGCGGTGAGACTTTCCTTCGCGGACGCCGCCTGAAAGAGGCCGCCCATGCCGATGTCGGCCTCGCCTGCAACGACTTTGGCAAGCAATTCGGAGGCGCTTCGCACGGTGATGATCCGTAACGGCCGCGATTGCTCGCGCGCGAAGCGGATCAGCAAATCGTGATCGAAACCCGATGCCTCGCCGTCCGGACCCGGAAACCAGCTCGCCGGCCCTGGACGCACGGCGGCGACGATCTCGTCAGCGTGTTGCCGTGCAGGCGGCGGTGACGGTCCGCAGGCGGAGAGCAGCGTCAACGCGCCCGCCAACGCTCTGAGACCCGCGCCGCGCGCGACGATTTTGGTCGGAGCACGCATTGGTAGCGATTATAGCGATCATCATGCAGATGTCATGATCCGGACCGACCGGCTCAAGGTCCCGCCGCGTATAATGTTGCATTAGTGGCGGGTCGCCCCGCATTGCACGGTCGTGAATCTGGTCAGGTCCGGAAGGAAGCAGCCACAGCGAATCTCTGCAAGTGCCGGGGGAACGGCTCGCCACCCCCGCTCTTTGCTCGCCATATCGGGCTGATACTTCGTTGCTCGCCGGCTCAAACGCTCACGTACGTCCATGTACGCTGCGCGTTCTCGCCGGCTCTCGCCTTGTCTCAACCCGATCTGGCGGCAAATAGCCTACTCTTCGTAGCACGATCAAATCGCACATGAGCTATCAAGTCCTCGCGCGCAAGTGGCGGCCGAAAACCTTCGCCGAGCTTGCCGGTCAGGAACACGTCGTCACGGCGCTCACCAATGCGCTCGAGCGCGGGCGGCTGCATCACGCGTATCTGTTGACCGGAACGCGCGGCATCGGCAAGACGACGATCGCGCGCATCCTCGCGAAGAGCCTCAACTGCATTAACGGCGTCACGCCGACACCCTGCGGCGTCTGTCCGGCATGCGTGGAAATCGACGCCGGTCGATTCGTCGATCTGCTCGAGCTCGATGCGGCGTCGAACACCGGCATCGACAACATGCGCGATATTCTCGATAACGCGCGCTACGCGCCGACCGTCGGCCGCTACAAAGTCTATCTGATCGACGAAGTGCACATGCTGTCGAAGGCGGCGTTCAACTCGATGCTCAAGACGCTCGAGGAGCCGCCGGAGCACGTCAAATTTGTATTGGCGACGACCGATCCACAGAAGATTCCCGTCACGGTCCTTTCGCGCTGTCTGCAGTTCAATCTGAAGCCGTTGGCGCCGACGCTGATCGCCGCGCGCCTCGCGCATATTCTCGACGCCGAATCGATCGTGTACGACGAGGGCGCCATCGCGTTGATTGCGCGCTCTGCGCAGGGAAGCGTTCGCGACGCATTGAGTCTCCTCGATCAGGCGATTGCCTTCGGCGCCGGAGAAGTGCGGGAAAGCGTCGTGCGCTCGATGTTGGGCGCCGTCGACCGCGATCATGTTCACCGGATCGTCGATGCGCTCGTGGCGCGCGACGGTGCGGCGCTGCTGGCCGAGAGCGCCGCGCTCGGAACGCGCGGTCTCGCGTTCGGCACCGCGTTGGACGAGCTTGCCTCGCTATTTCATCGCATCGCCGTTGCGCAAGTCGTTCCGGCCGCTGCGGCGCAGTTCGATGACGCGACTCGCATCGAGGAATACGCCGCGCAATTCACGCCGGAAACCGTGCAACTCGCGTATCAGATTTGCGCACAAAGTCGCGCTGACCTTGCGCTGGCGCCCGACGAGGAAACGGGTTTTGCGATGACGTTGTTGCGTCTCCTCGCGTTCGAGCCGGCAAGCGCCGGTTCGTCGGCCAAGGCGTCTGCGCCGGTCGGCTCGAGCGGAGCGAAGCCGCTCGAACGTTCAAGCAAGAATGTCGATTCGAACGTCGCGGCCTTGCGCGCACCCGCCCGCGCAGAAACACGGACGGGGCCCGTTGCGCCGAGAAGCGCGGACACTCCCTCGCTGCCCGACGATCCCGCAAGCTGGCCGGGATTTGTCGCGGGTCTGAAGCTTTCGGGCATGGCCGCACAAATCGCGGCACAGACCGAGTTGAAGTCTTTGGTCGGCAACGCCCTCACGCTCGCGCTGCCGGCATCGCACAAGCATCTTGCCGACAAGGCTTACGCCGACAAGCTGAAGACAGCGCTCGAGGCGGCAACGGGTCGCAAGCTGTTGATGGCGTTCGAAGTGGGCGAAGTAACCGACGCATCGCTGGCGGCGAAGGAAAGGAAGGTTCGCGCCGAAGCGAAAGCTCAAGGTGAGAAAGCCTTTCGCGACGAGCCGTTCGTGCGGGACCTCCTGTCTCGCTTCGACGCCAGAATCAAGCCGGATACGATCGCGCCGCTGTCGGACGATAACGCCAAGTCGCCCTAATTCCCGCTCGCGGGGCGTCGATCGGTGACGTACAACGTCAGCGTCACAACGTGTTTTCGTCGGCGCTTCTTACGCCCGCGCGTGCGCACCCCGCGCCGCCATTGCTCCAACGCGATGATTTGGCACTGGATTTCCATCATGGGACCGGTCCTTGCTAGAACAGCGGATATCCCTTCGTCAAACTCTCGCCCGTTCAGAATCGAAATCCGTGAAAGCGTTACGCACGACACCGGGCAACGGAGCACGCTTTTGCAATCCGCGCCGCTGCGCAACCGAGCGCGTGCTGCTCCAGTGGCGTCTCTCGGACCGAAAGTCGCGCCAGAAATTGCGCGTCGAGGAATTGATCTTCGACGATGCAGATTCGCCTGATCATCGTACGCCGCGCCAGAGACTTCGCCGCGGCATTCGCCGGCGGCTCCGCCGTGCGATGCACCGCGATGCGCGCCCGCGAGTTTCGTATTGCCGCCATCGCGCGGCGTCGCGCCGCATTCATCACCGGCGATAGCTGGCGCAAAAATCCAACGCCGGCGGTTCGTGTCGGCCGTCTGCGGTAAAGTCTCGAACCATCGGCGCGCTCGAAGCGTCCAACCACGATCGCACATCGAGAAACGTCATGATGAAGAACCAGCTCGCCGGGCTGATGAAGCAGGCGCAGCAGATGCAAGACAACTTGAAGCGCGCCCAGGAAGAGCTCGCGCGAATCGAAGTCGAAGGTCAGGCGGGCGCGGGACTGGTCAAGATTGTGATGACGTGCCGCTACGACGTGCGTCGCGTCTCGATCGACGCGTCGCTGATGGGCGAAGAAAAGGACATGCTCGAGGATCTCGTGGCCGCGGCGATGAATGACGCCGTACGCCGCGTCGAGCTCACGACGCAGGAGAAGATGGGCGGTCTCACCGCGGGCATGCCGATGCCGCCCGGCTTCAAGCTTCCCTTCTGAGCCGCTTCGGCGTCGCGGTCGCGTCGCGGAAGCCGGCCTCACCTTGTCGATGAACGATCGCAAAACTCCGGCGCGTGCGGCGCAGGAACCGCTGTCGAGCCTCGATGGTCTCGTCGCAGGGCTCCGGTCGCTCCCCGGTGTCGGTCCGAAGGCGGCACAGCGCATGGCGCTCCATCTGCTCCAGCATGACCGTGACGGGGCGCTGCGTTTGGCCCGTGCATTGGAAAGTGCGACCCGTTCGATCCGTAACTGTGAGCGGTGCAACACGTTCACCGAAGATGTCGTCTGCGCGTTGTGCCGTTCGGGGAAGCGCGATCCAACCCAGCTTTGCATCGTCGAGACGCCGGCCGATCTGTTGATGGTCGAGCATTCGCAGGCGTATTCCGGTTTGTATTTCGTCCTGATGGGCCGTCTCTCCCCCCTCGACGGCATCGGCCCAAAAGAAATCCACCTCGATCGGCTGTTGAAGCGCGCGGCCGACGGCGTCGTCAAGGAAGCAATCCTGGCGACCAACTTCACCAACGAGGGCGAGGCGACGGCGCACTATGTTGGTGAGCTTCTGCAGGCCCGCGGGCTTGCCGTGAGCCGGCTCGCGCGGGGCGTGCCCGTCGGGGGCGAGCTCGAGTATGTCGATGCCGGGACGCTGGCTCAGGCACTGCGCGAGCGGCGCGCGCTGGGCGCCTGATCAACTCCCGCTACCCGTGTCCCGCGTAGAGGAGTTTGGGTAGCCACAGAATGATCCCCGGGAAGACGATGCAAAGCGCGAGTCCCAGCGCTTGCAGGCCGATGAAGGGAATCGCGGCACGAAAGATCAGTGCCATCGTGATTTGCGGCGGCGCGACGCTTTTCAGATAAAACAGCGAATAGCCGAACGGCGGACTCAAGAACGCCATCTGCATGTTGACCATGAAGATGACGCCGTACCAGAGCGCCACATCGCCCGCCGGAACGCCCTGAAGACCAAATGCGCCGTCGAATGGAAGGCTTTTCATGATCGGCAGAAAGATCGGAACCGTGAGCAGCAGGATGCCGACCCAATCGAGAAACATACCGAGAATGAAAAGCACGACCATCATCAGAAACAGAATGCCGTAAGGCGCGAGGCCGGTGGCCAGGATCAGCTCGGACACGAACGTCTGCCCGCCCTTGACGATGAAGAATCCCACAAACATCGTCGCGCCGAAGAAGATCCACATGACCATCGCCGTGGCCTTGAGCGTGGCAATCGCCGCGTCGCCGAGCGTCAGCCAGGTGAGCCGCCGATGTAACGCGCAGACGACAAGGGCGCCGAAAGTACCGATGCCCGCCGCCTCGACGGGCGTCGCGACACCGAAGAAGATGATCCCGAGCACCAGCAAGATGACGAGCACCGGAGTGATCGTGTTGCGCAACAACCGGAGCTTCTCCGGAAAGCTCACACGCTCGTTGACCGGCAACGCCGGTCCGAGCTTGGGATTGATGTAGCACCGCATGGTCACGTAGCCGATGTAGATGCCGGACAGCAGCAGTCCGGGGAACACCGAGCCGATCAGAAGCTCGCCGAGCGACTGCTGCGCGACGACCGCGTAGACGATAGCCATCACCGACGGCGGGATGAGGATGCCGAGCGTGCCGCCGGCCAGCAGCGATCCGCACGCGAGCTTCGGCTCATAGCCGCGCTTCAGCATTGCCGGCAGCGCGATCATGCCCATCGTGACTTCGGTCGCGCCGACGACACCGACCATCGCCGCAAGCACGGTGCAAGCAAGCACAGTTGCAGATGCGAGCCCGCCCTTGAGCGCGCCGAGCCATTTGTAAATGACGTCGAACAATTCCTCGATGATCCCGGCTTTTTCGAGCACCGCGGCCATGAAGATGAACAGCGGAACGGCAGAGAGCTGGTAATCCGTCATGAACGGAAAGATGCGCGACGGCAGCATGTTGAGAATTGCGCCGTTGCCGAACACGAACAGGAAGATCACCGCGAGACTACCCGTGCAAAAGGCCATCGGCAGCCCGAGCATCAATACCAACGCGAGAGAGCCGAACAGAAGGACTGTGAGCCAGCCGATGCCGATTTCGAGGCCCACTTAGGCCCCCTTCCGCGAGACGATCATGATGTCTTTGACGAGCTTCGACAGACCTTGCAGCACGATCAGCGCGGCGCCGATCGGCATCGTCAGCTTCACCGGCCAGTACTGGATGCCCCACTCAGTGAACGAATGCTCGCCCACGGAAACCGCGTCGAGCGCGAATCGGAGCGAGGTCACCAGCAGCGTGACAGTGAAGATGAAAAAGAAAACCGAGGTGAGGATGTCGGCGATCGCTTTTCCTCGCCGCGAAAATTGCGCGTAAATCACATCGACGCGCACATGCTGGTCCTCGCAGTAGGCATAAGCGCCGCACAGGATGTACTGCATGCCGAACATCAGGAACATGCTCTCGTGCACCCAGTTGGTCGGTGAATTGAAGATGAAGCGGGCGACGACCTCGTAGTAATACGCAAAGACGGCGATCACGGCCCACCACGCGACGAACAGGCCGACCTTCGTGGTGATGCCGTCGATGATGTCGGTGACTTTGCTGTGGACGGCGAGCGTCGGGTCCTCGCCGACGCCGCCCTCGTGCACACCCGCCACCGCATCGGGATGGACGACTTCGAGCGACGGTTCGGCAATCTCGAGCGCGCGGCGCCGGCGGACGAGTCCCGGCAGCAGTGCGGCGTCGATCAGCAACATGACGGCGAGCGCAATCGCTCCGCCACTGGCGAGACTCTTCCAGTGGTCACGAATCCCTTTTGCCTTTTGATAGTCGGCGTCGAGCGTGCGGACCTCGGCCTCGGCGTGCTCGAGTTCCGCTTTGCTCTCGGGCGTGGGTTCGATGCCCTCACGCGGACGTGCTCTTTCGCGCGCCGCCTGCGCTTGTTCCAGCGCTGCAAACGTGCGTGACTCGTCGTCGCGGACTTCGCGGATCTGCGTGTTGCAGTAGATGATGCCGAGGAATACGGGGATGAACACAAAGCCCCAGCCACTGCGTAGATAAAAGCGGTGGATGCCCAAATAGCCGGACAAAAACCAGAACAAGTACGCGATGAAGAGCGACGGCCGGCGATCGGGAGGGTTACGACGCTGACGCGATAACAGATACATCGCGATCAGCGGGAAGATCAGTAGCATTACCCAGTAGAGCCAATGGGGCAATACGAAGCTTAAGCTCGGCATGGTCGCTGAAGCGATGCGTTGAACACGGCGGAGGCGCCATTTCGGCGCCTCCGCATTCAGTGGATGGAGATCCGCACGCGGCGGAACCAGGAAGCCCTAGGCTTCGACTTTGAGCCCCTTGTACATGTCCGGTGTCACGTAGCCGTACGTATGGGACTCCATGATCTCGAGCTGAACCTTGAACACCCGCGCCGCGTCCTTGTCCTTGTTCGCCCATTTAAACCAGATGGGGGTGGCGATGCGCTGCCACTTTGGCAAGTCCTCGAGCGGCATGCGATTGATCTGCGTGCCCGCCTTCTCGAATTTGCCCCACGCTTCGAGATCGGCCTTCTGGATCGCCGCGTGGTGCACGTTGGAATAAACCTGGATTTCGTCGTCCACCCACTGCTTCATCTTCGGCGAGAGCTTGTTCCACACGTCCATCCGCACGACGAAGTCCATCAAGTCGACCGGCTGATAAATCGACTCCAGTCCGGGTGGACCCGTCCAGATGTATTTCGAGACTTGCTG
>VBCG01000240.1 GCA_005881895.1 Betaproteobacteria bacterium
CTCGCGATGGCGAATCCCGAGCCGGAGATTCGGCCGGAGGTCGCCAAAGAAGCGCGGCCCGATTGCCTGATCGGAACCGGCCGGTCCGACTATCCGAACCAGGTCAACAATTCGCTGTGCTTTCCCTTCATCTTTCGCGGCGCGCTCGACTGCGGCGCGAGCACGATCAACGAAGAGATGAAGCTCGCCGCGGTGCGCGCGCTGGCCGCTATCGCGCAGGCGGAGCCTTCGGAGCTCGTCGCGCAGGCGTACGGCGAGCCGACACCGGCGTTCGGCCCTGACTACCTCATTCCGCGCGCGTTCGATCCGCGGCTCATCACGACGATCGCGCCTGCCGTCGCGAAAGCGGCGATGGAAAGCGGCGTCGCCAGTCGTCCGATCCAGGACTTCAATGCCTATCGCGACCAGCTCGGACGGTTCGTCTATCAATCGGGAACCACGATGGAGCCCGTGTTCGCTGCGGCGAAACGTGCGCCGAAACGCGTCGTGTACGCGGAAGGCGAAGACGAGCGCGTTCTGCGCGCTGCGCAGGCCGCGCGCTGCGCAGGCCGCGATCGACGAAGGCATCGTGCGTCCGGTATTCGTCGGTCGCGCCGACGTCGTCGCGGCGCGCATCGCGAAGCTTGGGTTGCGTTTGAAGCTGGGCGACAACTGCGAAGTCGTCAACATTCTCGACGATCCACGCTATCGCGAGACCTGGCTCGACTATTACCAGCTGGCGCAGCGTAAAGGCGTGTCAAAAGCGCAAGCACAGGAAGAGATCCGCAGCCGGCCGACGCTGATCGCCGCGATGCTCGTGCGTCGCGGGGACGCCGACGCGATGCTGTGCGGAACGCACGGCGACTACGCCGACCACTTGCGTTACGTACGGACGGTTATCGGGCTGCGCGACGGCGCGCGTACGTTTGCCGCGATGCAGATGTTGATTCTCCCGGGCCGCCAATTGTTCATCTGCGACACGCACGTCAACCGCGATCCGAATTCGCTCGAGATCGCCGAGATGACGTTGCTCGCGGCTGAAGAGCTGAAGCGCTTCGGCGTCAAGCCGAGCGTCGCGCTGGTGTCGCATTCGAGCTTCGGCAGCTCCGACGCGCCGTCGGCTCAGAAAATGCGCGATGCGCTCGCGATCATCCTCGATCGCGCGCCCGGTCTCTCGATTGAAGGCGAGATGCGCGCCGATTCGGCGCTCGACAGCACGATCCGTGACAACGAGTTTCCGGACGCTCGCCTCGCCGCGGACGCCAACCTGCTGATCATGCCGAATGTCGACGCCGCCAACATTACCTACAACGCTTTGCGCGTCACGGCAGGCGGAGGCATCACCGTCGGCGGCATCCTGCTCGGTGCTGCCAAGGCGGTGCACATCATGACCCCATCATCGACGGTGCGGCGGATCGTCAACATGACGGCGTTGGCCGTAGCGGAGGCCGGCGCGCAACGAGAAAAGCAATGGAAGACCGATTGATGGCGCACGCGGCCACATCCCGCGGCCAGCGTGGCGACGCCAAGACAGCTCCTCTACCGGGACGCCGCGTGATCGAGATCAAGCCCGCATCGATGCTCGCGAAACCGGACTGGATCCGCGTGCGGTTGTCGCACGCTCCGCGGTTTCGCGACATGAAGCGAGTGCTGCGCGAACAGCGGCTGCACACGGTGTGCGAAGAGGCCTCATGCCCGAATATCGGCGAGTGCTTCGGCAGCGGCACGGCGACATTCATGATCCTCGGCGATCTCTGCACGCGACGCTGCCCGTTCTGCGACGTTGCGCACGGACGGCCCGAGCCACCCGATGCCGATGAGCCCGCGCATCTTGCGCATACGGTCGCATTGCTGGCATTGAAGCATGTCGTGATCACCAGCGTCGATCGCGACGATCTGCGCGACGGCGGCGCGGCGCATTTCGCCACGTGTATCGACGCGGTGCGCGAGCGCTCGCCGGACACGCGGATCGAAGTGCTGGTTCCCGACTTTCGCGGTCGGCTCGCCATCGCGCTCGACATTCTTGCGGCAACGCCACCCGACGTGCTGAATCACAATCTCGAGACGGTGCCGCGTCTGTATCGCGAGGCGCGGCCGGGCGCGGACTACGCGAATTCGCTCGAGTTGCTGCGCGCGTTCAAGGCGCGCCGCCCCGCATGCCTGACGAAATCGGGACTGATGCTCGGGCTCGGCGAGGCGGACGACGAGATCGTCGACGTGCTGCATGATCTCCGCCGGCATAACGTCGACATGCTCACCGTCGGCCAATACCTGCAACCGCGCGCAGGCAATCTGCCCGTGCGCCGTTACGCGACGCCGGCAACGTTCAAGGCGCTCGAAGGCATCGCGCGCCGAATGGGCTTTGCGCACGTCGCTTGTGGTCCACTGGTTCGTTCCAGTTATCACGCCGACCGCCAGGCGGTGGCAGCCGGCGCAGCGTGACGCGTTCGAGCACCCGGAGATCGGCGATTCAAACAAGGAGGACTTCAATGGGACCTGCAGGCAAGCCGCTCTACAAGTCGCTGTACTTCCAGGTCATCGTCGCGATCGTGATCGGCGTCCTCCTCGGGCATTTCTACCCGGCGACCGGCGAGGCGATGAAACCGCTCGGCGATGGCTTCATCAAGCTGATCAAGATGATCATCGCCCCGATCATCTTCTGCACGGTGGTCGTCGGCATCGCTGGCATGGAGGACATGAAGAAGGTCGGCAAGACCGGCGGTTATGCGCTGCTGTATTTCGAAATCGTCAGCTCGGTCGCGCTGATCGTGGGTCTGACCATCGTCAACGTTGTGCAGCCGGGTGCGGGAATGAACATCGACCCGGCGACGCTCGACACCAAGGGCGTCGCGGCGTACACGAAGCCCGGACAGATGCAGAGCACGACCGATTTCCTGCTCAACATCATTCCCAGTACCGTTGTCGATGCCTTCGCGAAGGGCGAAATTCTGCAGGTGCTGCTGTTCGCCGTGCTGTTCGGCTTCGCGCTGCACCGCTTCGGCGGCCGCGGCACGCTGGTGTTCGACTGGATCGAAAAGGCGTCGCACGTTCTTTTCACTATCGTCGGCTACATCATGAGAGTGGCGCCGATCGGGGCATTCGGTGCGATGGCCTTCACCATCGGCAAGTACGGCGTCGGCTCGCTCCTGTCGCTGGGCAAGCTGATGGGAACCTTCTACCTCACCTGCCTGGTGTTCATCCTGATTGTCCTTGGCCTGATCGCGCGCTTCCACGGTTTTTCGATCCTCAAGTTCATCCGCTACATCAAGGAAGAACTGTTGATCGTGCTCGGCACGTCGTCGTCCGAGTCCGTGCTGCCGCGGATGATCGCGAAGATGGAGAATCTTGGCGTCAAGAAATCGACGGTGGGCCTCGTGATCCCCACGGGTTACTCGTTCAATCTCGATGGAACGTCGATCTACCTGACGATGGCTGCGGTGTTCGTGGCGCAGGCGACCAATACGCCGATGACCTTGGGTCAGCAGATCACGTTGCTGACGGTATTGCTCCTGACCTCCAAAGGTGCGGCAGGAGTTACGGGAAGCGGCTTCATCGTGCTGGCCGCCACGCTTTCGGCGGTCGGTCACGTGCCGGTTGCGGGTTTGGCACTGATCCTCGGCATCGACCGTTTTATGTCCGAGGCGCGGGCGTTGACGAATCTGATCGGCAACGGCGTCGCGACGGTGGTTGTCGGCAAATGGTGCGGCGAGCTCAATGAGGCGCGTATGCGGAAGGTTCTGAATAAGGAAACCGACGCCGAGGCCGAAGAGCCGGAAAAGGTCCTCGACGCGACCGAAGCGCACATCGCCGCTAAGGCGGCATAGTGGCGTACCTCGAGGCTCCACTGCGAACTCAAGGCGCGAGAACTGAAGGTGCTTCGGTGCAATCGACGATGGACGCGACTGGCACTCTGGCGCGCCCGGGGGCGCTGCATCGCATCGTCGTCGTCGGCGGTGGCGCGGGCGGTCTCGAGCTTGCCACGCGGATGGGTGACAAGCTCGGCAAGCGCAATAGGGCACACGTCACGCTGATCGAAAAGACGCGAACGCATTTCTGGAAACCGCATCTGCATGAAATCGCCGCCGGCAGCATGGCTCTCGGGGTTTACGAAACCAACTACCTCGCGCAATCGCATTGGCATTTCTTTCGGTATCGGGTCGGGCAGATGATCGGTCTCGACAGGAAGCATCGCTCCGTCACGGTCGCGCCATTCGTCGAGGACGGCGATCAGGTGACGCCGCAACGCCAGTTCTCCTATGACACGCTGGTCATCGCGGTCGGCAGCCAGACCAACGATTTCGGTACGCCCGGTGCGAAAGAGCATGCGATCTCCCTTGACGCGCCGGAGGACGCCACGCGATTCCACCGGCGACTGGTCAACGCGTACATCCGCGCACACGCGCAGCCGGGGCCGCTACGTCCGGAGCAGCTCAAGGTCGCGATCATCGGTGCAGGCGCCACCGGCGTGGAGCTCGCGGCGGAACTGCACAACACGACGCGCACCTTGGTGTCCTACGGTCTTGATCGCATCGATCCCGACAAGGACATGCAGCTGATCCTGATCGAGGCCGCCGATCGCATCCTGCCGGCGTTGCCGCCGCGCCTGTCCGATGCGGCGAGCAAGTTACTCGCGAAACTTCAAGTGAATGTGCGCACGTCCGCGCGCGTGGCCGAGGTCTTGCCTGCAGGCGTGCGGCTCGCCACTGGAGAGATCATTCCGGCCGAGTTGGTCGTGTGGGCCGCCGGCGTGAAAGCGCCGGAATTTCTGAAGGAGCTCGACGGCCTGGAGGCGAATCGCATCAATCAACTCGTGGTACTGCCCACGTTGCAAACCACGCGCGACGAAAACATCTTCGCCATCGGCGATTGCGCCGCCTGCGCCTGGCTCGGCAAGGAAGGCGCGCAGGTACCCCCGCGCGCACAGGCAGCGCATCAGCAGGCCTCGCACATGATCAAGCAGATCGATCACCGATTGCGCAACAAGCCTCTCGCGCCGTGGCGGTATCGCGACTTCGGTTCGCTCGTCTCATTGGGCGAGTACTCGGTCGTCGGTAACTTGATGGGTAGTCTCGGCGGCCGCCAGCTGTGGATCGAGGGTTGGTTCGCACGGATGATGTACCTGTCGCTCTACAAGATGCATGAACTGGCGCTGCACGGTTTCTGGAAGGTG
>VBCG01000048.1 GCA_005881895.1 Betaproteobacteria bacterium
GATCAATCCCTGCCCCTTGCGGAACTGACCGACGATCGTATCGCCGGGAATTGGCCGGCAGCAGCGCGCGTATTGAATCGCCACGCCTTCGACGCCGCGTAATGTCAAAGCCCCGGGTTTTATTGGCGGCGCGGGCTCGTCCGCTTTGCCGTGCCGAGTCAACGCCTGCGCGACGACGAACGACAGCCGCTTGCCGAGACCGATGTCGGCCAGAATGTCGAGATGGCTTTTCGTTCCGTATTCCTTCGCGACGGCTTCCCAGCGGTCCCACGAAATCGCTTCCGGCTCGACTTTCAACGTGGCGAGCGCCTGGTTCAACAGCCTTTCGCCGAGCGCCGCCGATTCCTTCTGCTGCAAGCCTTTCAGGTAGTGCCTGATCCTCGAGCGCGCCTTGCCGGTCGCCACAAATGACAGCCATGAGGGATTGGGCCGCGCCGTGGGCGACGTCAAGATCTCGACGTGATCGCCGTTCTTGAGCTCGGTGCGGAGCGGCAAGAGCTCGTAGTTGATGCGCGCGGCGACGCAGTGATGGCCGATGTCGGTGTGCACGCCGTACGCGAAATCGACCGCCGTCGCGCCGCGCGGCAGCGCCATGATCTTGCCCTTCGGCGTGAAGACGTAGATCTCCTCAGGGAAAAGGTCGCCCTTGATGTGCTCTAAGAATTCCTTCGAGTCGCGCGATTCCGATTGAATCTCGAGCAGGCTTTGCAACCAGCGATGCGTTTCACGCTGCGCCTCGGCGAGATCAAGCGTTCCGCCCTGCTTGTAGAGCCAATGCGCGGCCACGCCGGCTTCGGCGATCCGATGCATGTCGTGCGTGCGTATCTGCGCTTCCAGCGGCGTCCCAAACGGGCCGAACAATGTCGTGTGCAACGATTGGTAGCCGTTGGCCTTGGGAATCGCGACGTAGTCCTTGAACTTGCCGGGGATCGGTTTGTAGAGCTCGTGCAGCACGCCAAGCGCCGCATAACACGCGTTCTTATCGGCAACGAGCACGCGCACGCCGTAGATATCGAACACTTGCGAGAACGTGTAGTGCTTTTCCAGCATCTTTTTGTAGACCGAATAGATTGTCTTCTCTCGTCCTGCCACCGTCGCCGGAATTTGCGCATGCGCCAGGCCCTCGCGCAGCACGTCGAGCAAGCGGTTCATCACTTCGCGACGATTGCCGCGCGCCGCCTTAATTGAGCTTGCGAGGATCCGATAGCGCATCTGGTAGAGATGCTTGAACGACAGGTCCTGCAGCTCGAGGTAAAGCGAATTCAAGCCGAGGCGATTCGCAATCGGCGCGTAGATGTCGAGCGTCTCGCGCGCAATGCGGCGACGATGCGCGTGCGCCATCGCATCGAGCGTGCGCATGTTGTGCAAACGGTCGGCGAGCTTGATCAGGATGACGCGCACATCGCGCGCCATCGCCAGCAGCATCTTTCGAAAGCTCTCGGCTTGGGCTTCCTCGCGCGTCGAGAACTCGATCTGATCGAGCTTCGAGACGCCGTCGACCATTTCAGCGACGGGGCGGCCGAACGTCGATTCCAGCTGCGTGCGTGTGACGGAAGTGTCCTCCATCACGTCGTGTAGGAGCGCAGCCGCCAGACCTTCGGCGTCGATGCGCCATTGCGACAGGATGCTCGCTACGGCGAGCGGGTGCGTGATGTACGGCTCGCCGGACTTGCGGAACTGTCCGCGATGCGCCGTTTCGGAGAACTCGAATGCGCGCTCGACGAGCGCAACGTCAGGCGCCGGCAGGTAATGGCCGAGGTGTCGGGTGAATTCCGCGATTTCCGACATCACCGCATAATGCTAAGGCTGCGGCGGCGTGGTCTTGTTCAGCATTTCGATGCCGATCTTGCCGGCAGCGAGCTCGCGCAATGCGATGACCGTCGGCTTGTCGCGATCAGCGTCCAACAACGGCGCCGATCCCGCGGTGATCTGACGTGCGCGATTGGTTGCCGCAAGCGTCAGCTCGAAGCGGTTCGGAATTCGGGCCAGGCAGTCTTCGATCGTGATACGTGCCACTCGCTACTCCTTCTGGACGTCGGGTTTCGTGAGCTCGGCAATCAGCCGTGCATGACGAATCTGTTGTCGCGGCGCCGTGAGACGCGCGGCGCGCACGATGGCGGACAGATCGTCGACGGCTCTTGCAAAGTCCTGATTCATAATAACATAATCAAACTCGCCGCAGTGGCGCATTTCCTCGCGTGCCGCTTCCAAACGTCGCGCGATCACGTCGCCGGAATCCTGACCGCGCCGTTCGAGCCGTTCCTTCAATGACGCAAGTGTCGGCGGAAGAATAAAAATCAACACTGCCGACGAAATAATCCTGCGCACCTGTGCCGCGCCCTGCCAGTCGATCTCGAGCAGGACATCGTGGCCCTCGGCGATCTGCTGCTTGAGCCACGTCGCCGACGTTGCGTACCAGTTGCCATGGACGTACGCGTGCTCGAGAAACCCGCCGGCATTCTTGAGCGCCTCGAACTTCGCTTCGTCGACGAAGTGGTAGTGGACGCCGTCCTGCTCGCCCCGCCGTGGGGGGCGCGTCGTATAGGAGACCGACAGCCGAATGCCGGGTTCCCGGATCAACAGCTCGCGTACGAGGCTCGTCTTGCCACCACCGGACGGCGCCGCGAGAACGAACAGGCAACCGGAAGCCGGAGGCGGGTGGGTGGCGATGACGGTCATTGTCTGATGAGGCCCCTCGCCGGCTGCTCGCGCCGTTACTCGATATTCTGCACTTGCTCGCGCATCTGCTCGATCAGCACCTTGAGCTCGAGCGACGTATGCGACAGCTCGGCGTCAACGGACTTGGAGCCTAGCGTATTTGCCTCGCGATGCAGCTCCTGGGCGAGAAAATCCAGACGCTTGCCGGCGCTGCCGCCTTGTGCCAGCACCCGCCGCACCTCGGTGACGTGGGTCGAGAGCCGCGCCACTTCCTCGGCGATGTCGATCTTGGTCGCGAAGAGCGCAAGCTCCTGCTTCAAGCGGTCGTCGTTGGGGTCGAGGCCCGCTTCCTTGAGCCGCGCCCCGAGCTTGTCGACGAAGGCCGCGTGCAAGGTGGGAATGCGGGGCGCCACGCGCGCGATTTGCGCTTCGATATCGGCGCAGCGCGCAACGAGCAATGCCTGCAATTTGGCGCCTTCGCGCGCGCGTGCGGCGGCCAGCTCGACTAGCGCCTGATCGATCAAGCGGTGCAAAGCTTCCGCGAGTGCCTCGGGAGCGACCGCAGGCTCGACCAGCACGCCGGGCCAGCGGAGGATTTCAGCGGCGGAGAGCGGCGCCGCGCCGGGCACAAGCTGCCGAACTTCAGCCGCGGCCGTCGCGAGCCCTCGCACGCGCGCTTGATCGATGGCGACCTGTGCTGCGCCGGCGGCGACGCGATTGAGCGCAACCCGGCATTCGACCTTGCCGCGTTTGAGCTCGGCTGCGAGCTGCTCGCGCAAAGCCGGCTCGAGCGAACGCAATTCGTCGGGCAGCTTGAAAGTGATGTCGAGATAGCGATGATTGACCGATCGCAATTCGACCGCCAATGACAGCCCCGGTAGCTCCGCCGCAACGGCGGCAAAGCCCGTCATGCTGACGATCATCGGCGCTTTTCGGTTGTTTGCGCCGCTTTTTGCAGGATTTCCTGCTTTACTTTGGCCCCCGGCATCAGGAGAATGTATGCGTTATCGGCGCCTGATGCAAGGCGCACGCGCGCATTTGGCACGCGAATTGCGAGCAACTCAAGCCGATAACGGAGTCGCGAAGGCTCCACCTGCAAACGCAGCAATGCCCGTTCCCAATCAGGCCCTCCCCGGCGGCTATCAGCTGCTGAACTACCGCATCGACCGGCAGATCAGTCGCGGCGGTTTTTCGATCGTCTATCGCGCGTTCGACGAGACCGGCGCGCCGGTCGCGATCAAGGAATACCTGCCGTCATCGCTGGTGCTGCGCACCGAAGGCGATATCGTTCGCGCAACGTCGGTCGAGAATCTGACGTCGTTCCGCTACGGAATGAAGTGCTTTTTCGAAGAGGGGCGGGCGCTCGCCAAGATCAATCATCCGAATGTCGTTCGCGTGCTGAACTTCTTTCGCGCCAACGAAACGGTGTACATGGTCATGCGCTACGAGCGCGGCCGCACGTTGCAACAGCAGATTCAGATGCGGCAGGACCAGATGTCCGAGCGCTTCGTCCGGCACGTCTTCATGCATCTGCTGAACGGCTTGCGCGAAGTGCATACCCACAAGCTTTTGCATCTCGACATCAAGCCCGCGAACATCTATCTGCGCACTGACGGCAGCCCGGTGCTGCTCGACTTCGGCGCCGCGCGCCAGACGCTCACCAGCAATCGGCCGAAGCTCGCGCCGATGTACACACCGGGTTTCGCCGCGCCGGAACAATACCGCGACCCCGATCGGCTCGGACCGTGGACCGATGTCTACGGCACCGGGGCGTCGATGTTCGCTTGTCTCGCGGCCTTTGCGCCGCAGGCGGCGGATGCGCGCGTTCAGGAAGACCATCTCGTTCCGGCGAAACGCATCTGGTCAGGACAGTATTCCGACAACCTGCTCGAGGTGATCGACTGGTGCTTGCGCCTCGATCCCCTGGAACGGCCGCAAAGCGTTTTTGCGTTGCAGAGGGCGATTCGCGACATTCCGCCGAGAAAGCGCAAGCTCACGCTACTCGGCAGCATCAAGCGCCGCCTCTTTTCCGAGATTAGCGCGTAGCGCGCCGAGCCAGCACTGCGCAAGACTGAGGTCTTCGTTCCGTACGTATGCGTTTCACGATTTTTCAGGATTCGCGCAAGGGCTCGCGGAAGGTCAATCAGGACCGGCTCGCCTATACCTACGGACGCGACACGCTGCTGCTGGTCGTCGCCGATGGAATGGGGGGTCACGCCGGCGGCGAAATCGCCGCGCAAATCGCTGTGCGGCTTTTCATCGAGCGGTTCCAGCAGGAAGCCAAGCCCGTCCTGCGCAACCCACTCAAGTTTCTGCAGGAGACGATGCTCCGCGCGCACGCGGCGCTCGGCTCTTACGCGAACCAATTTTCGATGCTGGAGACGCCGCGGACGACGTGCGTCGCCGTCGTCGTGCAGGCAAGCCATGCTTATTGGGCGCATGCCGGCGATTCGCGTTTTTATCTGTTTCGGCAGGGAAGCCTGATCGGCGCCACCAAGGATCATTCCAAGGTCCAATATCTGGTTGATCAGGGATTGATCAGTACGGCCGACATGGCGGAGCATCCGGATCGCAACAAGGTCTTCAGCTGCCTGGGCGGTCTCGTCGATCCGGTGATCGATCTGTCACGTCGAACTCCGCTCCGCAACGGCGACATCATGGTCTTGTGCACCGATGGCGTGTGGAGCGCGATGTCGCAAAGCGACATGGCGACGTGGCTGACGTCGGCGCCGGTGCTCACCGCGGCGCCCAAGATGATGGATCAGGCCGAGGAGCGCGGCGGCGCGGACGGCGACAATCTATCGACGATCATCGTGCGCTGGGGTCCGGAAACGCTGACCGATGAAACGCAGACGACGATCACCGACACGCTCGGCATGGGTGAATTTGCGACCGAGATCGACAAGACGATGACGCTCTCGGAACGCCGCGGATCGCAGCGCGATCTCACCGATGACGAGATCGAGCGCGCCATCGCGGAAATTCAGTCGACGATTCAAAAATACAGAAAGTAGCGCATCGTGCGCTAGACTCTCGCTTCATGCGTCTGCTTGTCCTCGACACCGAAACCACCGGCCTTGACCCGAAGCAGGGCCATCGGGTCATCGAAATCGCCGCGGTCGAATTGAGCGATCGCCGCCAGACCGGCCGGCATCTGCATTTCTATTTGAACCCCGAGCGCGAAATCGACACCGCGGCAGCCGAAGTCCACGGCTTGACGTGGGAAGATCTGAAGCACCGCCCGCGATTCACCGATGTGGCGACGGAATTCATCACGTTTGCGCAAGGCGCCGAATGGGTTATCCACAACGCGCCTTTCGACGTCGCGTTTCTCGATGCGGAATTCGAGCGCACCGGCTTGCCGGTTTGCGCGGGGATTTATGCATCGCTCGTCGACACGCTTTCGCTTGCTCGCGAATCGTTTCCCGGAAAGCGCAACAATCTCGACGCGCTGTGCGAGCGCTTCGCGATCTCCAACGCCCATCGAACGCTGCATGGCGCGCTGTTGGACGCGCAACTGCTCGCCGAAGTCTATTTGGCGATGACGCGCGGCCAGGAAACGCTGACGATCGACATGGGCGCGCCGATTCCCGTATGGAATGTCGCGGGATCCGCCGGTGCCGTGCAGGGCCGGTGGTCGCTCGAGCTCGTCCAGCCCTCGGTCGAAGAGCTCGCGGCGCACCGCGAATACATGGAAGCGCTGGATCGCGAGTCAAAGGGCCGCTGCGTCTGGCTGCGGCTCGACGGTGTCGAGGAGGCAGCGGCTTAACAAGCGTTGACCGCGTTCGATGCGCTTCCGCTCGCCGCAAAGTTCCTGACGTGAAGATTCGCCGTGAACAAGGCCGGCGTCTTCGCGCGGCGTTGGTGCGCCCCTCGGTATCGCGACTGGAGCCGCAGCGCGCGCGACCGGCGGCGACGGCAGCGACCGCGACATCCGAGTCGGCCGTCACGCCGGCGTCACAATCGGCTGTCAGAGTCGGCGCCGTGTCCACCGGATCGGGCCATGCGACCGCTGCAGCGACGCCGGCAGCGCCATCGTTGTCCACGTCTGCGCTGGATACCTCGCCGATCAACCGCGAGCTGTCACTGCTCGCTTTCAATCGTCGCGTGCTCGCCCTCGCGCAGGATCCCGACGTGCCGCTGCTCGAGCGGCTGCGCTTCCTCTGCATTCTGGGCAGCAATCTCGATGAATATTTCGAGATCCGCGTCGCCGGCCTGAAGGAGCAGCTGCGGGCGAAGATGCCGCCCGCGGGAATGACGCTCAGTTCGATGCGCACGCTGCTGGTTGAAATCAGCCGCGCCACGCGAACGCTGATCGACGATCAGTATCGCGCGCTCAACGATCAGGTCCTGCCGGCACTGGCGGCAAGCGGCGTGCGGCTTCTCGGCCGTGCCGACCGTTCGCCCGCCGAACGCGCCTGGGTCGCCGATTTCTTTTTGCGCGAGGTGCGGCCCTTGTTGACGCCGATCGGGCTCGATCCCGCGCATCCCTTTCCGCAGATCGTCAACAAGAGCTTGAACTTCATCGTCGAGCTGTCCGGGCGCGATGCGTTCGGCCGCGACACGACGATCGCCGTCGTCAAGGCGCCGCGGCTTTTGCCGCGTGTCATCAAGCTGCCGCGCGAAATCGCCGAAGCGGAGAACGAGTTTCTGCTGCTGTCATCGGTCATGCACGCGCACTTGGGCGATCTGTTTCCGGGCCGCGACATCCTCGCGTATTCGCAGTTTCGCGTGACGCGCGATGCCGACCTGTGGATCGACGAAGAGGAAGTGAAGAACCTGCGCCAAGCGCTGCAGGGCGAGTTGCCGCAACGTCAGTTCGGCATCCCGCTGCGCCTTGAAGTCGCGTCGTCGTGTCCCGATCACCTGGCGCGCTTCCTGCTGACGCAATTCGAGCTGACCGACGACGATCTCTATCGCTGCGACGGCCCGGTCAACATCATGCGGCTCACCTCGATGATCGATCAGGTCGAGGTCGACACGCTCAAATATCCGCCGTTTCTACCTGGAAAACCGAAGCGCCTCGTCGGCGAGCCGGACATCCTCGCGGCGGTGCGCCAGCACGACATCCTGCTGCACCACCCGTATCAATCGTTCGAGCCGGTCGTCGAGTTCATTCGCCGCGCGGCGGACGATCCCGATGTCGTCGCGATCAAGCAGACTGTCTATCGCACCGGCGTCAATTCGGCGTTGATGGAGGCGCTCGTGCAAGCCGCCTCGCGTGGCAAGGAAGTGACCGTCGTCGTCGAGCTGATGGCGCGCTTCGACGAAGAAGCCAATATCAACTGGGCGGAGAAGCTCGAGCACGCCGGCGCGCAAGTGGTCTACGGCGTGTTCGGATTGAAAACGCACGCCAAGCTCGCGCTCCTCTTGCGGCGCGAGCGCGACGCGCAGGGGACGTCGCGGCTCGTTCCGTATGCGCATCTCGGCACCGGTAATTACCATCCGCGCACGACGGCGCTGTACTCGGATTTCGGCTTGTTGACGGCCGATCCGGATATTTGTGCCGACGTGAACGAAGTGTTTCTGCACATCACGAGTCTCGCCAAGGCGTCGAAGATGAAGCGGCTTTTGCTCGCGCCGTTCACGATGCACCGGCGTGTCATCGAGATGATCCGGCGCGAGACCAAGCACGCCGGCGAAGGCCGCCCCGCGCGCATCAACGCAAAGATGAACGCGCTGCTTGAGGAGGGTGTGGTCCGGGCATTGCAGGCAGCGTCCCAGTCCGGCGTGCAGATCGATTTGATCGTCCGCGGCGCGTGCGCGCTAAGGCCTGGCGTGCCCGGGTTCTCCGAGAATATCCGCGTGCGCTCGATCCTCGGCCGCTTCCTTGAGCATCATCGCGTCTGGTATTTCGAGAACGGCGGCGAGCCTGAGGTGTGGCTTACGTCCGCGGACTGGATGGGCCGCAACATGTTTCGAAGGATCGAGGTGGCATTCCCGGTGCTCGATCCCGAGCTCAAGCGCCGCGTCATCGAGGAAGGATTGGATGTTTACCTGTCCGACAACTGCGACGCATGGGATCTCGGCGCCGATGGTCAATGGACAAAGCGCAAACCGCGCGGACGCGAACGCGGCGTCTCGGCGCAAAATGAGTTGTTGAAACGAATGCACGGTGAAGCACCCTGAATTTTCCCTAAGATGGACCTCATCCTTTGGCGCCATTGCGAAGCCGAGCCCGGTGAACCGGATCTCGGCCGACGGCTCACGTCGAAAGGCACGAAGCAAGCGGAGCGGATGGCCGAATGGCTCGAGCGGCATCTGCCCGACTCGTGTCGCATTCTGGTGTCGCCCGCTGACCGCGCTCAGCAAACCGCGGCGGCGCTGCAACGAAAATCTCGAACGGTGCCGGAGCTCGGACCTGGCGCATCGGTGACCGCGGTGCTCGCCGCGGCAAACTGGCCCGACTCGCGCGAGCCCGTCATGCTCGTCGGCCACCAGCCGACGCTCGGCATGATCGCGTCATTTCTCTTGTCTGGCGAAGAAGCGTACTGGTCGGTGCGCAAAGGTGCCGTCTGGTGGCTGTCCAATCGCGTCCGCGACAACGGCTCGGCGATCGTGCTGAAAGTCGTCATCGGTCCCGATTTTCTGTAACCCGGATCAGCGCAGAGTCCGTACGATTGGGAGACTCTTGCGCGAATTGTGCAAGGTGCCGAGCATTGCAACCCGTCAGGCCAGCAATTCTTCTTCGAGCGTGGGGTACCTTTTTTCGCCCTGCGTCGCTTCTGATCGCCGCTGTCACGAGCCTCGCGATATCGATCAGCCACGCGGCTGACCCGCAGTCCTACACCGTCACCTTCGCGTCCACCGGAAACGGCGCGCTTGACACCGCGCTCAAGGGCGCGTCTCAACTCGAGTCGTTGCGGAGCACGGCGCCGGTCGGCCCCTTTGCGCTCGTAGGGCGGGCGCAGCAAGATGTCGACCGCTTGCAGACCGTGCTGCAGGGCTTTGGCTACTATCAGGGACGCATCACCATCACGGTTGACGGGCGATCGCTGGACGACCCGGAGCTCACCGCGGCGATCGAAGCATTGCCCCAAGACGCGAATGCGGCGGTCGCTGTGGCGGTGGACACAGGTCCGCTGTATCACCTCCGAAACGTGACGATCGAAGGTGATATCCCGGAAGAGATGCGTGGCAGGCTCGGCCTCGCGACGGGCGACCCCGCCGTTGCCGAGGAGGTGCTGAAGGCACAGCAACGCCTCCTCACGGCGTTGCAGGCAGACGGGTACGCGCGCGCGACCGTCAGTGCGCCGATCGCTTACGAAGATCCGCCCGCGCAGGCGCTGGACGTGACGTTCACGGCGCACGCGGGCCCGCAGGTCGATATAGGCGATATCGCGATCAGCGGCTTGCGCGACGTCAACGAGAGTCTTGTCAGGAACCGATTGCTCGTCCATACCGGCGAGCGGTACAGCCCGAGCAGGATCGAGAAGGCGCGTCAGGATCTACTCTCACTCGGCGTCTTCTCGGGCGTGACGGTGCGCGCCGTCGACCAGCTGGACGCGCAGGGGCGCATCCCTCTCGCCTTCGACGTGCAGGAGCGCTTGCGCCATGCCGTCGGATTTACCGCGGCGTATTCCACCGATCTGGGCGGTAGCCTCGCGGCAACGTGGTCTCACCGCAATCTATTCGGCAACGCCGAACAGCTCAATCTATCGGCGGCCGTGAACGGCGCCGGCGGCAGAGCGACGAACGGGTTGGGGTACAACGTAACGGCACAGTTCATCAAGCCGGAATTCCGGGCGCGCGATCAATCGCTCGAGCTCAACCTGGGCGCGATCAGGCAGAAGCTCGACGCTTACGATCAAGACGCCGTGATGGCGGGTGCTGCGGTGAGCCGCAAATTCTCCGAGATCTGGAGCGGCAGCGTCGGAGTTACAGCCGTGCGGGAACGCATCGTGCAACAAGGCGAGACGCGCGACTACACGCTGCTCGGCGTTCCGCTCAACGTCAAGTACAACTCAACCGGCATCATCAATCCGCTCGAGGATGCCTTGCACGGCATCCGTGCTTCGGTGACGGTGACGCCCACCGAGTCGTTCAGCCACGGCAGCAACGCTACTTTCGTCATCATTCAGGCCAATGCTGCCGCGTATGTCGATCTCGCTTCGGTTGGCGGGACGCAGTCGGGGCGCAGCGTGATCGCGCTGCGCGGGTTGATCGGCACTGCCCAGGGCGCTTCTCTCTTTTCGCTGCCGCCTGATCAGCGCTTCTATGGCGGCGGCAGCGCGACGGTCCGGGGGTTCCGCTACCAAGCGATCGGTCCACAGTTTCCCGACGGCAAGCCCATCGGCGGAACGTCGATCGATGCTGCAACTATCGAGTTTCGCCAGCGTCTACTAACTAGCTTTGGCGCAGTCGCGTTCGTCGATGCGGGTCAGGTGGGCGCGAACAGCACGCCGTTTCAGGGTCCGGTACGAG
>VBCG01000239.1 GCA_005881895.1 Betaproteobacteria bacterium
GCCGTTCGTACTTCTCGTGTTTGCGTTCCATTGCGCTATCCTCTGGCCCGCGCCTTCCGGCCACCTGACCGTTTCTTGCCCGCAGCTGCGCGCTTCGCGGGTAAAGGCGAGAGATGCAGCGCTTCGCCGATGTGCTGGACCATCGCGAGCTGCTCGGTCGACGGCTTGGCGCGCTGCACCCGCTCGTCCGCAAGGAGTCGCCGTACGAGCGTGACCAGCTTCTCGCGATCGACCGGATCGGCGAGCAGCTTGGGCAACGTCGCGAGCGCCTGCTCGGGCTCGTAGCGGACGATGATCTCCTGCTCGCCGCGAATCCTGCGCCACTGATCCGGCGGCATCGCGGGCAGCAGTTCGCGGTATTCGGTCATCAACTCTTGCTTCATCTGCAGCCGCGACAACAACATCGGCTCACCCTTGCGCGCGAGCAGGCACGCCACGCGCGCGAGGGCCTCGGGATAGCCGCCTTCGGCAATCGACGCGAGCGCTTCCTTGACGAACGGCAGCTCGCGCGGTTCGGCGATCTGCGCAGTCGCTTTCTCTTTCGCTTCACGCTTGTCCGCGATGTAGAGCGAGAAGACGTTCCCATATGTCTGGAAAAACGTCGCTTCACTCGCGGCATCGCGCACCGCGCGGTAATACTCGAGCGACGCGCTGATCGTCGCGGACATGGCTTTCTCGAGCTTCAACGCGGCGTTATCGCCATCGACGCTCTGCCGATTGGTCTTGACGACTTCGGCTGCCGGCCCCAACCAGGCAAGCCACGGATTGAGGTCCGACATCGACCAGCGTTGAAAGCGCAACGGATGGAACTGACGGCGGAGCTTCGCCGTGAACTCGTTCGACGTCGACTGGATCAGCGGCTGAAAGAAGAGCTCGTAGGCGCGCTGATTGAATTCCGACACCTCGGCGACCGCCTCGAACGGCTTCTCGTCGGCGCGCTCGAAACGATTCAGGCGCGACGCGATCTCCTCGAGCCGGCGCTCGCGGAACTCGACTTCGTACTCGATCCGGCCGCCGTCGCCCTTCCGCTCCTTGATCTGCATGCCGTACAGACCCGGCGGGAGCGCCTCGATCGACTTCAGCACCGACACGATTTGCGCGTGCTCCTTCTTCGCGACCTTGCCCGATACGAAGATGCCGAGGTGCCCGACG
>VBCG01000049.1 GCA_005881895.1 Betaproteobacteria bacterium
CGTCGATGGTCGAGGCGCTCGGCATGGGGCTGCCGACGAATGCCGCGATCCCCGCCGTCGATTCGCGCCGCAAAGTTCTCGCGCGGATGGCAGGACGACGGATCGTCGAGATGGTCAACGAGGACCTGCGGATGTCGAAGATCCTCACGAAGCAAGCGTTCGAGAATGCGATCATGGTGAACGGCGCGATCGGCGGCTCGACCAACGCGGTCGTTCATTTGCTGGCGATTGCGGGCCGCATGGGCGTTGACTTGACGCTCGACGATTGGGATCGGCTCGGCCGCGAGATGCCGTGCCTTGTCAACCTGATGCCGTCAGGACAGTATTTGATGGAGGACTTCTACTACGCGGGCGGTCTGCCCGTCGTGATACGCGAGATCGCCGAACACATCCACAAAAACGCGCTGACGGCGAACGGCAAGACGATTTGGCAGAACGTCGAGAACGCGGTCAACTACAACCCAAAAGTGATTACGCCCGCGAGCAAACCTTTCAAGCCGGAAGGTGGAATCGCCGTGCTCAAGGGCAATCTCGCGCCCGACGGCGCCGTGCTCAAACCCTCCGCCGCCACGCCGAAGCTCATGCAGCACAAGGGACGTGCGGTCGTGTTCGAGGATATCGACGATCTGAATGCGCGAATCGACGATCCGCAGCTCGACGTCAAGGCCGACGACATACTCGTGCTCAAGAATTGCGGACCGAAGGGCTATCCGGGATTTCCCGAAGTAGGCAACTTTGCGCTGCCCGCCAAAATCCTGAAGCAGGGCATCACCGACATGGTTCGCATTTCGGACGCGCGCATGTCGGGCACCGCCTATGGAACGGTGGTGCTGCACACGGCGCCTGAAGCGGCCGCCGGCGGGCCGCTCGCGCTCGTCGAAAACGGCGACATCATCGAGCTCGACGTGTCACGGCGCAGGCTGCATCTGAATGTGTCGGACGCCGAGCTCGCGCGCCGACGCGCAAAGTGGAAAGCGCCGCCACCGCATTCGGATCGCGGCTGGGTCAAGCTCTATTGCGAGACAGTGCAGCAGGCCGACAAGGGCGTCGATCTCGATTTCCTCGTCGGCAAATCGGGCGCGAAGGTCGGCAGGGAAAGCCATTAAGGAGCTGGGAAGAAGTTGCGCGGCCGAGTGTCGCGTGGTCGTGGTTTTCTAGGGGACGGACCGCGACATGAACTTCGCATGGAGTGCGGCCGCGGCCGCCGTTTTGTCGTTCGGGATCGGCGTAGTGCACGGGATGTTGCTCGCGCCCGATTACGCCAATCTCAAGAGCATGTTCCGGCCCGAGGCCGAGATGCAAGGACTGTTCGCGTGGATTTACATGAAAGGGCGTGAGGACAAGCCGTTTCTGGCGCAAGGCGTGCGCTTCGGATTCGCGGTGGCCGTGCTGGCAACGATTCCGACTTATCTCATTTATTACGTGATCGAGCCGTGGCCGGCTGCGGTCGTCGTGAAGCAGATCATTTTCGACACGATCGGCGTCGCGGCGATGGGCGTTGTCGTCGCATGGATTCAATCGCGCGGCAACGGCACCGCGCTAGCGTGACCCATCGCGGTCACGGCCGCTTCGAATAGATTCCGTCGAATACGACTGACCACGTCTCGCCGGAATCGGTCGACGATTCCCATAGCTGATGAACGCGGCCGTCGGATTGCGGCGTCCACGTGATTCGCTGCGGCGTGGGCTTGGACGATCGTCCGGCGCGATCGATTCGCCGCGGAGCACCATCGCCCCGTCGACGATGCCGCCGTCGCGCTGCAGGAGCCCGCCGCTGTTATCGACCCACGTCTGGTGCCAGCGCTTGCGGTCGTTGTCGTCGAGGTTGAGACTCGTGCCGGAAACGCCGCCCGCGCCGGTCCAATTTTCCTGCAGTGCGCAGCCGCCCTGCACTGCGACGATCCGGTTGCGTCCGACGATCTTGCCGCTCGCGTCGCGTACGCCCTAATCGCCTTGCCAAAAATCGAATTGGCGGTGCTCTGCGGTCGCGCACGGCGCCGGCTTTGCGCTCGGTGCGCTTTGCGCGATGGCCATGGGCACGCCGCAGATCGTCGGCAAACAAAAACAAAGCGAGAGCGTCAATCGGGAATTCATGCTCGAGTCGCGACCTCTCGATCGGTCGAGGCGATGATCTCGGTGATCGCGATGCCGAGCTTGCGCTGTCCATCGGCATCGAGGTGCACGCCGTCGATATCGCACGCGTGAACCACGCGCGATGCATCCAGATATTTTGCGCCGTTCGTATCGGCGACAATCGCGTACTGGCGCGCGAGCTGCTTCGATGCCTCTTCGCTTCCCCCGAAGAACAACGTCATCATTCCCTTCAATGCGCCGAAGGACGGCGGCGCAACGAGCAGAACGCGCGGGACGCTTCCACCCGGCCCCGCGAATCTTTTCTGCACCGCCCAAATGAGCGTAGCGCAGCCGAAGGAGATCTGTTGGGCGGTCAATTTGTAGCTTGGTCCGAGGTCGTTGGTTCCGAGCATCAACACGACCCAGTCGAGCGGGGCGTGCGTTTCGAGCAATGGAACGAGCATGGCGCGTCCATCGCGATTCGGTAGCACCCAGCTCTCGGTGGCCACGGTGCGGCCGCTCAAGCCTTCTTCGACGACGCGATAGTCCGCGCCGAGCGTGGTCTGCACGACGCCGGGCCAACGGACTTCGAACGCAAAGCGCGTTTGATCCGCCGGGTTGAATCCCAGGTGATCGAATCGCCATAGCACAGGACGGGTTTCATGCTGACAGCGTAACAAACATTGCACACCGCCGAACATGCGGACGAGAGACTTTCGCTAGCGCGTCGCGCATTTCATCGGGCGGCCGAACCACACGACCGAGGCTTCTCCTTGGTGCTCCCAATAACTGACGCTGGGTCCGCCATAGCGCGCGCCGCTTCCGGAACGCTGAATGAACGCAGTTACCGTGCGTCCGTCGTGCGTAAAACGAGCCGTTGCCGGATCCGTGTCGAAATACTGCGCAACGAGCATGTTGGCGGCATCGCCGTTACAGACAAAGTGAAACGGGCCATGTGAAGGGACAAGCTTGAATTGCGCCTGAAGATCGGCGATGCGCTGCAGATAGCGCTCCTTGGCGCATGCGCTTTTCTCGCTCGATTTGGCGCAGGCGTCGCGCTCGTTCAGCCAGCGCTGCTGGTCTGCGGCGAGCCGATTCTTCTGGTCGCTCGTCGCCGTTTTCGATGCGGTCGCATAAACATCGACGAGCTTGCGATCGAGCGACGCCAGCGCGCCGTCGCGGCAGACCATTTCCTCTACCGCGCTCGCCGCCCGTGCGCAGTCGATGGATGGCGCCGTTCCCTGTGCCGCCGTGCTGTCGTGCAAAAGCGCGAGCGAGCAGGCGATGCCCAGCAACGGTGCCGTGAGTTTGCGTCTATCGGCAATGCGGCTTTCCCGGTCGGCCCGCATGTCAGAACTTTCCGTACCTATTGTAGGCCTCGATCGGATCCATCCCACTGATCAATGCGGCGCGCATCTCGCTTTCCGTCACGACGACTTCTTCCGTCTTCGCGACGACTTCCTCGACCGCGTCGCGCGGAATGATCACGACGCCATCGCGATCGCCCAGCAAAAAATCGCCGGTGTGAATAGGCACTGTTCCGATTGTGATCGGCTCGCCATAGCGATCGGGCACCCAGCGCTCAACGACGTCCGAAGGCGTGAGAAAGGCACAGAAAACCGGAAATCCCTGCGCCAGCACGAGGTCGGTATCGCGCGATCCTCCGTCGACGACGTACCCGAGCACGCCGCGCGCCGCAAGCGTTTGCGCCGACAACTCGCCCATCAGCGCAATCTCGCGATTGTTCGGTTGGCACACGACCACATGACCGGCAGGCGCCCGCGATAGCAGCGTGCACCAGCCCAGCAGACATTCGTGCCGTGTCTTCGAGCGGTCACTGCGGCCGGAGACCGTCCATACGGGACCTGCCAAGCGCGTGCCCGGCGCAATCGCTTTGATATCGGGCGGTAGCACGAAATTGTCGTGCCCCAGCATGCGGAGCACGTCATGAACTGCGCCGGTGTAGCACGCGGCGAGTCGTTCGTTGAGAGTTGCCATGCGCGCATGATGACACGACGCGCATGGCAGCGCCGCCTACCGTTTCACGGCGGAAATGTGGCAGGCGGCCATTGAAGCCGCCTCCGCGAGCGTAGCGCCCGACGCTTCGTCCGTACGGCGCTCTTGGGATCGGCTAACCACCCGGCCCGACGATCGTGGGCGCTTGACCCTTTGGATTGACGGGCGCGATCCGATATCCGCTGTCCGTCGTCTGCTGCGAGGTGTCGACCGTTGACGGCGCCGCGGTGCTGGGCGACGCCGATACCGACGTCGAACTGGTCGTCGTCGACGCTGCTGCAGAGGACGTTGGGTTCAGCGCCGTGCGCATCCGTTCGGCCGCCGCATGCGTGCGCGCCGCGATCGCGGCCTGCGTCTGACGCATCTGATCCATCAGTGGTGTCGTCTGGCCGTCCATTTCGTGAGCGGCATAAGCGCCTTCCGGCGCGACTCGCTGCGTCCCGACGTTGTGGCCATTGCCCTCCAGAGCGGCGTACGAATCCCCGTACATCGGATTCATGCCGTTGTCGCCTCCATCGTCTGCGCGAGCAACACCCGACGCGCCAACCGCGAGCGCAGCGGCAACGACAAGCCAGCCGCGATTGATCTTCAACATTTCGAACTCCTTTCAGGAAAAGCGATCTATTTACTTTGCGGCGACCGCCGGACAGCATCATCTGCGCGGTCTCGCTTGTAGACAGACACGCTAACGGTCCACGGGTTTCGTCGAATTGCCGGCCATCGCGTCAAGAACGCGTTCGATCGCGATCCGCCGCTGACCAACCAGCAGACGACGTTCCAGGTAGGGTTCGATCCGTCGTATTACGATGCAACGGACGCGCTTCGTCTACGGAACCGTCAAGTACGCGTTCAAGTAGGAAGACATTGGCGGAGGCTCCGCGACCGGCCCCTCCTGTCGATCAAAACAAATCGACCTGGCGCGCGTCCTTCGCCGGCGCACGCAGAGGCACTGGCGGCGGCCGAAAGCGCGACGTATCCATGGGCGCGCGCTCGCGGTTCAACCCAAGCCGATTCACCGCGAGCGCAAACCGCTGTTCGATCAGTCCGGAGAATTCTCCCGTACCGCGCATTCGCGTTCCAAACGTCGAATCGTAGTCGCGCCCGCCGCGAAGCTGTTGGATCAAGCTCATCACATGCGTAGCGCGTAACGGGTAGTGTGCGTCGAGCCATTCGCGGAACAGCGGCGCTACCTCGCGCGGCAGACGCAGCATGATCCAACCGGCGTGACGCGCACCGTTTGCGGCCGCGGCCTCCAGAATCGCTTCGAGATTGCGATCGTTCAATTGCGGAATGACGGGCGCGACCAGAACGCCGACTGGAATGCCGGCCTCCGCCAGCGTCTTGATCGTTTGCAGGCGTCGCGCCGGCGCCGTCGCGCGCGGCTCCAGCTTGCGGGCGAGATCATGGTCAAGGGTCGTGATGGACACATAGACACGCGCCATGCTTTTTGCGGCCATCGGCGCGATCAGATCGATATCGCGCTCGACTCGCGACGATTTCGTGACGATCGAAAATGGATGCTCGCATTGCGTGAGCACTTCGAGTATCGATCGCGTGACTTTCCATTCCCGCTCGATCGGCTGGTACGGATCGGTGTTCGAACCGAGCGCGATGGGATCGCAAACGTAACCGGGCCGCGACAGTTCGGCGCGCAAGAGCTCGGCGGCGTTGGGCTTTGCAAACAGCTTGGTCTCGAAGTCGAGTCCCGGCGACAGATCGAGGTACGCGTGCGATGGGCGCGCATAGCAATAGATGCAGCCATGTTCACAGCCCTGGTACGGATTGATCGATTGCGTGAAGGGGATGTCCGGCGAATCGTTGCGCGCAATGATCGTGCGCGACGCCTGAATGGCAACGACTGTTTTGAGCGGCGGCGGAGCATCGTCGTCGTCGGGCGCCCACCCGTCATCCACCGCTTCGCGGCCATCGCGCCGGAATCGGGTGGCGGGATTGAACGTTGCGCCCCTGCCTTTGGCGGGCGGCGCCGGGCGATCGATCATCGGACCATTAACTACCCTGCAGCGCGGCGTCCAGCGTAATCGTGGCGTTCAAAAGGCGCGAGATCGGACAATTGACCTTCGCATTGCTGGCAAGCTCGCCAAACTTGGCCGTGTCGATGCCAGGGATGCGCGCGCGGGTCATAAGATGAATCGCGGTAACCGTCCAGTTGTCGTTCACACGATCCATGGTCAGCGTCGCCTCGGTGTCGATCGCCTCGGCGGTGAATCCATTGTTGTTGAGCATGAACGACAACGCCATCGTGAAACAGCCGGCATGCGCCGCCGCGATCAATTCCTCGGGATTGGTGCCCTTGCCGTCGCCGAAGCGTGCGGCAAACGAGAAAGGGGTTTCTTCCAGCGTCCCGCTTTGCACCGACAGCGTTCCGCTGCCTTCCTTGACGGTACCCTGCCAGCGGGCATTCGCTTTGCGTTGCATTGTGTGCCTCCGGAATGGGATGGAAATTCGACTTCGCGACGGGTTCGAGTTCTGGAGTCTACCGCGTCGCGGGATCCACATGGGCCTTCGCTTTCCGCTACTATTCGCCGCAACGCCGTTGCCGATTGCAGAGCGCCGTCGCCGCGCGGGCGGAATCCATGGCCAAACCCCGAACGCATCAATTCGACACGTTGACGTTGCATGCAGGTGCCGTGCCCGATCCGGCGACTGGCGCACGCGCGACACCGATCTACCAGACAACATCGTTCGTATTTCCCGATACGGATCACGCCGCCGCGTTGTTCAACATGGAGCGCGCGGGGCACATCTACTCGCGGATCTCCAATCCGACGTGTGCGGTGCTGGAGGAGCGCATCGCAGCGCTCGAGGATGGCGTGGGCGCGATTGCGACGGCGAGCGGCCAGGCCGCGCTGCACCTTGCCATCGTCACGCTGATGGGCGCCGGTTCGCATATCGTCGCGTCTCGCGCACTCTATGGCGGTTCGCACAATCTCCTTGCGTTTACGTTGCCGCGGTTCGGCATTACGACGACCTTCGTCGATCCGCGCAATCTCGATGAATGGCGGAGCGCGATTCGGCCCGAAACGCGGTTATTGTTCGGCGAAACGCTGGGTAATCCCGGTCTCGACGTTCTCGACATTCCGCGTGTCGCCGCGCTCGCGCACGATCATCGATTGCCGCTGCTTGTCGACTCGACGTTCACCACGCCGTGGCTCGTCCGTCCGTTCGACCATGGCGCCGATCTCGTGTTCCACTCGGCAACCAAGTTCCTGTCAGGCCATGGCGTACTGATCGGCGGCTTGCTGGTGGACTCGGGCCGGTTCGCTTGGGACGCCGCCGATGCTCGCGGCAAGTTTGCGACGCTGACGGAACCTTACCCCGGATTTCACGAGATGGTTTTCGTCGAAGAATCGACGACTGCGGCATTCTTGCTTCGCGCGCGGCGCGAAGGCATACGCGACTTCGGCGCGTGCATGGCACCCTTTACCGCGTTCCAGCTTTTGCAAGGCATCGAAACGCTGCCGCTGCGAATGGCGAAGCACGTCGACAACACGCGCAAGATCGTCGCATTTCTGCGCGAGCATCCGCTGGTGGGCGCGATCGGATATCCGGAGTTGCCTGAACATCCGGACCATGCGCTGGCGCAGAAGCTTCTGCCGCGCGGCAGCGGCGCAGTGTTCAGCTTCGACCTCAAAGGTACGCGCGAGCAGGGCCGTCGCTTCATCGAGTCGCTCAAGCTCTTCTCGCATCTTGCGAACGTGGGCGACGCAAAATCGCTCGTCATCCATCCCGCGTCGACGACGCATTTTCGAATGTCGGCCGAAGATCTACGCAAGGCCGGAATCACCGAGGGCACGATCCGGCTTTCCGTCGGCCTCGAAGACCCTGAGGACTTGAAGGAGGATTTGAGCCGCGCGCTGCATGCTGCTGGGAAGGCATGATGCGCGTTCGCGTCGGCGACTACGGTGTTTACGCGTACACAGGCTCGCGGCTGCCGGATCGCACGGCGCCCAACATCGTGTTCGTGCACGGCTCCGCAAACGACCACAGCGTCTTTGCGCTGCAGTCGCGCTACTTTGCTTATCACGGTCGCAACGTCTACGCCGTCGATTTGCCGGGACATGGCAATTCCGAAGGCGAACCGCTTCGGAACGTCGAGACGCTTGCCGATTGGCTGATCGCGTTTTTCAATGCGGCGGAGCTGAAAGAGGTAACGCTCGTCGGCCATTCGTTGGGTTCGCTTGCGGTGCTCGAAGCGGCTGCGCGCCACCCAGAACGCGTTTCTCGACTTGCGCTGCTCGGTACCGCCGTCCCGATGGCCGTGAACGATCAACTGCTTGCCGCCGCGGCCGCCAACGATCACGTCGCATTCGAGCTGATCAATGGCTGGTCATTCAGCGCGAAGCGCCTGCTCGGCGGAAATCCGTGGCCGGGCATGTGGATGACCGCCCAAGCGATGCGGCTGATGGAGCGCGTGCGGCCGAACGTGCTTTACGCCGATCTCGTCGCGTGTCGCGAGTACACCAACGGCTTACGGGCCGCAGCCGGCGTGTGGTGCTCTTCGCTCATGCTGCTGGGCGCGCGTGACGTCATGACGCCGGCGAAGGCTGCGCGCGACCTCACTGCGACACTCCGGGATGTGAGCGTTGTCACACTCGATTGCGGCCATTCGATGATGAGCGAGCAACCGGATGCCGTCCTCGATGCGCTGCGTGAATTTCTGCGCTGAACCAAGGAGACCGTGATGATCTGCAACGCCGTTTTTCTTCGTGTCTTCGCCCTTGTCGCGACGTTTTCGATCGCTGGTGCCGCCGAAGCACAATTCAAGTTGACGAGCCCCGACATCAAACCCGGCGGAGCGATATTGGACGAGCAACTCTTCAACGGCTTCGGATGCAGTGGGAAGAACGTCTCGCCGGCGCTCAAATGGTCGGGCGCGCCGAAGGACACGAAAGGCTTTGCGCTCCTCGTGCATGATCCCGACGCGCCGACCGGCGGCGCCGGATGGTGGCACTGGGTACTGATCAACATTCCGGCCGCAACGACCGAGCTGCCGAAAGGCGCCGGCAAAAATGACGGCTCGGCCGTTCCGTCGGGCGCGATAAGCATCGCAACCGACTTCGGGACGCCCGGCTATGGCGGACCTTGTCCGCCTGCAGGCGACAAGCCGCATCGCTATAACTTTACGCTGTACGCGCTCAAAGTGGACAAGCTCGACGTTCCGAAGGATGCGAGAGCATCGCTCGCCGGGTTCATGGTGAATGCGAACGCGATCGGCAAGGCGACGCTGACCGGAAAATACGGGCGATCGAAGTAGCCGAGGATTTTTTGGCTCGCGGGTCTCGTTCAAGCGCGTGAATCGTGAAACGCTCGCACTCGATGCCGTTCGGCGCTGCGCTCGTTCCCGGAGGCGTGCGTTTTCGCCTATGGGCCCCCGCCGCGCGTCGCGTCGAAGTCGGCGTGGGCGCGGCCGTGGATGACCTCGGCTGGCATGAGATGCGCGGCGAGGCTGACGGCTGGTACGAGCGCATCGTCGAAGGCGCCCGGGCCGGCACGCGCTATTGTTTTCGCATCGATGACGCGGCGCACGTCCCCGACCCCGCGTCCCGCTACAACCCCGATGACGTTCATGGCGCGAGCCAAGTCATCGATCCTCTGGCGTACGACTGGCACGATGTGAACTGGCGCGGCCGCCTCTGGCATGAGGCGGTTCTGTATGAGCTGCACGTGGGCGCATTCACCGCGCAGGGGACGTTCGACGGTGTCGCGACACGGCTCGATTATCTGGCGGACTTGGGCGTGACCGCAATTGAGCTGATGCCGCTCGCCGATTTTCCGGGTCGCCGCAACTGGGGCTACGACGGCGTATTGCCGTTTGCACCCGACGCAACCTATGGTCGACCCGATACGTTCAAAGCGCTCGTCGACGCCGCCCATGCGCGCGGTTTGATGGTGATGCTCGACGTCGTCTACAACCATTTCGGCCCGGAAGGAAACTACCTTCATCTGTACGCGCCGGACTTTTTTACCGAGCGCCATGCCACGCCGTGGGGCGCGGGCCTCAATTTCGACGGCGGGCGGAGCCGCATCGTCCGTGATTTCTTCATGCACAACGCACTCTATTGGCTGGAGGAGTTCCACCTCGACGGTTTGCGGCTCGACGCGGTGCATGCGATCGCTGACGATTCGAAGCCCGATATCCTCACGGAACTGGCGGCCACGGTGCGCGCAGGGATCGGTCGCGAGCGTGAGATCCATCTGGTGCTGGAGAACGACCGCAACGAAGCGCGTCGCCTCGTACGCGATGCAGATGGCCGACCCCGCTACTACACTGCGCAATGGAACGACGACCTTCACCACGCACTGCACGCTGCGGTGACCCGCGAACGAAACGGCTATTACGGCGACTATGCCCACGCGCCGATTCGACACGTTGGACGTTGCCTCGCCGAGGGATTCGCGTATCAGGGAGAGGCGTCGCCATGGCGCGGCGGTCGTGCGCGCGGCGAGGAGAGCGCCATGCTGCCCCCGGACGCGTTCATCTCGTTCCTGCAGAACCATGATCAGATCGGCAACCGTGCGTTCGGCGAACGGCTCCTGATGATCGCGCGCGACGAATGCGTGCGCGCCGCGCTCGCCATCGTGTTGCTCGCACCGTCGCCTCCGCTCTTGTTCATGGGCGAAGAGTTCGCGGCCGCGACGCCGTTCCTCTTCTTTTGTGATTTCGAGCCCACGTTGGCCGCTGCGGTTACACGCGGACGTCGCGAAGAATTCCGCTCGTTCGCAAAATTTTCCGATCCGGTTGCCGAGCGTATTCCCGATCCGGCAGCCGTCATCACGTTCGAGCGCAGCAAGGTCGACTGGCAGTCTCTCGCGGCCGCGCCGCATGCTGAATGGCACGCGTTGTACTGCAACCTGATTGCGCTCCGCCATGCCGTGATCGTACCGCTCGTGAACACTATCGATCTGGAGGGCCGTACATGGCGAATCTTCGCCGAGACCGCGCTCACGGTGACATGGCCACTCGACAGCGGCCGCGCGCTTCGACTTGACGCCAACTTGGGCGAGCATCCGGTGACTTGCGATGATGTACCGAAATGCGAGTGCATTTACGCGACGCCCGGTGTCGACCCGCGCAATGGCATTCTGCCGCCGTGGTCCGTCGTATGGCGCATATCGCGAGCCGGTGCGGTGAGCGCGATTCCGCGCGCCACGTATCGCGTCCAGCTGCACCGCGATTTCAATTTTCGCGCTGCACTCGCGATCGTGCAGTATCTCGCGCAACTGGGTGTCAGCCATCTCTATACGTCGCCGTTTCTGAAGGCACGCCCCGGCAGCCTGCACGGCTACGACATCATCGACCACGATTCACTGAACCCCGAGATCGGCACCGCGGAGGACTTCGATGCGCTGGTGCGCGAGCTGAAGCGCCACGGGATGGCGCTGATGATCGATGTCGTACCGAATCACATGGGCGTATTCCAGGCCGACAACGGCTGGTGGCTCGACGTGCTCGAGAACGGTCCCGCGTCACACTACGCCGACTATTTCGACATCGACTGGGACCCGCTGAGCGAGGAATTGCGCGGCAAAGTGCTGCTGCCGATCCTAGCGGACCAATATGGAACCGTGCTGGAGCGTGGCGACCTCAAACTCACGTTCGACCGGGATGCCGGGACGTTCAGCCTATGGTATTTCGAGCACCGAATGCCGATCCGGCCTAGCGAATATCCGCGGATCATCGGCAATGGTTTGGCTCGGCTTGCGAACGATGCCGCCGTAACACTCAAGGTCGTTGCGGCGCTAGAAGCGTTATCCGAGAGCTTCGGCGCGTTGCGCGCTAACGGTGAAGCGATCGTCGATCCCGCAGAGCAAAGCGAACCGCTCAAACGTCGTCTCGCCGCGCTCTGCAAACAGCAGCCGGCTGTCCTGCGCTTTATCGAAGCGAAGATAAGCGAGCTGAACGGTGTAGCGGGCGACTCAACGAGCTTCGATGCTCTGCATACGCTCGTCAAGGCGCAGTTCTACCGTCTCTCGTTCTGGCGCGTGGCGGCCGACGATATCAATTACCGGCGTTTCTTCGATATCAATGGCCTCGCCGCGCTGCGGATGGAACGGCCGGCCGTATTCGAGGACACGCACCGCCGCATCTTCGAGTGGATTGCGAGCGGCAAAGTACAAGCGCTGCGCATCGATCATCCGGACGGTCTGATCGACCCGCGCGGCTACTTCGAGTCGTTGCAGGCGCGCGCAGGAACGCTCATCGCTGCGCCCGCCGAAACGGCAGCCCGGAGCACGCGTGCGGCAGATCTCGGGATCTACCTCGTGCTGGAAAAGATCATCGCTGATTACGAGCGGCTGCCGGAGGACTGGCCGGTACACGGCACAACCGGTTACCGGTTCATGAACGTGGTCAATGGTCTCTTCGTCGACGGATCCGCGCGCTCGCGTTTCGACCGGTTGTACGCTGCGTTCATCGGCGAGCAACTCGCTTTCGACCCGGTCGCGCGCGCCGCGAAGACGCTCATCATCGTGCACTCGCTCGCGAGCGATCTCAATGTGCTCGCCACGTTGCTCACGCGCATCGCGAAACGCGCGCGCGACACGTGCGATTTCACGCTGAACAGCATTCGCCGTGCGCTGGTCGAAATCGTGGCGTGCTTCCCCGTTTATCGGACGTATGCGACGCCCGGGCGCCGGTCGAACGACGATCGTCGTTATGTCGATTGGGCGGTGGGCGTCGCGAAAAGCAACAGTCCCGCAGCCGAGACGAGCGTGTTCGACTTCGTGCGCGATATCCTGAACGGCGATCGCCAAGCGAGCGAGCATGCACTGCAGCGAGACATCGATCGCTTCGTCGGTCGCTTCCAACAATTCACTGCGCCGGTCACGGCGAAGGGTCTCGAGGACACGAGCTTCTATGTCTACAACCGCCTCGCGTCGCTGAACGAGGTCGGCGGCGACCCGCGCCGCTTCGGTTTTTCCGTGGACGGGTTTCACGGCGCATCGGCAGACCGCGCGCGCAACTGGCCGCATACGATGCTCGCCACGTCGACGCACGACAACAAGCGCGCCGAGGACGTGCGCACGCGTATCGACGTGCTGACCGAGATGCCGGCCGCGTGGCGTCTTTCGTTGCGCCGCTGGCGGCAGGTCAATCGACGATTGCGCAAGACGATCGACGGCGTCGCCGCTCCGTCGCGAAACGACGAATATTTGCTGTACCAGACGCTGCTCGGCGCCTGGCCGCTCGCGCGGCTCGACGATGCGGCGCTCGCCGCATTCCGCTCTCGTATTCAGCAATACATGCAAAAGGCCGTGCGCGAGGCCAAAGTGCGCACGAGCTGGATCAATCCCAATCCTGCGTACGAAGCGGCGCTCGCCGAGTTCATCGACGGCTTGCTGACGCCGCTGTCGCCCAATCCGTTCCTGCAAGACTTCCTGCCGGCGCAGGCGCGCGTCGCACATTACGGCTGTCTCAACAGTCTTTCGCAGGTGTTGCTGAAGCTCACGTCGCCGGGCGTTCCGGATCTCTACCAGGGCACCGAGCTGTGGGATTTCTCGCTCGTCGATCCCGACAATCGCAGGCCTGTCGACTATGGGCGCCGCGCCGCGATGCTGAAGAAGCTGGTTGACGCGTTTGCCGAGGAGCGCGACCGCGCGCGTGCCGCACGCAGGCTTCTCGATCAGTGGACCGACGGGCGTGTGAAGCTCTGGCTCATCTGGCGCCTCCTTGCGTGGCGCGCCCGTCACGCCGTGTGGTTCGAAACGACGTCGTATATCCCGCTTGCAGTGCGTGGAGCGCAGAGGACGCACATCTGCGCATTTGCGCGCGCGCATCGCGACGGCTGGTTACTGAGCGTCGTGCCGCGGCTCTGCGTCGGCCTGACCAATGCGCAACTGGGTTGGCCGCTCGGCGAAGCGGTATGGCGGGACACGACGCTCGTACTGCCGCCTACGGCGCCCAAGCGGTGGGAAAACGTGCTTACCGGTGCATCGTGCGCGGCCGAATCCGATGGCGACGCCGGCGCCCGACTCGCCGTCGCTTCGGTTCTCGACGTGTTCCCGGTGGCGCTCCTGGTTGCGAAATAACAGAGTGTCGCTACGCGACCGTCGCCATCACCGGCGCATGATCGCTTGTGCCGATATCGCTCAAGACCGTGCAGGTTTCAACGCGCGACGCGATCGGCGGCGAGGCAAGAATGTAGTCGATCCGCCATCCGATATTGCGCTGTCGCATGTTGCGCCACGGCGGCCACCAGGTGAACAGGTCCTCTTTGTCGGGCGCCAGCGCGCGGCCGACGTCGACCAGATGCTCGCCGAGCAGCTTCGAGAAGAGCTCGCGCTCTTCGGGACGCTGCCCGATGACATCGGCCTTGCGTTCCCGTGGATGCACATCGATGTCGTCGCGCGCGATGTTGATGTCGCCGCACAACACGACTTCGCGGCCCTCATCGTGCCGATGTTTTGTCCAGGCAGCCAGCTCGTTCAAGAAGGCGAGCTTGGCGCCATAGTCTTTGCCGCCGTTCGGCACATACACGGAGGCGAACACAACGTTGCCCCATTGCGCCTGCACGATCCGGCTCTCCATATCGAACGCCGGATGGCTGAATTGAGGCTCGGCGTCGCATAGGCTCTTGCGGACGTGGAGCGAGACGCCTGAATACGCGCGGCGGCCATGCCAGTAGACGTAATACTCCTCGAGGCTGCACCGTGCCGGGATTTGCGCCAGCTCGGCTTTTAACTCCTGCAGGCAGACGACTTCGGGGCGATCGCGCTCCAGCCACTCGCAGAGCTGCGTCTCACGCGCGCGGATTCCGTTGACATTCCACGTGGCGATTTTCATGGCGTCGGAGCTGCAGCAGAAAAATCGTGCGCAGATCTACCCGCGCCGCCACTTGATCGAGCAGCCGATCGACGGTTTCTGCACCGCGGGTCCGTGACCGGTCCGCGCGATCTCCACCATCGCGTCGTAAAGCTCCCGTGCTGCATCCGGATCGGATGCGCGTCCCGACGCGTCGAGACGGCCGCGGTAGGCCAGCTCGAGCCGCGAATTGAAGCCAAAGAAATCCGGCGTGCAAACGGCGGCGTAGGTGCGCCCGATCTCCTGCGTTTCATCGATCACGTACGGGAACGTGAAACCGTGACGCGCGGCAAAAACCTTCATGTTTTCGAATGAATCCTCGGGGTAGTCGGTCGGATCGTTGCTCATGATCGCAATGCTGCCGATTTCCTCGGCCGTCAAATCGCGGGCGTCGCGCACGATTTTGTCGACCACTGCCTTCACATAGGGACAGTGATTGCAAATGAACATGACGAGGACACCGTTGCGTCCCCTTGCCGAGTCGAGCGTGTGGCGGCGGCCGTCGACGCCCATCAAGTCGAACGGCTGCGCCTTCCAGCCCACCTGCCCGGCAGGTGTGATCGTGGCCATGGATTCCTCACCAAATCAGTAATTGTCGTGTGTCAGAATCGTAGCACTTTCACCTGTGAAATTAGGGTCAGACTCCCATTTCGATTAGAAAGGACTTTTCTTCCCCGAAAAGCGAAATGGGAGTCTGACCCTAATTTGACCGCAATGCGTGCCCCCCGATTCTTTTGCACGACGCCGCTATCCGTTGACGATCAGGGCCGCGAGCTGAACATTGCGGGCGAGACCGCACGGCACGTCGCGCAGGCGCTGCGGATGCGTGTGGGCGATGCGTTGACATTGTTCACGGGCGACGGCGGAGAATTCGTGGCCGAGATCACGCGGATCGACAAGCGCGACGTTGCGGTTCGCATCGGCGCATTCGACCCGGTCGAGCGCGAAGCGTCGCACGCGGTGACGCTCGTGCAATCGATCATCGCCGCCGACATGATGGACCTCGTCGTACGCAAATCGGTCGAGCTGGGTGTCGCGGCAATCATTCCGGTCATTGCCGCACGTAGTCAGCGATCGCCCGAAGCGCGCGAAGCCAAGCGAGCGGAGCGTTGGCGCCAGATCGCCATTGCAGCATGCGAGCAATGCGGGCGCAATCGTGTGCCCGAAATCGCAGAAATCGGTCCGTTGTCCGCGTGGCTCGACAGCCACGCCACGAGCCGTGAAGCGCTGATGCTCGCGCCCGATGCGAGCATCTCGTATGGAGCGACGATTCAAAGGAGCGTTCCGCGCTTCATCATCGTGGGTCCGGAGGGCGGATTCACGCCGCAGGAGTGTGGCGAGGCGGAGCGCCGTGGTGTGACGCTTGCGCGCTTCGGGCCGCGCGTCCTGCGTGCCGAGACCGCGGCCCTTGCCGCACTGTCGGTCATCGTCGCGATCGAGGACGATGCGGCGCCGACTTGACGCGTGCGCGGATAGCGATGACGATTAGGGCGCAAACCCGTTACACACCCGTCATGCCGGAATCCGCCGCTCCATCCACACTCGCCGCACCCGTAGCATCGACACCGACGATCGCGATCGAGAAGCGGCCGACGTCACGGCTTGTGCTCGAGCTTCTGCGACCGTACCGCGCGGGGCTCATCATCGTCCTCGTCGCAATGGTCGTCGAAACGGCGATGAGCATCGCGGCGCCCTGGCCGCTCAAGGTGGTCCTCGACAACGCGATCGGTCACGATTCCTTGCCGCGATGGCTCGATTGGGTCCACGATCTCGGGTTGCCGCGCGATACGATGGGTCTTGCCGCGTTCGCGGGCATCGCCGCCGTCGTCATCGCGGCGCTTGGCGCGGTCGCCAGCTACATCGACAATTACTTCACCGAGAGCGTCGGCCAATGGGTCGCGCACGATCTGCGCGTGCGGATCTACGATCATCTGACGCGGTTGTCGCTCTCCTATTACGACAAGGAGCAAAGCGGCGCGCTGCTGTCGACGATCACCAACGACGTTGCGACGGTGCAGGACTTTGCGTCGTCGGCGACGCTCGACATCTTGATCGACATGATGACGATCGTCGGCATGCTCGGCATTATGTTCTGGCTCAACTGGGACTTCGCGTTGATCGCCGTCGGCGTCACACCGTTTCTGCTGCTGTTCGTTGCGCGCTTCAAGAAGGCGGTCAAGGACGCGACGCGCGAAGTGCGCAAGCGGCAAAGCGACATCGTGTCGGTCGTGCAGCAAGGCCTGGGATCGATGCGGATCGTCAAGGCCTATGGTCGGCAGGACCTCGAGGCCGAGCGGATGAACATCGCAAGCCGCGCGACGATCGGCGCGGCGCTCCGCGCCCGCAGCATCAAGAGCCTGCTCTCGCCCATCGTGACGGTCGTCGTCGCGTTTTGCACGGCGTTCGTGCTCTGGCGCGGAACGTCGCTGATCGTCGCGGGAACGTTGACGGTGGGTGCGCTGACGGTGTTTCTCGCTTATCTGACCAAATTCTTCAAGCCAGTTCAGGATTTGGCGAAGATGACCAACACGATCGCGCAAACGGCGATCGGTCTCGAGCGCATTCAACGGATTCTCGATGCGGACATGATCATTCCCGAGCGGGCCGGTGCGCGCACGGTCGGTCCGGAGCGCGGTGACATTCGTTTCGACCATGTTGCGTTCGGTTACGATCCGAGCGTCCCGGTGCTGCACGATGTGAGCTTTGTGGTGGCGCCGGGCCAGCACGTCGGCATCGTCGGCACGACCGGAAGCGGCAAATCGACGGTGGTCAGCCTTATCCCGCGTTTCTACGATCCGATAAGCGGCTCGATTACGATCGACCACGTCGACTTGCGCGACTACACGCTCGCGGCGCTCCGCCACCAGATCGGCTTCGTGCTGCAGGACACTGCGCTGTTTCAAGGCACGGTGCGCGAAAACATCGCTTACGGCCGGCCGGATGCGACTGAGGAGGCGATCATCGCTGCCGCGAAGCTCGCCAACGCGGACGAGTTCATCGTTCGCATGCCCCACGGCTACGACTCGATGATCGGTGAGCGTGGCGCAACGCTCTCAGGCGGCCAGCGGCAGCGGATCGGCATCGCGCGCGCGGTTATTCGCAATGCGCCGATCCTGATCCTCGACGAGCCGACGGCCGCGCTCGACACCGAATCGGAGAAGCTGGTGATGGAAGGTCTCGAGCGATTGATGCGGGGACGCACGGTCATCACGATCGCCCATCGTTTGGGCACGATCCAGGACTGCGACAAGATCGTCGTTTTGAAGGACGGCGTCGTGGCGGAGGAGGGCGCGCACGATGAGTTGATGCGCCGCGGCGGCTTGTATGCCGACTTGCATCGGATCCAGTTCGAGTCGCCGGCGCCGGAAATTAAAGCCGCTAGCGTGGCGGTGCATCCATGAGCGGTGATCGCGAACTGATCGTTTTGCCCAATGACACTGCGAAGCCGATCATCGCGGCGATCGACGCCGCAGGCGCATCGCTCAAGATCAAGATGTTTCTGTTCACCGATCCGACGCTGATCGAGGCGGTGACCAAGGCACGGAAACGCGGCGTCGACGTGCGGATCATGCTGAATCCGGCGCGCCGCAGCGGCGAGGCGGAGAACGTCGCCACGCGCAAAGCGTTGGAACATGCGGGCGTCAACGTCGCGGACAGCAATCCCGCTTTCGAGCTGACGCACGAGAAATCGATGATCGTCGACGATTCGGTCGCGTTCGTGAAGTCGCTCAATTGGGAAACGCGCAACCTGACCGAGACGCGCGACTACGCCGTCGTCACCCGC
>VBCG01000149.1 GCA_005881895.1 Betaproteobacteria bacterium
CTCGAAAACTCACTTCGCTACACGGATCCGCCGGGTCGATTGCGGACCACGGTACGAAACGACCAAAATGCAGTGCACATCGATTTTCAAGACTCCGCGCCCGCTGTGCCGGAGTCGCTGTTGCCGCGACTCTTCGAACGGCTGTTTCGCGTGGAAAGCTCGCGCAGCCGCGTGCGCGGCGGCGCCGGACTTGGGCTCGCGCTGTGCCAAACAATCGTCGAAGCGCATGCGGGGCGCATTGCGGCGAAACCGTCGCCGTTGGGCGGACTGTGGGTCGAGATCGTAATGCCGGTGAGCGCATGAGCGCGGCGCGCACGGTGATGATCGTCGAGGACGAGCCCAAGCTCGCACGGTTGATCGCCGATTATCTGGCGGCCGACAATCTGGCCTCGCAGTGGATCGCCGATGGGACACAGGTAGAGCCTGCGGTGCGCGCTCATCCACCGCAATTGGTGCTGCTTGACTTGATGTTGCCGGGACGCGATGGGCTTTCGATCTGCAAAGACCTGCGCCAATTCACCGACGTGCCGATCATCATGGTGACGGCGCGCGTCGAGGAGGTCGATCGGCTGCTCGGCCTCGAAATCGGCGCGGACGACTACATCTGCAAGCCATTCAGCCCGCGCGAGCTGGTTGCGCGCGTGAAGGCGCTGCTCCGTCGCGTCGATCGCGCCGCGAGTGTGTCAAGGTTCGCGCGATTGGTCGTCTATGAAGAGCGGCACCAGGCGCAGCTCGACGGCCGCACGCTCGATCTCACCCCGGTCGAGTTCCGGCTGCTCAACACGTTGCGCTCCGAGCCCGGCCGGATCTTCAGTCGCAACCGGTTACTCGCCAATCTCTATCCCGATCATCGCGTCGTGACCGATCGCACCGTCGACAGCCACGTCAAAAATTTGCGGCGCAAGCTCGCCGCGGCGGCCGCGGGTGAGGATTTGATCCGCTCGATATACGGCGTCGGCTATCGGCTGGAGCTGTGAGCAATCAGCCGACACAACCCATTGCTGCCGGTCCAACGCGGGTCAGCGCGATCGTTCCCGACAGACCGGAGTTCGTGCCGCTCGTGAACGCGTACATCAGCGATGCGCTTGCGCAGCTTGCAAAGGTGACGGTTGCCGTCCCGACTTGGACCGTCGACTGGCTTGCCGGCGTATTCGTGTCGAAGATGCCGCCGGTCGTTTGGTAGACCGGCAGCGTGAACGTTCGCGTTCCGGCCTGATACGTCGTCTGGCCCGTGTACCACCGCTGACCTGCGGCACCGGCCGACTGTCCGTTCGGCGCGTAGGTGTACCACGCGAAAAAGAGCACCGGGGAGTTTGGATTCAGCTCGAAGAAGAATCCTTGACCGGACGTTGCAGCGTCGTACCAGTTTCCGGACAGCGCGAAGTCGGCGTTGGTAGGGCGGGCGCTCGAAGTCGAGCACGTCACATTGGGGGTAATGCGCGTGAGGGGGACGACGCCCGAGCGCCCGGAGCCATCGGAAAACGAATAGGTGAGTTGCGCCGAGTCGCACGAAGTGAACGAAAGTGTGCCGCTGCCGACTTGCTGCGCACTGGTGATCGGGCCCGCGTTAAAATTGCCGCCGGTGTTTAGATAGATCGCAAGCGACGCCGACGTGCCGCCCGATGCGACGGACCCGCTCGCCGTGTACCAGCGCTGTTTGTCGGCGCCACCCGCGGTGCCGCTATCGAACGTAAACCACGAAAGTTGCGCGAAGCCCGTACCGGCGGCGACCAGATCCGGATAAATCTCGATGCCGAAGCCTTGTCCGCTGGTGGCGGGCTCATACCAAATGCCGGTCAGCCCCTGCTGATCCATGTCGAGGGCGGTGCCGGAGCTCGCGCCGGCATCGATGCCGACTTCCAGCGTCGCCGTATAGCCGGCGGCGATGCTGCCGGATATGGCGGGAATTTGCAGCACGCCGCCGTCGTTGCCGAACACGTTGTCGCTCGTCAACGAGATCTGATTCAGATTCGCGATGCTCGATGGATACAGCGCCGTTTGCGCGTAGACCTCGCGGCATGTCGATTCCGGCAATGCCAACTGCGACGTCTTGACGGCATTCGTTCCGGCGATCGCCTGCTGGACGTTGGCGTAGATCTCGAAATGGATGTGCGGCCAACGGCCTGAGTAGCATCCCGGAAATATCGTCGTGAATGTGACCTTGCCGCTGCTGTCGGTGACTTGCACGCCGCGCAGAAAATTCTCGCCGGTGACGCCCGCGGAATACAACGAGTACTGACCGCCCGCGTTGCAATGCCAAAGATAGATCGCATAACCGGCCAGCGGCGCGCAACTGTTGCCGGCATTCACGAGCTGCAGCGTCACCGTGAGCGGCGTGCCCGGAGCGACCGTGCTGCCCGACGCGCCGAAGCTCGCGCGGATGTCGGAGCGCACGACGCCGGACTGCGTGAGAACGTTGGGACCGTTGGTGCCGTCGCCGGGATAGGGACCGCCGGTTTCCGACGGTATGACCGAGCATCCCCACGCCTTCAGCGACGACGTCATCAGCGCGGCGGTGCCCATCGTTCGCAACGCACGCCGGCGGCTGATAAGGGCGTCGCGCTCCGTCAACACTGCCAATGTTTCGGCCAGTCCGGAATCGACGTCTGCCAAAACGGGCAGCCTTTCAACTAAATCCATGCACTCTCTCCCAAAAGTAGCAGCGACCACCGTCGAATTCGGCGGATGACCTTCAAGATCTTCGCGAAGTGTAGGTCGGGACAGTGCCGGGAACTGTGGAAAAATTATGGAGTCGCATGTTCGGAGCGGTTGACAGCGTTTCATCCGTCCCCGCCGCATTCCGTCGTCGATGGCCGGCGAGGACGCTCGGTCGCTGTAGGCTGGACGTCGTGTCGGGCGGGACTCTCGGCTTCTTAAGCTTCTCTTAACCCGTCCCGGATACATTGCAGCATCCACACTCGGAAGGATTCGCCGTGATTGTGAAACTGTGCGTATTCATCGTGGCACTCGCGTTGGCCGGTGGCGCCTATGCGCAGGACAAGAAGCGCATCGAGAAAGCCGCCGACATGCCGCGGTTCACGTACAAGGTCGACGGCAAGTTGGACGAGATCGTTCAGAACGACGCCAAGTTCAAGGCATTTTCGAACGACCTGCGGCGCGATACCGAGTCGGTGCTCGCGCAATACGACATCGCGGACAAGGCGATGCTGCGGCAGGAGCTCGGCGTGATCCTGCGGCTCGACTTTCTCGAAGGCCGGTACGACGACGCGTTGAAAGTCGCAGCGCGCATTCGTGAGCTCGAAGAGAAGCCCGCGGACAAGCTGCTGTCGGGACTCACGATCCGCGCGATGATCAGCGCGGAACGCAAAGTCGGCAACCGCACGTCGGACGCGTATCGCGCCGAAGTCAACCGGTTGATCAGTGCCGATCTGGCGGGGATGCCTTACGAAGTCGTGCAAAACGAAATCAAGGAAGGCAAGGCCGGCGCGGAAATCTTGAGCGAGGCGCTGGCGCTGGGCTACATCCGCGAAGCGATGCAACCGACGGTCGACAAAGCGGGCGCATTGAGCTCCGACCTGGCGCCGGCGCTCGTCAATGCACGCTATCGGATCGTCGCGATCCTGCCGCTCAAGGACACGCTGGTCAACACGTACGGCACGTACCTCGCCGCACACAAAGTCGACAAGCCGGACATCTGGGCGGCGCGCGATACCACCGTACCTGCCGACAAAGGCGGCAAGCCCGTCAACATCGCGATCTGGGACAGCGGCGTCGATACGGCGCTATTTCCCGCGAAGGTCGTCAAAAGCGCGGACGGCAAGCCCGCGTTGATTGCGTTCGACAAGTACGCGAACCCGGCCACCGGTGAATTGCAGGCGATCCCTGCGGACCTGCGCAACAGGGTGCCGCAGTTGAAATCGCGCTTGAAGGGCTTTTCAGATTTGCAGGCGAACATCGACAGCCCTGAAGCGACCGAGCTCAAGAAATTCCTGTCGACGTTGAGGCCTGACGAGTACAAGAGCACGATCGAGGAGATCAACCTCGCCGGCAACTGGATGCACGGCACGCACGTCGCCGGCATCGCGGTCGCGGGCAATCCCTATGCGCGGATCGTCGTCGCGCGGATCGAGTTCGGCCACACGATCCGGCCGGATCCGTGCCCATCGCAGGAGCTCGCGGAACGCGATGCGCGCAACATGCAAATCTACGTCGACTTCATGAGGAAAAATGACGTGCGCGTCGTCAATATGAGCTGGGGCGGCAGCGTGAAGGGGATCGAAGAGGATCTCGAGCTGTGCGGCATCGGCAAGACACCCGACGAGCGGAAGGCGATCGCGCGCAAATATTTCGATCTGCAAAAGAATGCGCTGGCGAAAGCATTCGCGAGCGCGCCCGACATCTTGTTTGTCGCGGCGGCGGGCAACGCGAACTCTGATTCAACGTTTGCGGAACAGATTCCGGCGGCGATCGACGCGCCCAATCTTCTCACTGTCGGCGCGGTCGACAAGGCGGGAGACGAAGCGTCGTTCACCAGTTATGGACCGACCGTCGTCGTGCATGCCAACGGCTATCAAGTCGAAAGCGTGATTCCGGGCGGCGACAAGCTCGCGGAGTCCGGCACGTCGATGGCCTCACCGCAGGTCGCCAATCTGGCCGGCAAGATTCTCGCCGTCAATCCCTCGCTCAAGCCGAAGGACGTGATCGCGCTCATTCGCGATACCGCGGAAAAGACCGCGGACGGGAGGCGGACGCTGGTCAATCCGAAGAAGGCGGTCGATACGGCGATGAAGAAGGCGGCGTAGCCACGCGGAGCTTTTCGCACCACGGCCGCAACGCCGGCATGATCGTCGAATGCAAGCGAACGCCGTTGGCTTGCTGCTCGCGAAAGCGCGCCATCCCGTTTTCGCCGGGCAAGCGCACGCGATCTATGCCGGGCCGCGGCGTTGTGCCATGACACGCGTCGACGAGCCAATCCATCTGTCGCGCGAATGTCGCCCCTCCACCGAACGCCTGTGGATCGAGCGCTTGGACGAAGACCGTTGCGCCCCACCCATCGGTGGGATCGGCGCGTCCCACTCCCGCGAGCCCAGCGGTCATCGCCTCGATCAATAATGCCAGCGCATAGCCCTTGTGGCCGGCGTCGAGGCCGCCGAGCGGCAACAGCGTTCCGCGCGGTTCGGTGAACAACACGCTCGGATCATCGGTCGCGTTTCCTTGCGCATCCTGCACCCACGCGTGCGGCAGCTTCTGTCCGGCCTTGTGGAGGCGCGCGGTGAGCCCGTTCGTCGTCAGGCTTGCAGAGATATCGATCAGAATGGGATCGTGCGACGTGGGAATTCCGGCCGCGAGCGGGTTCGGCGTGAACACCGGCGTGACGCCGCCAAACGGCGCGACGCTGCATACCGATGGGTCGGAGCAATAGATCAGCGCGACGATGCCACGATCGGCCGCTCGCTTTGCGTACGTGGCGAGACAAGCGATATGGTGCGAGCGGCGGATGACGACGGTGCCGGTGCCCAGTTCCCCCGCAAGCGCGATCGCGCGGTCCAACGCCCGCAACGTGAGCCACGGCCCCGGTAGGCGATGACCGTCCCACGTCTCCGCGCTTGCGCGGCCGTTGACGATCGAGGGCGCCCCATCGCGGAGCATCGTTCCACGCTCGATCTCGCCCAAATAGGCGGGCAGCAGCGCAAGGCCATGCGTGGTGTGGCCGAGCAAGTCGCCATCGACGAGGATCGACGCGACGTCGCCGGCGATGTCGTCGCGCACGCCGGCGCGAGCGAGAAGCGTGCGAGCAAAATCGACGAGCGCGTCGGCAGCGTATCGGTCGACTGCAGCGTTCATCTCGTTGAGTCTAGCAGCCCCGGACACCCATCGATATCGGCGCCCCAAACTGGAACACGCACGAACCGGGTAAACTCCCCCGCCGTGTTGCCGTCGTCTCTGCAGATCAGCATCGTCACGTACCGCCCGGATCTGCGGATTCTCGAGCGCGTACTGCGCAAGCTCGAGCTCGCGATCGGTGCGGCGCGCGCCGCGGGAGCACTCAAATCGGTGCACCTCGCTCTGATCGACAACAGCGAGGATGCGAAGGTCGCGCAACAGGTGTTCGAGATCGGCAAGGCGCGCTTCAATGACGCCGGCGTGCGCCTGATTCTGCGCCACGGTCACGCGAACATCGGCTATGGCGCCGCGCACAATCTTGTTCTCCACGGGACAGGCGCCGACTATCACCTGGTGATGAATCCCGACGTCGAGGTGGCGACCGACGCCCTCGTCTGTGCGATCCAATGGTTGGACGCGCATCCAGAAGTGGGCGCTTTGGCGCCGATGGCGCGGGGACCGGACGGCACGCCCCATTACCTCTGCAAGCGTTATCCTGCAGTGCTCGATTTGCTGCTGCGCGGGTTCGCACCGGGGCTCGTGCGGGCGTTGTTCCGCCGCCGGCTCCATCATTACGAAATGCGCGATCTGATCGACGTCAAGCCGCCCCGCGAAGTCTTCGGCGTGCCCGCGCTCTCCGGCGCGTTCATGTTGGTGCGCCGCGAAGCGATCGACCGGACCGGCGGCTTCGATCCATCGTTCTTCCTCTACTTCGAGGATTACGACTGGAGCATGCGGCTTGCGCGCATCACGACCACGGCGTACGTGCCATCGGTGCGTATCATTCACTATGGCGGCGAGGCCGCGCGCAAAGGCTGGCGGCATGTCGAATCGTTCGTGAAAAGCGGTGTGCGTTTCTACCGCAAGCATGGCTGGAAGTGGCTCTGACCTGACGATGCCGGCGCCACGCGACAGCGCTTTGATCGCCGTTACCGGAGCCGGCGGCTTCGTCGGTACGGCGTTGACCTCGCATTTGCGCGATGGGCGCCGGCGTTTTCGCGGCATCGTGCGCGCGTTGAAGTTTTCACAGACACCGTCGGCCGACTACCACGTGGTCAGCGATCTCGCGACGGCGTCGGACGATGCGCTCACGCACGCATTGGCCGGCGCTCGCGCCGTCGTGCATCTTGCTGCACGTGCGCACGTCATGCACGAGTCTCTGCGCGATTCGCTCGTCGCGCATCGCGAGGCCAACGTTGTCGCGACGCAACGGGTCGCGAAAGCGGCGGCGCGTGCCGGCGTGAAGCGCTTTCTGTTCGTGAGCTCGATCAAGGTGAACGGAGAGGCAACGCAGCCCGGGCAGCCGTTTCACGAAAGCGATCTGCCGCATCCGCATGAGGCGTACGGGCGGACCAAATGGGAAGCGGAACAAGCGCTGTGGAACGTTGCGCGGCCGACGGGCATGTCGTGTTTCATCTTGCGTCCGCCGCTCATTTACGGGCCGCAAGTGCGCGGCAATTTTCTGGCGCTGTGGCGGGCCGTCGAACGCGGCGTGCCGCTTCCGCTCGGGCGCATTGACAACCGTCGTAACCTGCTCTACGTGGGCAATCTGATTCACGCGATCGTTGCGCTGCTCGATTCCCCTCAGGACGAGAGCGGCACATGGCTCATCGCCGACAAAGAGTCGGTCTCGACGCCGGAGCTCGTCGATCGAATCGCTGCCGCGCTGCGGATTCCTTCCCCGCTCACGAAGGTGCCAGTCACGCTGTTGCGCGCCGGCGCAGCGGTCACGGGACGAAGAGCGATGGCCTCGCGTTTGGTCGATTCGCTCGAGATCGACGCCTCCGCGCTGGTGCAGCGGATTGGACCGCTGCCGTACTCGCTCGATCAGGGCCTGGCGGAAACGGCAAGGTGGTGGCGGAGCCGGCAGGAATGACAGAAGAGCGCGGGCGCCATTCGGCGCATGCTCGCTATAATCGCCGCACTTCAAACGAAGATATTAGATGAGCACCGCAGGGCCGTCCCAAGGTGCGAATTACTCACCCTCTGGGGGCAGCGCAGCGGCGTTAGCCGTGGGGGTCCACTGATGAGTGCACGCTCAGGTGGGCGGCGACCGGATGCGCTGCGACCGGTCGTCATCACGCGCGGCTTCACGAAGCACGCCGAAGGTTCGGTGCTGATCGCGCAAGGCGACACACGGGTGCTTTGCACGGCAAGCGTCGAAGAGGGCGTGCCGCCCTTCCTCAAAGGGCGTGGCGAAGGCTGGATTACGGCCGAATACGGCATGCTGCCCCGCTCAACGCACACACGGATGCGGCGTGAAGCAGCCGAAGGGAAGCAATCGGGACGCACGCAGGAAATTCAGCGCTTGATCGGCCGCAGCCTGCGCGCCGTCGTCGACCGTGCCGCATTGGGCGAGCGGACGGTGCGGATCGATTGCGACGTGCTGCAAGCGGACGGCGGCACGCGCTGTGCATCGATCACCGGCGCATGCGTGGCGGTTGCCGACGCGATTCGCTGGTGCAAGGCCAACAGGTTGTTCGATGGCGATCCGCTGCACGACTTCGTTGCCGCCGTGTCGGTCGGCATCGTTGCCGGCGTGCCGATGCTCGATCTCGATTACGCGGAAGACTCTGCCTGCGATACCGACATGAACATCGTCAGGACGGCAAAGGGCGGCTTTGTCGAGCTGCAGGGAACCGCCGAAGGCGCGCCGTTCACACGCGAGCAAATGAACGCGCTCGTCGCGCTCGGGGAACGGGGGATTCGCAAATTGATCGCAGCGCAAAAGGCGGCACTCAAAGCGTGATCTCTCGCTTGATTCTCGCCTCCACCAATCCCGGCAAGCTGCGCGAATTTTCCCGCCTGCTTGAGCCGCTGGGCATTGCAATCGTCGCACAGCGCGAGCTTGGAATCCCTGATGCCGACGAGCCGCACGCGACGTTCATCGAAAATGCCCTGGCGAAGGCACGTCACGCGAGCGAAGTTGCGAAATGGCCGGCGCTGGCGGACGATTCCGGTATCTGCGTCGACGCGCTGAACGGGGCGCCGGGCGTGCAAAGCGCGCGTTACGCGGGCGAGCCGAAATCGGATGCACGCAACAACGCCAAGGTGGTTGCCGCGCTTGCAGGTGCAGCGAACCGGCGCGCCCACTACTACTGCGTGCTGGTATTGATGCGCAGCGTCGATGATCCACAGCCGCTGATCGCTGAAGGAACGTGGTGGGGGACAATTGCGGATGAGGCGCGCGGTGCCAGCGGTTTTGGCTATGACCCGCATTTCCGCGACGCGGAGAGCGGGATGAGCGGCGCTGAGATGCCGCTGGACTTGAAGAACGCGGTGTCGCATCGCGGCAAGGCGATGCGAGCGTTGATTGCGTGTCTGAACGAGCTTCGCGAACGTGAACGCTGACAAGTCTGCGACCGTCGTGGCATTTTCGGCTTCGACGCTCACTCGTCCGAAATTCAAGGCGCTGCCGCCGCTGTCGCTGTACGTGCATATTCCGTGGTGTCTGAAGAAATGTCCGTACTGCGACTTCAACTCGCACGAAGCGCGGGACGACCTGCCGGAAGGCGCTTATGTCGATGCGCTTCTGGCCGATCTCGAGTTTGCGCTGCCGTCGATTTGGGGCCGCAAGGTGATTTCGGTTTTCATCGGCGGCGGCACGCCCAGCCTGTTTTCGCCCGAATCGATCAATCAGCTGCTTTCGGGCATTCGCGCTCGCGTTCCGCTCTACGCCGACGTTGAAATCACGCTCGAAGCCAATCCGGGGACTTTCGAGCGCGCCAAATTCGCCGGCTATTACGCGGCGGGTATCAATCGCCTGTCGATCGGCATTCAGAGCTTCGATCCGCGGCATCTGCAAGCGCTGGGTCGCGTGCACGATGCCGACGAAGCACGCCGCGCGGCCGAAGCGGCCATGATGATGTTCGACACGGTGAATTTCGATCTGATGTACGCGCTCCCCGGTCAAACACTGGACGACGCGCGTCGCGATCTCGAGAGCGCGCTCGAGTTCTCTCCGCCGCATCTTTCTTTCTATCATCTGACGCTCGAGCCCAACACGCTGTTCCATCGTTATCCGCCGCCGCTGCCTGACGACGACACCGCGGCGGATATGGAGGAGATGATCGACAACGTGCTTTCGCGCGCCGGTTATTTTCACTACGAGACGTCCGCGTATGCGCGGCCCGAGCACGAGTGCCGGCACAATCTCAACTACTGGCGCTTCGGCGATTATCTTGGTATCGGCGCCGGCGCGCATTCAAAGCTCTCGTTCGCCGACGCGATCCTGCGCCAAATGCGGTGGAAACAGCCACGTCAATATCTGGCGCGCGTTGCCGCCGGTGCGCCGGTGCAAGAAGAAGCCGAGGTTACGCGCGCGGACGTCGGCTTCGAATTCATGCTGAACGCATTGCGGCTTGCCGAGGGCGCGCCGACCTCGCTGTTCTCGGAGCGCACCGGATTTCCCCTGTCGCTCGTGACGCGCGAGATCGAGATTGCGTCCCGCAAGGGTCTGCTCGAGCCGGAGCCCGCGCTGATCCGACCGACTGCGCTCGGCCGGCGCTTCTTGAATGATCTGCAGCAGATCTTTCTGCCGGACACCAAGCCCGAACGAAAGCAGGGTGCTTCGATCATCCATTTCGAAGCGACCGGGATTGAACGCTAAGGAAGAAATGATTCACATTTCGCCGCACGCGCTGCCGCTTACTGTTGCGGTGGCCGCGCTCGCTGAGCGAAGGTTCACGGCGCGGGCGTTGGCCGAAGCGCAACTCGCGTGCATCGACGCAACCGACTCGCAAATCGATGCATGGGCGACGCTCGATCGCGCCCGCGCGCGCGCCGAAGCCGATCGTTGCGATGCTTCCAGTCCATCCGGCCTGTTGGCCGGCATCGGCATCGGCGTCAAAGACATCATTGCGACGCGCAAGCTGCCGACGGAGATGGGATCGCCGATCTTTGCGGGACAGGTATCCGAAGCTGAAGCCGTCTGCGTCACGCGTCTGATCGCCGTCGGCGGCTACGTCTTCGGCAAGACGGTAACGACTGAATTCGCCTTCATGCATCCCGGCAAGACGCGCAATCCATGGAACGTTGCGCACACGCCCGGCGGCTCCTCCTCCGGGTCGGCGGCCGCGGTCGCGGCGGGCCATGTCTGCGGTGCAATCGGCACGCAGACCAACGGCTCGGTCATCCGTCCGGCGGCGTACTGCGGTGTCGTCGGATTCAAGCCGACGTATGGCGCGATTCCATTCGATGGCGTCAATATCTTTAGCGAAACGCTCGATACGCTCGGCACGTTCACGCGTACGGTCGCCGATGCCGCGCGCCTCGCCGCTGTACTTGCGGATAACGGGCGCATTCCCGCCGAAATTGCGGCGCTTGATCGTGCACCCCGCTTGGCTTATTTGCCAACCTTCCCCTGGACCACAATCGATCGGGACGCCGCCGCGACGCTCAGCGAGGCGATCGCGCGCTTGCATTCGCAGGGCGCAGAAGTCAATGCGGTCGCCGTACCGTCAGAGTGGCATTCGGCGAACCTGATTCATCGCACGATCACACTCTACGAAGCCGCGCGCAATCTCGGTGCACTGCAAAACCGCGAGCGCCAGCGTCTATCGTCCGCGCTCAACGCCGCGCTCGACGAAGGGCGTAGGATCGACGAGCGCGTATACCGCGAGGCAATCAAGGCGCGCACGCAAGCGATCGACGCGTTGGCGCACTGGCTCGCACCGTTCGACGCAGTCATCACGCCGCCCGCACCGGCCGCAGCGCCGCGCGGCCTCGCGTCCACCGGCGATCCGTCGTGTTGCACGCTGTTCTCGCTCATCGGCTTTCCGGCGATCACGTTGCCCATCGGCCGCAATGCAGGGGGATTGCCGCTCGGGATGCAACTCGCCACGACTTCCAGCGACGACGGACGACTGTTGTCGGTCGGGGCGTGGTGCGAGGAAAGGTTGCCGTTTGTCGGGTTGGTATAGAACGAAGTAGGGTCAGACTCCAATTTCCAGCACGTAACCAGGGCGCCGAAGCTGTGATTAAAGTGGAGTCTGACCCTACTTCGGCTAAGATCGTGTGGGTCAACGACACATGAAACGCGCTAAGCTTCACGCGCCTCCCAAGCCGCGCAACCCCGTGGCTCGCTCTCCGCTGCTGAGAAAGGGCGGGCCCCACGGCAAGTCGGCGCGCGCGCTGCGCCGGCAGGCAAAGATGGCGCTGGCCAAGACTGCGCGCGACCCGGACGCGCTGGAGTAAACGATGACATTGTCGCGCCGCTACCTCGAAGAAGGTCAGATGCGCGCGCTCTACGTTGCGGCGGTTGCCGAAGATCGTGCGCTGACTGACGAGCAACTGTCGGCTTCGCTCACGGCGACGCTCGCGAAAAAACCGAAAGGCGCGGGATGGTGGGTGTTCGGTTACGGATCGCTGCTGTGGAATCCGCTGTTCCCTATCGCAGAAGCGCGCGCCGGAATCGTGTACGGCTTGCATCGCCGCTTTTGTCTGCGCTCGCTCGCATCGCGCGGAACGCCCGATCAACCGGGACTCGTGCTCGCCCTCGAACCCGGCGGCGCATGCCAGGGCGTCGTTTATCGTTTGCCGTCGCCGCTCGCGCTCGATGAGCTGCACTTGCTATGGCGGCGTGAAATGGTTGTGGCTGCGTACCATCCGCGCTGGATCCAGGTGCACTCCGGCGATCGCCGCATTACCGCGCTGACGTTCGTCGTCCGTCGCGATCACGTCCAATACGCGCGCTTGTCGCACGAGGAGGAGACGGTGGTCATCGCCCAAGCCTGCGGTGCATTCGGGTCGTCATGCGACTACTTGATGCGCACGCGCGCGGCGCTCGCATCGCATGGCATTGTCGATCGCTATCTGGAGCAGCTTGCGCGCGACGTGCAGCGGCGGCAGCTCGCGTGCGCAGCGCCGGTTGTCAGCGACGTCAAGTAATTGGGAGCCGCTCGAAGTCTCAGACAGCGACGTGGCGGCCGCCGTCGACGTTCAGCGTGTCGCCCGTCACGTACAACGCATCGGCGAGCAGGAATTTGACGGCTGCAGCAATGTCGTCCGGCCGGCCTTCGCGGCGCAGCGGCGTATGCGAAATGATCCGCTGGCGCGACACTTCGTTGAACGCCTCGTCATCGGGCCACAGGATCGGTCCCGGCGCAACGGCATTGACGCGGATTTCCGGGGCGAGCTCGCGCGCCAGCGAGCGTGTCAAACCGACGAGTGCCGCTTTGGCGATCGAGTAGACGACGTAATTCTTGAGCGGCCGCTCCGCGTGAATGTCCGTAATATTGACAATGGCCCCTTGCGCTTTGCGAAGCGCAGGCGCGGCGGCTTGCGAAAGGAAGAGCGGCGCCTGGACGTTGGTGCCGATCAGATCGCTCCATCCCGCGACCGTGATCTCGCCCACCGGCGTCTGGAAAAACGACGACGCATTGTTGACCAATCCGTCGAGACGTCCGAATGTCTGCAGCGTCTGCTCGACGAGCGACGGCAGCTTCGCCACATCGAGCAGATCGGCCTGGATCAGTGCAACGGAGCTTGCGCGTTGATGGTTGAGCTCGGCTTGCAGCAGGCGCGCTTCACCCGCCGACGAGCGGTAATGCAGCATCAGGTTGGCTCCGGCCACGTGCAATCGCCGACAGATCGCGGCGCCCACGCGTTTGCCTCCGCCGGTGATCAACACCACCTTGCCGTGCACGTGGCCCTCAGTCCGCTCGCCGGATAGACTCGCGGCAATCTAGCATATCGAGCGTGCCGGCGTCGAACCGTCGGTCATGGTCCTACACATGCTGCAATCGATCGATCCTTCGCTCCCTCCGCCGGATGCGGACGCACGTGCGCATAGCGCACGCGTACGCGACGCCATTGCGATCGCGATCGACGAAGGCGGCGGTTTTTTGCCGTTCGATCGCTACATGCAGATCGCGCTGTATGGACCGGGCCTCGGCTACTACGTCGCAGGCGCGCGCAAGTTCGGCGCGGGCGGCGATTTCGTCACCGCGCCGGAAATGACCGCCTTGTTCGGCACTACGCTTGGTGTCCAGATCGCGGCAATTCTGGATGCGACGCCGGCCCGCCAAATCGTCGAGCTTGGCGCCGGCAGCGGGAAGCTTGCGGCCGATCTTCTGGTGATGCTTGCGGCAAGGGGCGCGCCGCCCGCACGCTATCAAATCATCGAAGTAAGCGCGGACCTTCGCGAGCGGCAACGCGCAACGCTCGGGCGGCTCGCAGCGTCAGAATTGCCGCAGGTCAAATGGTTGTCGGAAATTCCCGCCACGATCGCAGGCGCCGTCGTCATGAACGAAGTGCTCGATGCGATACCGCCGCACGTCATTGCGCGCCGCGCCGGTGCGTGGTTCGAGCGCGGCGTGACGCGCCGAGGCGATCAATTCGAGTGGGCCGAGCGGCCATTGCAGGATTCACGTTTGATGAGGCTCGCGGCGGCGCGTTTTCCCGCCGAAGGCGATTACCTGAGCGAGATCAATCCGGCTGCCGAAGCGCTGGTCGAATTGATCGGCCGGCGCCTGGCTGCTGGCGCGATGCTGATCATCGACTACGGTTTCCCACGCGCCGAGTATTACCATCACGAGCGAAGCGCAGGCACGCTGATCGGGCATTATCGCCACCGCGTGCATACCGATCCATTTCTATGGCCGGGCCTTTCCGATTTGACGACACACGTCGATTTCACGGCGATCGCCGAAGCGGGCGAGCGCGCAGGACTGAGCGTCGCCGGATTTACGTCGCAAGCATCGTTTCTCCTGTCCTGTGGAGTGCTGGAGCGATTGCGAGAAGTCGGTCCGACGGAATCGCTTGGTTATCTCCGCGAGGCATCCGCAGTGCAGAGGTTGACATCGCCCGCCGAAATGGGCGAATCGTTCAAAGTACTAGCGCTCGCGCGCGGCGACCACAGTGCATGGCCGGGATTTGCATTCGGCGACCGTTCGCATCGGTTGTGAACGATTCGTGCTTGCGCTTTTTGCCGCCGCATACTAAGTTGTGCGTCATTCGAATATGAGCGCCGTCGGATCGCCATAGGGGGAGAAATCGATGAAACGCATTCTGACGTTCGGCGCGTTCGCGTTCGGCGCGATCGCCGCTGCAAACGCACAGCAGGTCACGATCCGCTGGAGCGACGTTGTCCCCGCGACGCATCCGTCGGTGCAGATGATCGAGAAGATCGCGGCGAACGTGAAGGAAAAGTCCCATGGACTGATCAACATCCAGTCATTTCCGAATGGACAGCTTGGCAGCTCGCGCGACACGATCGACGCGACGGCGAACGGCGTACAGCAAATCGTCACCGAGGGGGCCGCCAATTTCGGCGCCTGGGTGCCCGCGATCTCGATCGTCGAGGCGCCGTATATCTGGCGCGACGCCGCGCATCTCGACAAGGTGATGAACGGTCCGATCGGCGAGCAGTTCAACGAAACGCTGATCAAGAGCCGCGGCATGCGCATCCTCGGCACGACGTACTACGGCACGCGCCACATCACGACATCGAACAAGGAAGTGAAGACGCCGGCCGACATGATCGGGTTGAAGCTTCGTGTTCCGGAGAACGACGTTTTCAAGGCGATGGCGGAAGCGTGGGGCGCGCGGCCCACGCCGATGAACTTCGGCGAGCTCTATCTCGCGCTCAAGCAGAACGTCGTCGACGGACAGGAAAACCCGTTACCGACGATAAAATCCGGCAAGTTCGACGAGGTGCAGAAATACCTGATCTTGTCGGGCCACATCATCACGCCGCGGCTCGTCGTCGTGAACGAAGCGTTCTGGCAGGGCCTCGCGCCCACCGATCGCAAGATCATCGCCGACGCGGTGAAGGCCGGCATCGAATGGCAAAACGAAGAGCTGGCGAAGCAGGAAAGAGTGCTCGTCGACCAGTTCAAAGCCACCGGCATGACGGTGATCACGCCGGACGTCGACGCGTTTCGCGCGCCAGTGCTCGCCAAGGTTCCGAAGCAATTCGAATCGAAATGGGGCGCTGGAATGTTCGAGAAGATCCAGGCGGTGAAGTAATCCCGTGCTTCGCCTCGCGCGTGCCGCGACACGCGTCGTCGATGCGCTCGCGATTGCGTCGTTCACCGGCATGTTCCTTTGCGTGCTGGGACAAGTCGTGTTGCGCTACGTTTTCGATCGTCCGCTCGTCTGGAGCGACGAGCTCGCGCGCTACCTGTTCGTGTGGTGCGCATTCCTCGGCTGGATTGTGGCGGCGCGGCGCCGCTCCCATCTGGCGATCGGCGTCATCGCTGAACGCTGTGGATCGCGAGGCCGGGCCCTCTTTGCACTCGCAGCCTCCGCCGCGGCATTGATCTTTGCGGCGTTGCTGTTCGCCTACGGCATCCAGATCACCGCGCGGAACCTCGACATCGGCACCGTCGCGTTGTTCTTTTCGTTCGGCTTCGTCTACGCAATCGTGCCGATCGCTGCTTTGGCAGTTGGCATCTACGCGATCGTCGATGCCATCGCAGCATGGCAAATCTTTCGGATCGACGCGCCGCGATGACGATGCTGATGACTGCGATTCTCGTCGCCTGGTTCGTGTCGCTGTTTTTCGGGCCGACGTTGTACGCGCTGATGGGTCTCGCGGGCTTCGCGTTTCTTGTGCTCGCCGGCATTCCGGGCATCGTCATTCCGCAGAAGATCGCGATGGCGGCGAACTCGTTTCCGCTGCTTGCGGCGCCGCTGTTCATCCTGATGGGCAACGTGATGAACACGGCGGGCATCAGTTATCGCATTTTCGATTTCGCCAAAGCGATGGTCGGATGGATGCGCGGCGGGTTATGCCAGGCGAACATCATTGGCTCGGTCATCTTCGCCGGCATGAGCGGTTCGGCGGTCGCCGACGCCGCGGGACTGGGCACTGTCGAAATCGCGGCGATGAAAAAGGAGGGCTACGACGCCGAAACGGCCGGCGCGATCACCGCGGCATCGGCGACGATTGGTCCGATCATTCCGCCGTCGCTGCCGATGATTGTCTATGGCGTTGCCGCGGAAACGTCTGTCGGCGCGCTATTCATTGCGGGCGTGATTCCGGGTTTGTTGATGGCTGCCGCATTGATGCTCATGGTGCGAAGCCTCTCCATCCGGCAGAACATGCCGCGCCATCCGTTCGAAGGCTGGCGCGAGCTGTGGCAATCGTTCCACCGCGCGTTCTGGGCGATCGTGGCGCCGTTTCTGTTGATCGGCGGCATGTTCTCCGGTGTCTTCACGCCGACGGAAGCCGCGGCGGTCGCCGTCGTTTACGCGTTGGTGCTCGGCTTGTTCGTCTATCGAGAATTCACCTGGCGCGACTTGCCGAAGCTCATTATTGACACCGTTGAAACGACGGGCGTTGTCATGGCGCTGGTGATGACGGCGACGCTGCTGGGGTATTGCCTCACCGTCGCGCGGATCCCGCAGGAGTTCGGCGGATGGTTGACTGCATTGTCAACGAATCCGCTCGTCTTTCTGTTGATCGTCAACGTGCTGCTTCTCGTGGTCGGCTGCTTCATGGAAGCGCTCGCGGCGATGCTCGTGCTGATCCCCATTCTCGTCCCGACGGCGCTCAAGCTTGGCATCGATCCGGTGCAGTTCGGATTGATATTCGTGTTGAATCTGATGATCGGCACGATCACGCCGCCGGTGGGCGTTGTGCTGTTCGTCACCGCTAAGGTCGCCGGCGTGCCGTTCGATCGACTCGCGCGCGCGACGCTGCCTTATCTATGGGCGCTCATCGCAGTGCTCGCGTTGATCACGGTGTGGCCCGCTGCCACGACGTTCCTGCCGCATCTGATGCTCGACAAATAGAAGGAACGGCAGTCGGGCCNNNNTCGCCGGCACGGCCTGCGCTACTTTTTCGCGGGTATTGCCGGCGGCGGCGTTGAGGCATCAGAGTTCCACGTGTCGCGGATGATGAGCCACTTCCCGTCGCTCTTCTTGAAGACGGTAAGGTACTTGCCGATTTCGACCGAGGCACCCGATTTTGCCTTTACGGCATAGGTTCCGGATTCCCAGCCCAGGTCACCCGAGGTGCCCACATCGGTCTTGGCATCGAGGCTGAACGTGACTCCGGCCTTTGCCGATTCGGCCATGTCCTTGGCCAAATACGCCTGAATCGCCGCATTGCCTTTCGCAGCCGGGGCGCCCGGCGGGAGAAGCACGGCCTGTTCCGCATAGAGGCCGGAGATCGCTTTGGCGTCCCCTGCGTTATACGCCTTCACCCAGGCTGGATTGATTGCCCGGATGGCTGCTTCGTCTTTTGATGTTTCCGCGGCAAATGCTGCCGCGGTATAGCCTGCCAACAAAAGAAGCCCTGCAAATAGGCTCACTACTTTCCCGAGTGCGATCATTTGATGTTCTCCCCTTAGGTTTCCGGCATCTGTTGTTACCTGCTGTGCCACCTGCTGTGCCGCGTCAGTACATGATACATGGACTGCGTGATCCAGCCATGGCGCATTTGGTCGCCCAGGCCGTGGGACACCGCTTAAGGAAGCGCTCTGCTGACATCCGTCCGCTCGGGCCGCCGCAGCAGCGCTAGCGCGAGCAACATCGAAGCGACCATCAAGAACAGACTGACGGCGTTCAGCACCGGGCTCGCTCCCTCCCGCATCCTGCCGTACATCATGATCGTCAGCGGCGCATCGGAGCCCACCAGCATCAGCGTGGTGTTGAAATTCTCGAACGACATCAGGAATGCGATCGCGCCGGCGCCGACCAGCGCAGGCTTGAGATGGGGCAGCATGATCGTCAGGAACACGTCGCGTCGTGATGCGCCCAGATTGAATGCAGCCTCCTCCAGCGTGATGTCAAATCGCTTGAGCCGCGCCGCGATCGTTAGGGTCGCGATCGACACGATGTACGAAAACTGGCCGAGCACGACCAACGGCAACCCCGGACGCAAAAAATCGATCTCGATACCCAGGAAGTCATTGGCGAACTGCGCCAGGCGGCTCGCGAAGGCAAGGATCGAAATGCCCAGAATCACGCCCGGGATCACCAGTGGCGCCAGCATCAGCATCGACAGCGCCGTCTTGCCGCGAAACCGCGCGCGCTCAAGGAGAAATGCATTGGCCGCGCCGAACGCGATCGATAGCGCCGTTACCCAACACGCGACGATGGCGCTGGTAGCGACGCTCTTGACCAGCGGCGCATCGCCGAACAGCCCAATACGTCCGCCGCTGCTCCCGACGAACCAGTTCAAAGTGAATCCGCGCCATGGGGGCGCGGGATAGTTCGCATCGTTGAACGCGAACACTGCGACGACGACCAGCGGAACGAACAGGAATACGAAGAACGCGCCTACGTATCCGATGTTGGCGCAACGACTGACCAGCGAGCGCGGCAGCGAAGGAATCACGAGCGCCGCATCACGTCGCCGAATTTCTGGCCGGTAACCACGAGCCCGAGCCAGACGATCGCCGTCGAAAGGACGAGCAACAGGAAGCCGAACGCCGCTCCCTGCTCCCAGTTGAAGCGGGTGATGAACTGCGTATAGATTTGCTCGGTGAACCACAGCGAGTTCTTGCCGCCGAGCAACGTCGGCGTCAGGTAGTTTCCCAGCGTCAGCATGAACACGATGATCGATCCTGCCGCAATGCCCGGCGCGGCGTGCGGAATGACGATCTGCCGCAAGATTGACAGGCCATTGCCGCCCAGATCGTAGGCCGCTTCGATCAACGAGTCGTCCAGGCTTTCCAGCGCGCTCACGAGCGGCACGACCATGAACAGCATCGATGTGTACACGAGACCCACCAGGATGGTCGTGTCGTGATAGAGAAGCTCGACCGGCTTTGCCGTAATGCCAAGCTCGACGAGCAAGCGCGGCAGCACGCCTGACTCGCGCAGCAGAATCATCCAGCCCAGCGTGCGCACGGTCTCGCTCACCCAGAATGGAATCAGGCACATCACGAACAGCAACGACTTGGCGCGACCGCGCGCGATCTTCGCGATGTACCACGCAGCCGGAAAGGCGATCAAGAGTGTGCACACCGTGGCGAAGATCGACATCACCGCGGTGCGCACGAACGTGTGCCAATACAATGGCTCGTCGATGAACGTACGGTAGTTGCCGAATCCGAGCTCGTAGGTTCGCGGCGCAACGCGCGTGCGCAGCGACAACACTGCAAGATCGACGTGCGGGAGCACGATTAGCCCCAAGAGCCAGAGGAGTGCGGGCGCAAGCAGCAGGAACAACGCGAGTCGCATATGCGGTGCGACGAGGTCGCCGGCGAGGGTGGCGGTTGTTCGCGACCGCAATCTATCGGCCATCATTCCCGCCACGGAAGGAGATCGCGCGCTCCGGGTCGAAACCGAACACGATCATCTCGCTTTCGCGCAGATCCGCGAATTGGCCCGTTTGCGGCAGCGCGATGCGGAACTCCGTATTGGTCGGTTGCTCGCGCACCAGGACCGTCGAGTTTGCCCCGTCGAACAGAAGGCTTTCGATGCGGCCGGTGTAATACGGAGTCCCGGTTGCAAGGCCCGCTGCATCGCGCGCGAGGCCGACGACCTCCGGACGCACGAATGCCTCGACTTCGTTGCCTGCGACGACGTGCTCGGTGCAGCGGGCGTGGAGCGCCAAACCCTGAGCAGTGTGCAACTCGATGATGTCGCCATCGACGCGTTGCACCGTTCCCGAGAGCCGGTTGTTGGCGCCGACAAATCCGGCAACGAATGCTGTGTGGGGCGCGTAATAGAGCTCCTGCGGAGTACCGATCTGCTCGAACCGGCCGGCGCTCATCACTGCGACCCGGTCGGACAGCACCAGCGCCTCGGACTGATCGTGCGTGATGTACACGAAGGTCGTGCCGAAGTCCGCCTGCAATTGCTTCAACTCGATCTTCATGTGCTCGCGCAGCTTGAGGTCAAGCGCGCCGAGCGGCTCGTCAAGCAACAGGAGCGTGGGCTCGAGCACGAGGCTGCGGGCGATCGCCACGCGCTGCTTCTGCCCGCCCGATAATTGATCGACGCGCTTGCCCTCGGCGCCAGGCAGGCCGACACGCTTGAGCATCGCCGCCACGCGATTGCGGATCTCTGTGCTGGCGATATCGCGACGTGCCAGCCCGTAGCCAACGTTCTCGCCCACCGACATCATCGGGAACAGCGCGAGATTCTGGAACACCATGTTGACCGGGCGGCGGTTGGGCGAAACGCCACGCATCGAGTGGCCACCGATCCGCACATCGCCCGAGTCGGGTTCGAGAAATCCGGCGATCAGCCGGAGCAGCGTCGTCTTGCCACAGCCCGAGGGGCCGAGAATGGAAAAGAAGCTGCCATGCGGGACCGCGAACGACAGCGCATCGACAGCGAGATGCGCGTTATAGCGCTTGCTGACGCGATCGACTTCGAGGTCCTGATCCATCGCGAAGATGCGCACGGAGGCCGCGGCGGTCCCGAAGTCGCCGACGCGAACACCGCGGCGTCAGCTGTGCGTCAGTTCGACGCCTTCACACGGTCGAGCACCTTACCTTCGATGTCCTCGATGCCGGCCGGGACCGCGGGGTACCACTTGATGTTCTTCAGCGCCGCTTCGGGGAAGCTCTTGGCAAACTGCGCCTTCAGCTTGGGATCCATCAACTGGTCCGCACCTTTGGACGCGGTGAAGTTGCCGGCCGAGGCAGCCACTTTGGCAGCGATCTCGGGCCGCATGTTGAAGTTGATCCATGCATAAGCGGCAGCGTCGTTGCGACCCTTGGCCGGCAGCGCAAAGGTGTCTATCCATCCGAGCGCGCCCGATTTCGGCGCGATGAACTGGACGTCAGGGTTCTCGCTGTTCAACTTCCAGCCGCCGGTGTCCCACATCATCGCCGCGACCACTTCGCCGTTGCGCATGCCGTTCAGCAACTGGTCCTTGTTGTCCCAGAAGAACTTGAGGTTCGCCTTGCAGGCCGCGAGCTTCTTGCCCATGTCGTCCATCAGCGCCGTGTACGCCTTCGGATCGTTGTAGAGCGCGAACGGATCCTTGCCACTGGAAAACGCCAGCGCGAGCAGCGTCGGGCGCTTGAGCCGCACGCTGGTCTTCCCCTTGTAATCGGCCGCGCACAGATCGGGGTAGTCGCCGACCTTGCCCGCCGTCTTGGTGTTGATCACCAACCCATCGGTACCCCAGATGTGCGGCAGCCCGTATACCTTGCCGTCGAGCGTCGTATTCTTCTTCGTCGCGTCGAGCATCGACGGAATGAACTGCTCCGTCTTGATCTTGCTCATGTCCATCGGCTTGTAGATGCCGAATTCCTGCTGTGGCCCGACGATGCGGTCCTGCGAGGGCTGCGCAAGATCGAAGCCCGCCCCGCCGGTCGCGCGCAACTTGGAAATCATTTCCTCGTTGTTCGATAGTGTCACCTCGACATCGATCCCCGTTTCTTTCTTGAATTGCGCGACGACCTCGGCGGGCGCGTAATCGGCCCACGTGATGATCCTGAGCTTGTTCTCCTGCGCAAGCGCGGTCGTAGTAAGGCCAATGGCTGCCAACACGGTGGCAAGCACGGAACACAGGACGCGGAATGGGTTCATTCGATCTCCTCGGAGCGGCGGAAAGGGCTCGTTGATCTTTCGTGGGCGGAAGCTTCATTAGAATACAAGAACTCTAAACCGGTCACTCCTCCCATCTGGTCGGTATACGGCGTCCGCTTCACCGGTCGCCTTGCGGGCGCACAATGCTGCGCCGGACGGACATAACGTCGCGTGCCGGTCCGAAAACACTCACTTGAGGGGATTGCAATGGCCAAGTACTTGGTTCGGGCTTGCTACACGGCCGACGGGGCAAAAGGATTGCTGGCCGATGGCGGGACCGCACGCCGCGCCGCGACCGAGAAGGCGATCGCGAGCGTGGGCGGGAAAATGGAGGCGTTCTACTTCGCGCTCGGCGACGTCGACGCCTACGTGATCGCTGACCTGCCCGACGACGCAAGCGTCGTCGCTCTCGAGCTGGTCGTCAATGCGACGGGCCGCATCCACTCGAGCACCGTCAAACTGATCACGCCGGAGGACGTCGATAAGGCAACGAAAAAGGCAGTCGCGTACCGCGCGCCCGGCGGCTGACCGCCTCGTTTCGAATAGCGCCAGCGACGCGAGCGGCACTCGCTTTGCGGCAGGCGGGTCCACCACTTGCGGAATATTCGCGTTGTCGCGCGGTATCGACACCATGAGAATTCATCAGCCTCCTTCGGAGCTACCAAATGGATTCGAGCGCACCCAACCCGTCAACCGCCAATGCCCCGCATAGAATGTGGACAGAGCTTGATGACGATCTACCAGCATTCATGGCTGAAATGCTCACGACAGCGATGATTGCCGAGATGTTGGAAATCACAAGAACCTGCTGGCAGAACCGGCGGAGATGTTCACTGACGCATTTACTACGCGCGCGGCGCGGCGAACATGGCCGTGACCCCATCCGTGAACCGTAGAAGCGGATAGCGGTCGTTCTGCGCGGTTCGTTCGTCGGCCAAACGACAGGCGGCCCGCAAGTACGCGCGGCCACCGCAACTACCGCTTGGTGGAAATGATCGAAATTACTCTTTCGATCGCGTAGTTGGCTGCCGCGTCTGCGGTCTCGAAAAGTTCTTGGTCGAAATCAAAAATGGCTGCCTTGGTGTCTGTCGAAAATCGATTCCTTGGTACTGCGTTGACCGACCCCCAGTAATGCACAGCACCTTCTCGTTCAAGTCGCACGCCAACTGCAAACAGATGGTACTCGCCAGCCACCCGATTGATGATCTTTGAAGGTGCAGTTGCAAAATGGTCGAGCCATTCGACGCTGGGATAGCTCACTTGGAGAATTGGGCCGAGATGCGGTAAGCCGCGTGTGATCCAAGCGTGCATGCTTGATGCATCGCGCGCAAGACAACAGTTTAAATTTCAAACTGTACGGTACGTGATGTATTGAGCACGGCCATCGCGGGTCGCCTGGAGTCCTCTGCCGGGATATTCGCCAAATTGTCGGGAATAATCGACTGGAAGAGCGACCGGGTCGCCATCAAACTGTCGTCGTCCCGTTGTCGACACGGGGTACGCTTTGCTTCGGGGGAGCAATGACAACGACAATCGTCGTGGTGAATCCGTATTTGCGGAAACTGGAGCGCTACGACATTGGGGATTGACGCCTGAGGAACTCCAAGCGCTACCGCTTGACGAGCGGATATGCGAAGAAGTCTCGGCGGCAGTTGCGCCGTGCCCGCCCGAAGAATCCCTCGCTGCCTATGTCATCCGCGTAGGCGTTGTCGAGGCTGGGCAGCAAATCATTGGGGCCTGGATTGCGAATCGCATAAGCGACCTGTTCTCGAGCGTTGCGTCGGCAGCTTCAGGCGTCATTGCTCGCGATACGGATTAGGCGCGCCGTTACCGTCGCGCTTCGGCCATTTCCTTTGTGGCCGTTGGTATGACCAAACCGTTGCATCGCACGGGCTTGCGCTCTTACGGGATCGCGACGCTCGGCTTACCCACAATTCAAGATTGAATGGAGTGGAGCCATGTGTACTTCCGCTCGGTAAAGGATTTGCTGACCGTGGACGAGGCCAAAACAGTTAAACAACAGCTTGTTCACCCCCGATTTTCCCAACCCCCTTTCTCCTTCGATGATTTCTGCCCCCTCGACCAGCACGTTGAGTACGTCGTTGCTCCGCACGGTTCTAGCAAGGCGGCGGTCCACCGAAATGTTGTGCGCCATGTAAACCATTGGGTTCGTCATGAAATCATGCTGCTCGTTCATGGCCTTTTCCAGTAGCGCGCACGATAGCAAGGAGACTGGAAACATATCAGGGAAATTAATGCGGTCTTCGAGTTCGTCGAAGTAGTAGGCCTGATCGCAGAGAGAACCGGCGGCAAAATTCTTGGCGTTCCCGGCACTCATGAATTTGCGCTTTAGAAAGTAGTTCGTGCCCGGTAGAAACGCGCGATCCTCCGCCTGCCGGAGATCGGGAAGCGAGCCGAAACTTCGTTCGGCGAGCACAAGCGGCTCCGCCGTTTCGCGCTTGTATCCGATCATGACCATGGCCTTCTCCTTTCGGATGAGTACCCGATTGGAAAGGGCAGGGGGCGCAGTCTTAACCTGTGTAGGCTTGAGCTCAAGCCGAAACGGTTCGTCCGGCAACAGGGCGTTGGCAAAAGTGAGCTGATAGTTGCTGTAATTTAATTTGTGTTGGGCGATAAACTCGGCCTCGCCGTGCATGTCGCGGTGCAAATTTATCTCATGTTCAATCAGGAACTCGAGTTGGAAGCCGAGAACAATGGTGCCCGCATAAGGGTTGCCGCGAATGTGGCGACACTTGCGAGGTTCATGGAATGGATTAAAGTCGTCAGTCGAATTACGAGCCGCGTCGATATGAATCTGCCGAAAGCAAAAGCTCTTATCTGGCGCCACGCTTGCCATGAGTGTCTCTTGCGAGAAATGCAGAAAGGGGCTTTACCCCGTCGCATTGTCCAGGGAAATGAGCAACGTGTGCCCGCGTGCGCACTTTTATCTACACATCTGCGAAATGGGACCGATCTGCAGCTGTTAAATAATATATGAATCATACGGTTAATGACTGGCGTTTTGATGTGGCGCCGATGATGGACTGGACCGATCGGCATTGCCGGTTCTTTTTCCGTCTCATCACGCGACGCGCTCGCCTGTATACCGAAATGATCACCGCGCCGGCGCTCGTGCACGGCGATGTCGCGCACCATCTCGACTTTGATCCTTTTGAGCATCCGTTGGCGTTGCAACTGGGTGGCAGCGATCCAGCCCAGCTCGCGCATGCGGCGCGGCTGGGCGAGCGCTGGGGCTACGACGAGATCAACCTGAATTGCGGCTGTCCGTCGGAGCGCGTCCAGACAGGCAGCTTTGGCGCATGTCTGATGCGTGAGCCGAATCTGGTCGCGGATTGCGTGAAGGCGATGCGCGATGCCGTGGCCCTTCCCGTGACCGTCAAGCATCGGATCGGTCTCGACTCTGAAGATGACTACGGCTTCGTTCGCGATTTTGTCGGCACCGTCGCGGGCGCAGGCTGCGATGTGTTCATCGTCCACGCACGAAACGCAGTGCTGAAGGGACTTTCGCCCAAGGAGAATCGCGAGATTCCGCCGCTCCGCTACCAAGTCGTGCATCAACTGAAGCGCGATTTTCCTGCGCTCACTGTCGTGCTGAACGGAGGTCTCGACGACTACGATGCGATTGAGCGGGAGCTACGCCACGTCGATGGTGTCATGCTCGGCCGTACTGCCTATCATGATCCTTATCGGTTGGCCCCCGCGGATTGGCGTTTGTTCGCCGATGAAATGCCGGCGCGATCGCGCGCCGACGTGCTCCACGCGATGATGTCCTACGCACGCATCGAGACCGCGCGGGGAACGCCGTTACGCGCAATTACGCGCCACATGCTCGGCCTCTATCACGGACAGTCGAACGGCCGGATGTTCCGCCGAATCCTCTCGGATGCCGACAAACTGCACCATTCAGACGTACGACTGCTGGAGGAGGCGCTGTGGATCGTTGAACCGAGATACACGGAAGAAGAGACCGCGTGAGCGCTGCCGTTTCGACGCGTTAACGGTGGAGCTCATCCGCGATGTACGCGCGGATGATGTTTGCGAAATCAGAATCCGACTTCATGCCGAGCGCGGGTCCCAACTTCGGCGCGAAATTCGGCGCCCATGTCGCAACAATCCGATCGATAGCGGGATCGTGGTTCCATTTGACGCGATCCGCGACTGCATCGCCGGCGACGGCGCGCAGTGCGTTCACCATCTCGCCGACGCCCACGCAAATCCCCGGCACGTTGATCGAGCGCGTGTGCGCGAACGCGCGCGCGGGCGCTTCATGTCCGATGATCAGGTTGTCGATGACGGTCCGCGGCGATTGCACCCACATCCGCGTCGTCGGTGCGACGGGACACTGCGCATCGACACCGGACAGCGGCTCGCGAATGATGCCGCTCGCGAACGACGACGCGGCTTTGTTCGGTTTGCCGGGGCGCACGGTAATGGTCGGCAAGCGCAAGGAGCGGCCGTCGATGAAGCCTTTGCGCGTCATGTCGTAGACGAGCAGTTCGCCGATGGCCTTTTGCGTTCCATAGGACGCTTGCGGCGTCAACGGTGCATCATCGGGTACCGGATCGGGTAACGGGCCCCCGAATACGGCCAGCGAACTTGTGAATACGAACTTCGGCGGCGCGGCGAGTGTGCGACAGCGCTCGAGCAGCGTGCGTGTCGCGTCGAGATTGACGCGCATGCCAATGTCGAAATCCGCCTCCGCTTGTCCACTGACGACGGCGGCGAGATGGAACACCGTGTCGGTGTCCCGCGCAACCGCATGCTTGATCACTGCGGGATCGGCCAGATCGCCGGTGACCGATATGACGCGTGAATCGCTGATCGGATCGGCGGGCGCGACAACATCGAGCAGCACGAGCGAGCGGAGTTCTCGTTCTTCTCCGCGCGTGTCGGTGAGCCGTCCGCGTTCGAGGAGCTTGCGCGCAAGGCGAGAGGCCAGAAAGCCGGCACCGCCGGTGATGACAATGCGCATAGGGTTGCGACGTTGCGTTGGAGGACTGGAGGACTGCGCCTATCATAACCGTATGCCGAATTCTGCGGATTTATTCATATCCGGCGTCGGCGCTGACGCGATCGCGCGCGTGGTCGATAGGATCGCAACGCGAGGCTACGCAGTTGCGCCGGAATTTCTCGACCAGGGCGTCGTCGCTGCGTTGCGCGCAAACGCACTTCGATTCGACCGCGCCGGCTTGCTCTTGCCTGCAGCCGTCGGACACGGCGCTGACCGAGTGGAGCGCACCGACATCCGCGGCGATCGCATACACTGGCTGGAAGAGGCAACCGATGACCCTTGTGAACGGTCGCTTCAGGACGCACTCGAGGCGCTACGCCTTGCGGTCAATCGTGAGCTGCAGCTTGGATTGTTCGGATTCGAAGGGCACTACGCAATCTATCCTGCGGGTACCGGTTATGCGCGACACCGCGATCGTTTTCGCGACGATGACGCTCGCGTGCTATCGATCGTCCTGTATCTGAACGATCGCTGGCGCAACGAAGACGGCGGCATGCTGCGGCTTCACCTTGCACGGGGACGATCGATCGATGTGATTCCGCAAGAAGGGACGCTGGTCGCATTTCTCTCCGACCGCTTTGCGCACGAAGTGCTGCCGGCAAGGCGGGAGCGGTATTCGATCGCGGGATGGTTTCGGCGCCGCGCGTGACGACGCGCGAATTGAACGGCGAAAACGCGCTTTTCGCTTCGATGCTAGAATTTTTCACGTTCGACGTCCGCAGCCCTGTCGCGATGACAGACGCTGCCTCGCCACTTACTCTTCCCGATGAATCACCCTCATGCGCCGCGTCGTCTCGTGATCGCGACGCGCGAATCCGCGCTTGCGTTGTGGCAGGCGGAGCACGTGCGCACACGGCTCGAGGCGCTTTATCCGAGCAGCGCGATCGAACTGCTCGGCGTGACGACGCAGGGCGATCGCATCGTCGATCGTCCGCTGGCGGCGGTCGGCGGCAAGGGGCTCTTTGTCAAGGAGCTCGAGCTCGCGATGAGCGAAGGGCGCGCGGATCTCGCCGTGCATTCGTTGAAAGACGTGCCGATGGAATTGCCAGACGAATTCACGCTGGCCGCCATCGTTGCGCGAGAGGATCCCCGCGACGCGTTTGTTTCCAATCGATATGCCGCGCTCGAAGGACTTCCCGCCGGTGCGATCATCGGTACGTCGAGCCTCCGGCGCGAAGCGCAGCTCCGCGAGCGATACCCGAAGGTCAAGGTCGAGCCGCTTCGCGGCAACGTCAACACGCGCTTACGGAAGCTCGACGCGGGCCATTACGACGCGATGATCCTTGCGGCTGCGGGATTGAAGCGACTCGGCTGCGGCGATCGAATCCGCGCGCTCCTCGAGCCGGACGATAGCCTGCCAGCGCCCGGTCAAGGGGCGCTCGCGCTAGAATGTCGTGCCGATCGCAACGACGTCATCGCGGCGCTGTCACCGCTCTCCGATCCGGGAACCGTGCTCGCCACGACCGCGGAGCGCGCGTTTTCGCGCGCACTGTCGGGAAGCTGCACAACGCCGCTTGCAGCGTACGCGCAATGGGAAGAGGGCCGGCTGTGGATTCGCGGTTACCTGGCGCGGCGCGACGGCACCGACTCGTTGCGCGGCGAACGTGAGGCGGAAGTGGCCGATGGCGAAGAGGCGGAGGCGCTCGGGCAGGGTCTCGCCGACGAATTTCTCGCGCGAGGCGCTGCGCGTCTCGTGCTGACGAGTCCATGAATATCCATCCGCTCGACACGGCGCAGCGCGCTCTCGGCCCTCTCGGTGGCATCGGTGTGATCGTGACACGGCCGCAACGACAGGCGGCGGGACTCGCGCGAAAGCTCGCCGCCATCGGCGCGACGCCGTTGCTCTGGCCTGCGATCGTCATTCTTCCTCCGCTCGATCCCGTGCCGCTCGAACGCGCGCACGCGATGCTCGACTCATACGACATCGCGGTGTTTGTCTCCGCCAACGCGGTTGAATACGGCGTGCCCGATCCATCGCGTTGGCCGCCATCGCTACGCGTATTTGCGCCGGGCCCCGGCACCGCCGAGGCGTTGGCAGCGATCGGGCTGACGGGCGTGCAAATTCCCGTGACGACGTTCGATAGCGAAGGGTTGCTCGCGTTGCCGCAGTTGCAACACGTCGATGGCGCTCGCGTACTGATTTTCCGCGGGCAAGGCGGCCGCGAACTGTTGGGGAACGCGCTCGTCCAGCGGGGCGCACGCGTTAACTATATTTCGTGCTATCGCCGTGCCGCGCCGACGTCCGGTGCGGAAGGCTTGATTGAAGCATTGCGTGACGATCGCGCGCACGCGCTCACGCTAAGCTCCGCCGAAGGCACCGACAATCTGTTGGCGGCGGTTGGCATCGAGGGACGCGCGCTTCTCGCGCGAATCCCCGCGTTCGTGCCGCACCCACGCGTTGCCGACCACGCGCGTGCCGCAGGTCTTCCCGCGGTGACGACGGCGGCCGGGGGCGACGCGGGGCTCATTGCGGGATTGTTAGAATGGTTCGCCGTCCACCCCATCGCGAAACAAGGCTGATCCATGCCGCAACCCGACATCATCGTCACCGCGCCGCTGCCGCCGTTTCTCTACGATCCACTTAAGGCGGATTATCGTTGCCACGATTATTACGCTGCGCCCGATAAGGACCATCTGCTCGCGACTGGCGGTCGCCAGGTTCGCGGACTCGTGCAAGGCGGCGGTACCGTCACGGAGCCGACGTTGCTCGATCAGCTTCCGCAGCTCGAGATCATTTCGGTTTTCGGCGTGGGTTACGACGGCGTGCCCGTCGACTATTGCAAGAAGCGCGGCGTCAAGGTCACGAATACGCCCGATGTGCTGACCGATGACGTCGCCGACGTTGCAGTGGCGTTGATCATGATGACAGGCCGCGGCTTTGCGCGGCTCGAACGGTTTGCGCGGGCCGGCGACTGGGAAAAACGGAGCGTCGAATTGACGACGAAGCTCGGCGGGAAGCGCGTCGGCATTCTCGGGCTCGGGCGAATCGGCAAGGCCATCGCGTCACGAGTAAGCGCGTTGGGGATGGAGGTCGCTTATACCGGCCGCAAGCCGCAGGACGTTTCGTATCGCTTCCTGCCCGACCTGAAATCGTTGGCGTCGGATGTCGATTTTCTCGTCGTCGCGTGCCCCGGCGGCCCGGCGACGCGCAACCTCGTCAACGCCGAGGTGCTGGCAGCGCTCGGCAAGAAAGGCATCCTGATCAATATCGCGCGCGGCTCGATCGTCGACGAGCCGGCGCTCGTCAATGCGCTGCAGAACGGGACAATCAAGGGCGCCGGTCTCGATGTCTTCGCGAACGAGCCGCACATTCCCGCACCGCTGCTCACGATGGATCACGTCGTGCTGTTGCCGCACGTCGGCAGTGCGACGCATGAAACGCGCAAGGCGATGGGCGATCTCTGCAAGGCGAACCTCGACAGCTGGTTCGCCGGTAAAGGCGTGCTGACGCTGATTCCGGAGTTGGCGTAGCTACGCGGAAACGGCAACTCGCGTTCCACGGCTGTTCAAGCTGAAGCGTTCGCGAAACGCGCGTTCTCCCTGCGGTGAAAAATTGACGACCCGTGAACCGTTCGCGCGCCGTGCCCAGCCGAGGTCGAAGCATCGACGCAACAACGCTGCACCTAATGCGCCTGCGAGATGATGGCGGCGTACGCTCCAATCGAGACAGGCGCGAAACAATGGGCGCCGTTCTTGCGAGAGATTGCCGATGTCGATGCCGAGCGCATCGCAAAACCCGCGCCCGCGTCGGGTAAGTTGCAGTCCGTCGTCGCCAGCTTTCACTAACCGCTGCTGTTCGAGTGAATCGAATGCGAGCACGCCGAGCTCCCCGGCCAAATGGTCGTAGCAAACGCGCGCGAATCGCAGCGCAGGCTCGCGCGGGCTGGCGCGAAGGCGGACGGCACCGGTACGATAGGCGACACCCATCAAATTTTCGAGCAGTTCGCCGACATCGCGATCGGCGAGACGAAAGTAGCGATGTCGTCCCTGGCTCTCGACCGCGAGCAATCGCGCATCGACGAGCTTGGCAAGATGCCCGCTGATCGTCTGTTTGGTGACGCCCGCAACGTGGGCGAGCTCGGTTGCCGTCAGAGCCTGGCCGCCGACCAGCGCGGTAAGCACGTCTGCGCGGGCATGATCTCCGATCAACGCCGCGATGCGCACGACGTTCGGGCCGTCTTTCATGGTTCGATGTTAGCCGAACCATGGACGGACCGCAATCGGATATTCTCTACCGCGTCAGGAAACCCGAAAGCGGCGCCATGGCCATCGTTTGCTTCATTCGCTATGAAATCGATCCGTTTCAGCGCGACGCGTTCCGGCAGTATGCCGAGCAGTGGGGACGTATCATCCCGCGCTGCGGCGGCGATCTCGTCGGCTATTTTCTTCCGCACGAGGGCACGAATGATGTCGCATGGGGATTGATCGCGTTCGAGAGCCTCGCGATGTACGAAGCGTACCGGGCGCGTATCAAGGCCGATGCCGAAGGACGTGCGAACTTCGCGTTTGCGCAGTCGCATCGGCTGATCGTCCGCGAGGAGCGCACGTTCGTCGAAACCGTCGAAGGCACGTTTCGCATCCCGCAGCAAACGGAGGCAACGAAATGATTGCTGTGATTTTTGAAGCGCAACCGCGCCCGGGTCAGACCGACGCCTATCTGAACGCCGCAGCGAAGTTGCGGCCGCTGCTCGCCGAAATCGACGGCTTCATCTCGATCGAGCGCTTCGAAAGCCTCACACAACCGGGGAAAATTCTGTCGCTCTCGTATTGGCGCGACGAAGAAGCGGTGCGGCAATGGCGCAATGTGGAGCAGCATCGCCGCATTCAGGCCGCGGGGCGCGAATTGATATTCGCCGACTATCGGTTGCGGGTGGCGCACGTGATTCGCGACTATGGCATCGACGATCGCGCGGAAGCGCCCGCAGATTCACGGCAGGTGCACGGCACGTGAACGGCGATCAGGGCTTGATCGCTACGATCTTGCCGTCCTTGAGAACATAAATCGGCGTGCCGTGAAGGCGCGCGGTTTCGCGCGCGCGTTTCGCCGATCGTCGTTAATCGTCCGGTGCCAGCGGCACGGCAGCCGGCCGCGTTCCGCGCGGCTCGAACAGTACGATAAAGAGCGCGATAACGACCAGCGTGAGCGCAATCCATTCCTGCGGGCCGGGTTGTTCACCGAGCACGAGGATGCCCGCAAACACGCCGACAACCGGCACCGGTAACGATGACAACGACGACACTGCGACGGGCAGCGTGCGCGCCAGATGAAACCACGCCCAGTGCGCAACGGTGCCCGCGAGAAAAATGTTGTACAAGATGGCGAACCAGCCGCGTCCGCCAAGGGTGCTAAGCTCGTCGACGAGCGGCTGCGAATCGAAGAACGGCGCTGCGAGTGCGATCGGCACCCAGCCGATGATCGTCATCCAGCCGACGAGCGCACTTTGCGGCTGCGGCGGCTTCCATTTGCGCACCAGCACCGTTCCCAACGCCCACGTAACCGCGGCGGCCAAGAGCATCGCAACGCCGAACGGAGCTTTGCTCATCGCGCGAAGCTCGTCGCCGATGAGGATCGCCATCCCTGCGATGCCGAGCACGAGTCCCGTCAACTTGCGCTTGCCGAGCGGCTCGTGCAACACGACGGTCGCAATCGCCGTCGCCCACAAGGGCATCGTATAGGCAAGGATCGCGCTTCGTCCTGCGGGAAGCTGCTGGACGCCAAACAGCACGAAGCCGTTCCAGCCGGCGATGTTGAGCAATCCGAGCGCGACTACCCGCGACCACCATTCGCGTGGAATGCGAATGCTGTCGCCCGAGAGTTGCGCGACGGTCAATAGCCCGATCGCCGCGAACGGCAACGTCAGCGCGCGAAAGGTCAACGGCGCGAGCTCGGTCACACCGATCTTCAGGATCGGCCAGTTGCAGCCCCAGACGAGCGTCAGAACGGCGATCGGCGCCACTGCGCGCGCGAGCGGATGGCCCGCTGGGGAATTTGCATCACTCATTCAACCGTGCTCGCGTGGAGGCAAGCTCTCGCCGTATTTCGACTGATGCAGCTCGCGCGCTTGCGTCACCCATGCATCGCGACGAATGCGACCGGAAAAGTCGGGGAGACGCGCGTTGAAGTCGTCGATGTCGCGGTCGGTCCAGCGAGCGATTTGCCGATACGAGCTGATGCCGAGTTGTAGCAGCATCCGCTCGAGCACCGGTCCGATGCCGACGATCAGTTTGAGATCGTCCGGCGCTCCGGGACGATCGAGCAGCAGCGGCGGCGCATTGTCTTCGAGATCGATCAGAAGCTGACGGTAGCGCGCGGTTTCGTCGCGCGAATCGGCGATGGCACGCAACAGCCCGCGTCTGTCCTCGGCGAACTCATGCATCTGCCAGCTTTCAGCCGCCCGTTCCGCGATTTCGCGACGCAATCGCCCGCCTTCCGCTTCGCCCTCGCGCGATCCACGCAGCACGCCGGCACGATAGGCGACGATAACCCCGATCGCCAGGATGATGAGCGCAAGGAACGAGAGGCCGTACACGACGTGCGGGGGATCGGTGCGCGCGAAATCGCGCGGCGGCGCGGTTCTTTGCAGTCGATTGTATGCGAGCAGGACGGGACGGGCCAGAGCTTTGCGCGCTGGCTGCTAGAATCGATCCGCCCAGGCCATGAACGCAGCGGATTCCAATTCCAGCAGCGCTTCGCCGCCGGTCGCGCCCGCGTCAGGGACTACACCTCGCGCCAAGACGCCTCCAGCGACGCGTGGGATGCTTGCCGTCGTCGCATTGCTGCTCGCATTGGCCGGTGGGCTGGCATGGCTCGACATGCGCCGCGACGGGCAGGCACTTCGCACCGACGTCGCGCAGCGGCTTGCCAACACCGATGCCGCCCTGGCGCAAGCGAAGGCACGGGAATCCGATCTCGGCAACGAACTGCGTGACACGCAGGCCAAGGTCGCGCTGCTCGACGCGCGCCTCGCTGAATCGCAGTCGCAGCAGGCCGCGTTGGAGACACTCTATCGTGAGCTTGCGCCCTCGCGCGACGAGCTTGCGCTCACGGAAGTCGAGCAGGTCCTCGTGCTCGCCAGTCAGCAGCTTGCACTCGCCGGCAATGTGCAGGCCGCGCTGGCAGCGCTGCAACTCGCTGACGGCAAGCTCGCCCGAATGGATCGCCCACAACTCGCGGTTTTGCGGCGGTCGCTCGCGCGCGACATGGATGAACTGAAAGCCGTTCCGTTCGTCGACGTCGGCGGCATCTCCGCGAAGCTCGATCAGGCTATCGCAATGGTCGACAACCTGCCGCTTGCGAAGGACGAACGCTTGCCGCCCGCGCAGCCTGAAGCACCCACGGTCAACGAACCTTCGTGGATCAAATTTTTGCGCGACATCTGGGCCGATGCGAAATCGCTCGTGCGAATCGAAGTGTCGGACCGTCCGCCAGCACCGCTCATCTCGCCGCCGCAAGCGTATTTTCTGCGCGAGAATCTGCGTTTGCGCTTGCTCGCCGCGCGGCTTGCGTTGTTGGCGCGTGACGACAAATCGTTTCGCAACGATCTCACTGCGGCGAATGGGTGGGTGACGCACTATTTCGACACACGCGCGAAGCCGGTCCAGGTGATGTCGTCGACGTTCACCCAGCTTGCGGCGACGCAGATGCCGGTGGCGATGCCCGATCTCTCGCGTAGCCTTGAAGCGCTGCGTACGTTGCGGATTCCTCGCGAGCAGCCGCCCGAGCGGTCCGCGACGCGAGCGAAGTAAATCGTCCGTGCGCGGGCTGCTTGCCTTTCTCGTTCTGGCGGCGGCGGCGGTCACCGTTGCGCTTCTCGCGCGTATCAACGCGGGCTACGCGCTCTTCGTCGCGCCGCCTTATCGCGTCGAGCTGTCGCTCAATACGTTCTTCTTGCTGACCGCCATCGCGTTCATCGCGCTCTATGCCTTCGTGCGGATCGTGACACGCTTGTCAAGGCTGCCCCGCGATGTTCGCGACCATCGCCGCCGGCGGCAGGTCGGCCGCGCGCGGGCGAAGGAGGACGCCGCCGTCGTGGCGCTGATCGAGGGGCGGCACGGCAAGGCACGACAGTTCGCCGACGAGTCACTCGCGATTCCAGGATCGTCGCCGGTTGGATCGCTGATCGCCGCGCGCGCGGCGCTGGAGACACGCGACTTTGACGCCGTCGAATCGGCGCTTGCTCGGCCGGAAGCGCGTGCACCGAGTCTCGCCGTGTCGCGATTGATGCTCGAAGCGGAGGTTGCGCTCGAGCGAGGTCAACCCGTCGATGCATTGGCGCGCCTCGCAGAGCTCAAGAAGGAAGCGGGATTACATACGGCAGCGCTGCGGCTCGAGCTCCGCGCATTGACGGCGGCGGGACGGCACACCGAGATTGCCGCGCTGATCGATCAACTGGTGAAGCGCAAGGTTTACGACACGGCGCAAGGTGAAGTGCTCCGTGCGAGCGCGCATGCCGAAGCGCTCGCACGCTTTGCGCACGATGCGTCGGGGCTGCGCGATTATTGGAACCGGCTTCCCGACGCTGAAAAGTTGCAACCCAAGATCGCACGTGCCGCAGCCGGCGCGTTTATCGCGCTGGGCGGCGACCGCGAAGCCGCCGACATCATTGCGCGCAGTCTCGATCGGCGTTGGGACTCCGATCTTGTCGCGCTCTACGCCGAATGCACAACCGCCGACGCGACACGGCAGCTGGAGACCGCCGAGCGATGGTTGGTCGACCACAATCAGGATGCAACGCTGTTGTACACGCTTGGCCGCTTGTGCGAGCGCGCGCAGCTGTGGGGCAAGGCGCAAACGTATCTCGAGGCGAGTCTCGCGCTCGATAACAGCTGGCGCGCAAATCTCGCGCTTGGCGAGATGCAAGCGAATCTCGGCCGCACCGATGAAGCGAATGCGCATCTGGCCGCAGCGCTGAAGCTCGCGTTGGCGGCGCTCAATCGACGTTAGCAAAAACCGCGTGCGCTGTCATGTGCGCAGGACCGTACGCGACAGCAGGAAGCTCACGGGAATCGACACGACGATAGCGACGATCGCGGCGATCGACGCGTGTACGGCCCATGCCTCGACCAGCAGCACGATCACCGCCGAACCGGTCAGGTACTGCGCAACGTACACGAGCGGAAAGCGCAGTGCGGTAGCGACGCGGCGCGGCGTACGGAACACGAACGACGTCAAAAGGACATAGGAGATCCCGACGCCGATGACGTATGCGATCGTATAGGCGGCAAGATACGGCATGAACTGGAGCAGCACCAGGAAGATCGCATAGGAAGCGACGGTATTGACGGCGCCCGCCACGATAAAGCGCGCGAATTGCAGCAGCGCCGGACGCATGACCGTTCAGCGCTTGCCAAGCGCAGCGAGAAATTCTTCGTAGTTACGGATGTAATCGGCGGCGTCGTATGGGTGCGACGCGAGCACCAGCAGCACCGCGTCGCGCGTGTACTTGTACTGCGTTGCCCACACCATCGGCGGCACGTACACGCCGCGGTTCGGACGATCGAGCGCAACTTCCAGCCGGTGCTCGCCGTCGTCGACGACAACTGCGCAGGCGCCGGTGACGCAGACAAGGAACTGCGCGCACTCGCGATGCGCATGCGATCCGCGCGTTTCTCCGGTGGGCACGTCATGCACCAGGAAGTAGCGCCGCGGCGTGAACGGGACGTCGCCTGGAACTTCGCCCGCAGTCAGATTGCCGCGCAGATCGTGCACCAGCGGCAACTCGTGCACGACGACGCCCGCGACGCGCGTCGCGTCGGCGGATGCCACATCGGGATTCATCTCTGCGTCGATCGACGTCAAGGTCGCCTTGGAATCGACGTAGCCGACGATACGCGCGGGATTGCCTGCAACGATCGCGTGCGGCGGCACCGATCGCGTGACGACCGCGCCCGCGCCGACCATCGCGTCAAGACCGATCGTCACGCCGGGCAGGATCGTCGCGTTCGCCCCGATCGACGCGTTGCGGCAGACCAGCGTGGGGGTGAATCGCGGCGGCCGATGCTTGCTCCGCGGAAACCGATCGTTCGTGAACGTGGCGTTCGGACCGACGAACACGTCATCTTCAAGGTGCACGCCGTCCCAGACCTGCACCCCCGATTTGATCGTGACCCGATCGCCGATCACCACGTCGTTCTCGATGAAGACGTGATCGCACACATTGCAATCGCTGCCGATGCGTGCGCCAGGTAGCACGTGGGCGAACGCCCAGATCCGCGTTCCGGCTCCCACCTGGAGCGATTCGCACAACGCATTCGGATGGACAAAAAAGCTCATTCGGGTAATCCCGTCTCACCAAAGCGCTTCGCGCGAAGCACGATCGCGTGCGGCCGCGCCTTGGTGTTTTCGTAAGCGCGCCACGTGTATGAGCCGATGATGCCGAGACCGAACGAATTCAGCGCGGCGAAGAAAATGATGGTCAGAACAGTCGCGGCGTAACCCGGTACGGCAATCGCCCCGGTAACCCTCGCCACCAACACGATCAACGCGAGCGCGACCGAGATTGCGAGTCCCGCTGCGCCGACCCAGGTGAGCGTGCGGATCGGAAGATCGGAGAACGCGAACATGCTGTCGAGCAGATACTTGACCTTCCGGGCGAACGACCATGCGCTTCTGCCATGGCGGCGCGGCAGCCGGCGATATGGAACGAGTTTGCGGCGAAAGCCCAGCCATACGATCTGGCCGACGAGCGACGTGTTCGATTCGTGCAATCGCATCAGTTGGTCGCGAAATGCGCGATTGCACGCGAACACATCGATACCGCCCGGCGGAATTTCCGGCTGCACGAAGCGCCGATAGAGCCACCAGAACGTCGTCGACGCGATACGCGCAGGCAGCGGGTCGCTGCGGCCGGTGCGAACGCCGAGCGCGACGTCGATGGGCTCGGACTCGAGCACGCGGAAAAAGTCGAGGATCAGCGCCTCCGGTTCCTGCAGATCCGCGGCCATCATCGCCATGTAGTCGCCACGCGCAGCGGCGAGGCCTTCGCGCACCGCGGAGAACGAGCCAAAGTTACGCGAGAGGACGATCAATTGCGCGGTCAGGCCGCTCGCGGGAAGCGCGGCATCGAGTCGCTCGTACGAACGGTCCGGACTTCCATCGACGACGAACACCGCTTCGAGCGCGTGGTTGAGCGCGCGGTCGAGGCGAGCGACGGCGGCGATAAGCTCGGTGATCGACGCTTCGTTGCAGTACACCGGCACGATCAGCGAGTATTTCACGGTCCCCACGCGTTGCACGCCTCGATCACATAGTCGACTTCGGCCGACGTCATCGCCGCGAAACACGGCAAGCTCAGGACTTCGGCGCACGCGCGTTCGGTGACAGGCAGCGCGACGGCAGCTGCATCGCGTGTCAATGGCTGGCGATGATCCGCAATCGGATAGTGGATGTCGGTGCCGACACCGGACGCGTGCAGATGTCGACGCAACGACTCGCGTTTCGCCGAACGCACTACGGCAAGATGGGCGACACAATCTTCACCCGGTGGCGGCGGCACGCGAATCTCCGGATGGCGAATGCGCTCGACATACGTGCTTAGGATCCGCCGCCGCGCGGCGTTTTCCTGCTCGAGATGCGGCAGGCGAACGCGAAGCATCGCCGCCTGCAATTCGTCGAGACGGCTGTTGCGCCCACCGTCCACGTCGACGCGATACTTTTCCCTCCAGCCGTATTGCCGCAACGCGCGCACGCGGTGCGCCAACTCGGCGTCGTTCGTCGTGATGGCACCCGCGTCGCCCAGAGCGCCGAGGTTCTTGGTCGGATAGAAGCTGAAGCAACCGATGTCGCCCAAGCAGCCCGCGTGTGCGCCGTCGCTGCGCGCACCGTGCGCCTGGGCGCAGTCTTCGACGACGGCAATGCTGCGTACCGTTGCTATGCGGCGGATCTCATCGATCGCGGCGAGACGCCCATAGAGGTGCGTGGCGACGATTGCGCGCGTTGTCGGGGTAAGCAGGGCGTCGAGGCGCGACGGCGAGAGCGTCAGCGTGTCGTCGTCGACGTCGACGTACCGCGGTCGCGCGCCGATTGCGCGAATGGCGACGGTGCTGTACATGCCTGCATTGGCCACGGTCGCCACGTCGTCATTGGTCTGCACACCGACGGCGCGCAGTGCGAGCTCGAGAGCGTCGGTGCCATTGGCGAGACCGACACAATGCCCGACACCGCAAAACGCCGCGAACTCTGCTTCAAACGCAGCGACTTCATCGCCGAGGATGAATGATCCCCTGGCGACTACCCGGTCAAATGCCGCGCGAAATCCCGCGGCAAAGGACGCGTTGCAACGCCGCAAGTCGTTCAGTGGGACACGCATGCTCGCAAGGACGTTATGCACAATGGCTTCGCGCGGGCCGCACTGTAGTAAAGGATTCGGACATTTTGGCCGTCGCCAGACGGCACATGCTACCTTAGCCGCTCCCGGCGCCTCGCCCTAATATGCGCAGCACGGACCTCCCGTATTGAGCCGTTAGCGAAGTTAGTACGCACGATGCAGGCCGTCCCCGGCTCAGGCAGCAAGCTTGTCGTCCTCGCGTCGAGCACCATCGCATTGGTGCTCATGGTCATGCTCGCGCGCGTTGCCCTCGCCACATGGCCGACTGCCGATGATTACTGCAACCGTGTGCTGGTCGACGGCGCGGGCGTCGCCGGGGCGCTGCGATGGTTGTTCTTCGAATGGAGTGGGCGCCTCGCAAGCGGCGTGCCGCTCTATTTGGCGTTCGCGCTTGTCGATCTGCCGGCGATGCGTTGGGTCTCTTTTGCCCTCGCTTGCCTGTTCGCGTTCGCGGCGTGGCTTATCGCGTTGCTCGTCGCGATTGAAGACCCGCCTCTCCGCTGGCCGCTCTCGGCGTTCGTTTTCGCGGCGCTGGTGCTCGGTCTCTATCAACTGCTCGGGCAGACAGTATTCTGGTCGACGGGTGGAATCGTCTACATGGTACCGCTCGTCCTCACGCTGCTTTGGCTCGTGCCCATCCGTCGCATCGTGCATGGCGCGTTGCCGCGCAAGGGAACAGCTTACGGGTTCGTCCTCGGACTCGCCGTCGGCAATTCAATCGAGCTGGTTCTGCCGATCCTCGCCGCCTACGTTGTGCTTGTCGTGCCGAGCCGATGGGAAAATCTCTCCGCGGTCGCCCGTCGCGCGCTTCGCTTGCGCGTGGCCGGCGTGATGGTAGGCGCCGTTGTGCTCGTCGCCGCGCCCGGCAATTACGTCCGCGCGAAAGTGACACCCGACTCGTTCAGGCTCGAGCCACCGTATGTCGTTGCCCAATATCTTCACATGCTGCGTGAGATTGCGACAATCGCTTGGCCGATGGTGGCGATCATCGGTACGCTCGCGATCGCGTCGCTTCTTGTCGCGACGCGAGTAAGCGCGACCCGTGCGGCGCACGAGCGGCCATCCACATTGCGTGAAGCGGGTGCGCTTGCGATCGGCGCCTCTGCCAGCATCGTTCCTGTGCTGGCCGCGCCCGCACAATTCGCGCCGCGCAATGGCATCTATCTGCTGGTATTCATGCTTGTTGCTGCGCTGGTGCCGCTGGTCGCGTATGTCCAGCGTGCGCGATGGCACCCTTTCGTGTCAGCCGCGTTTATTGGGCTTGCTGGAGCGGGCACGGTCGTTGTGGGCGCGCCGCTGGCGGCCGATGCAGGGCTAAGCGATGGGTTCCGCGATCGTCTGCTCACCCGTGATCGCGCGCTGAGGCAGACGCCGGAAGCAGACCAAACCGATGCGACCGTCCCTCCGGTCGGCCTGCCCGTACCGCGAACGCTGCATTTTGTGGAGCTCGACAGTAATCCTAAGCAGTGGAACAACGCTTGCACGGCGAAGTATTACGGCCTCCACAGCATCGCGCTCGATCCGACCGTGCGATGAGTGGCGCCACGCGCGATAGCGTCTTGTCGCGGCGGGAGTGGGTTGCGCTTGGGACCGCGATCGTCATCGCGCATCTTTTCTATTGGCGCATCGTCCTGTATCCGTCCGCGTTCGACGCGCAGAACTATTTCGATATCGCGGCCGACATCGACCGTAACGGACTGTTCAGCAATTTCTACAACTCCAACATCCGAACGTACGGGTATCCACTCCTTCTTGTTGCGGTGTCGCGTGCGGCGAGCCTCATCGGCATTCCAGTCGGTTGGCTCCTGTTCGAGGCTCAACTGGCGCTGTACTTGTTCGCCGCGTACTTCGTGCGCCGGGCGTTTGCAAAGCTTTGGCCTGTCTTCGCAGGGTGGGCGTTTATCGGTATCGTGCTGAACGTCTTTGCGCTCTCGTATACGCCGGAGTCGTTGACCGAGAGCGTCTCCCTATCGCTGATCCTACTCGCGACTGCGTGCTGGCTGACGCTTCTCGCCGGTCCGACAACGTGGCGCCCCGTGCTTGCCGGCAGTATCCTGATGGGGGCGGCCGTGATGGTGCGGCCGGCGAACTTGTTTGCGCTGTTGGCGTGGGTGCTCTCCGTCGCCGCGGTATGCATTGCGCGACGCCCGAGGGCGCCCGCGCTCGCAACGATCGTCGTGGCACTGCTCGTCGGCGCTGCACTGCCGATGCTGCCGCAATACGTGAACAACGTCCGGCATTACGACCAGCACACGCCGCTCGTTGCGGCACGCCTCGGCCACAACCAGCAGATCTGGGGTATTGGCTATCTCAAATATGCAACGGCATTGCCGCCGGTGCCGAATCCGTCGATCTTTTACGAAAACCCGTTCGCTAAGGCCGGCCCGGTTGACGACGAACAGCCGCTTGCGTGGTACGTGCAACATCCGCAGGCCGGCGCGCTAACGCTTGCCCTACACACTTTCAACATGCTGGACCAGGATCTGGTATTCACCTACAGCCGCGACTTGGACCCCTGGTATCGAATTCCAGTGGGTATCGCGAATCACGCGATGGTCGGCGCGGCCTTGATTGGCATTGCGATATTGGTCGTTCGGGCACGGCGTGATCGAGCCTACGCATTTGCGGCGGGTGCCGTGATTGCCTATGTTGTTTCGCACATCGCGTTGCACGCGACCAGCACCGTTGAGATGCGCTTCGGATTGCCGCTTTTGTTGCTTGCCGGTCCGGCGGCGATCGCGGTGGTCGGCGAGGTCGCTCGCGTCCGATCGAAATGGCTACTCCCACTGGCAATCGCTGTCCTTGGCTACACGGCCGCTGCGCTCGCGCTCTCGGATTGGGTACGGCAACAGGCGCCTTCGATCCGCGCATGGGAAGCGACGCACATAACGGCGCAGGCAAAATGAGCACAATCAGTGCCGGCACCGTGGTCCCCGTTGCGCAACTCGACTCGCTGACCGGGTCCCGCTTCATTGCCTCCTTTGCCATACTCGTTCTCCACGGAGCAGCGTTTGGATATTCGCTGCCATCGTGGCTCGACCTCGCACAGGCGGTATCGTATTTTTTTGTCCTTTCCGGTTTTATCCTTGGTTACCGGTACCCGCGACTGCCGGAGCGCCGTGCTATCGCTCGGTTCTACTGGGCACGATTTGCTCGCATTTGGCCCGTGCACTTTTTCTGCTTGATGTTGGGTATCGCGACGGTGCCCGCGGCGTTTTGGGCAACCGCCGACGGAGCAACGTGGTCGATACTGCCGCTGCAAATCCTGCTGGTGAATGCATGGATTCCGATCGAACGGTTCGTATTCGGATTCAATCCCCCGGCGTGGACTATCTCCGTCGAATGCTTCTTCTATGCGATCTATCCGGCGCTCATTTTCCGATGGACCGCGACATGGCAGTGGAAGCTCGCCGGCAGTGGCTTGCTGATGCTCGCGCTTGCGTTGATCGGTTACGTGGCTGCGTTGCCTGCGGCGACGACTCCTGAGCAGCAAAATCAGCTCTCGACGCTCGCGCTGCTTTATGGCAATCCCCTCGCGCGACTGTTTGAATTCACGCTTGGCATGACTGCCGCCATGGTGTGGCATCGCTCGCACAGACATCTGCAACTTTCGTTCGGAATCGCCACAGCTCTCGAGGTGGTGTTGCTATGCGCGATCATTGTTGATTGGTACTGGACCGGACATAAAGCGGCCGCTTGGGCAATAGAAATCGGACGCCCCGGATTCGACTGGCGCGTGCTGACATCTACGCCGCTCGGGACCGGCGCGTGTCTACTGTATGCGCCGCTGATCCTGCTGCTCGCTGCCGGCAAAGGACTTATTGCGAAATTACTGGCGCGCCCGATTCCGGTTGTGTTGGGAGAAGCGAGCTATTCGCTTTATATGCTTCAGGCAGTCATGCTGGTGCCCGTGATACGCAATCCGCAATGGTTTGAGACGTGGAGCGTCGGTGGGCGCGTGATAATCGGATTCACGGCGATCGTCGTCACCGCATTGCTGCTGTGGCGATTCGTCGAGCGCCCTTCGCGTCATTGGCTGCTCGATCGACAGCCGGCATCTTGGCGTCCGCAGGCGGTTGCATCGACCTGACGTTCTCGTGTGTTAAGTCGTGCGTGCTTCCGATTCGGCGGCGTAGGTAAAGCTGTCCGCGAAGAACGCATCTGGCGGCAGTCCGCGCAGCGTTGTGAAATCGCGCTTTGCTGCGTCGATCATCGCGGGTCCGCCGCACGCGTACACGTTATAGCCGGATAAATCGCTGAAGTCGGAGAGCACCGCCTGATGGACGAAACCGATCCGTCCCGGCCACGCATCTTCGGGCTTCGGTTCGGACAGCACGGGGATGTAGGTAAATGGACCGGGATTTTCGCTTTGCCAGCGCTTCGGCAAATCCGGCAAGTACAAATCCTGCTTCGAGCGCACACCCCAATAGAGCACCATCGGCCGCGTCAACTGGATGTCGTGATGGAGCGCGTGCAGGATGATGCCCTTGATCGGCGCGAAACCGGTACCGCCCGCCACGAAAATGATCGGCTTGTCGGATTCTTCGCGTAAATAAAATGTCCCCAGCGGCCCTTCGAAGCGCAGGATTTCACGACCCTTGTATTGGGTGAACAGCGCGTCGGAAAAGAGCCCGCCCGGCACATGCCGGATATGCAGCTCGAGCAATTCGTCCGCGTGCGGCGGCGTCGCGAGCGAAAAGCTGCGCCTTTTGCCGTCTTTCAACAGGAAATCGATGTACTGACCCGCGAGGAATTGCAGCCGTTCGTTCGCGGGAAGTTTGATCTTGACGATCGCGACATCGAATGTGGGCTTGTCGATCGACTCGATGCGGCAAGGCAGGCGCCGGATCTGGATGTCGCCGGCGCGCCTCACTTCGCGCACTTCGATCACTAGCTCGGTCAATGGTTTGGCGCAACAGAAAAGCGCAAGACCTTGTCGCTTCTCGTCATCCGACAGCGTCGATCGCTGGTACGCGCCGTAGTCGACGTCACCGTCGATAATCTTCCCTTTGCAGGTTCCGCACGCGCCGTTGCGACACCCATACGGAATCATCAAATCGGCGCGCATCGCCGCCTGCAGCACGGTCTCGTCCGCGTCGCAGGGGAACGCGTGATCGCTCGGCTTTATGGTAATCTGCATTGGCATGTTCTGCGCCGCTGTTTAGTCACCTAAGAATCACTGCGCGTAGCGGCGGCGCGAAAGACGACTTACTTCGTGATCCGTGTTTTGTTGATCGGCTGCGGGGACGTCGCGCTGCGTACGGCGGCGCTGCTTAAAGACCGCGCGCGATTGTACGGCTTGATCCGCCGCGGAGACGAAATTCCGAAGCTCCGCGCCCGCGGCATCGTGCCGATCGTCGGCGATCTCGATCGTGTCGGCTCGCTCGATCGCCTGCGAACCGCGCCGTTCGCCGTTCTGCATTTTGCGCCGCCGCCCTCCGAAGGTCGCGATGATCCGCGCACGCAGCGGCTGATTGCAGCGCTCGCGAGGGCGCGGATTATACCGCAGCGGTTTGTCTACCTTTCGACGTCGGGCGTCTACGGCGATTGCGCCGGCGCGCGCGTCACCGAGGCGCGGCCCCGTCGTGCGCAGACGCCGCGCGCACGTCGGCGTGTCGCGGCCGAAGATCGCTTGCGGGCGTGGGCGCGGCGGAGCGGTGTTGCGCTGACGATTGTTCGCGTGCCAGGCATCTACGCCGAGACGCGCTTGCCGCTCGACCGGATCCGTCAGGGGACGCCCGTGCTCGCCGAGGACGACGACGTCTACACGAACCACATCCATGCCGACGATCTGGCGCGCACCGCCGTCGCTGCGTTGTTTCGCGGTCGCCCTAGCCGCGCCTACAACGCCGCCGATGATGCCGAGCTCAAGATGGCCGCCTGGTTCGACATGGTCGCCGACGCGTTCAAGCTGCCGCGCCCGCCGCGGGTCGGTTGGGACGAAGCGGAGGAGCGGATCGCGCCGATCCTGCTGTCGTTCATGAGCGAATCGCGGCGGCTGACGAATGTCCGAATGAAACGCGAGCTGCGCGTCAATCTGAAGTATCCGACGCCGCACGTGCTGTTGAATCAAATCGCGCCGCGCGAATTGAAAAAGCAGCTCGCGCTGCCGATCTGATGGCAATGAGCGACACCGCGCCTGATGGTCGCGTGAGCTTGCCGTCGCGGGCGCGCATCGACGCGTACGTGCGGTTGCTGCGTCTCGACAAGCCGATCGGCACGCTGTTATTGCTGTGGCCGACAATGTCCGCGCTGTGGTTCGCCGCAGATGGTGTCCCTCCGGTTTCACTCGTCGCGATCTTTGCCGTCGGCACGCTGCTCATGCGCTCGGCCGGCTGTGCGTTCAACGATTGGGCTGACCGCGACTTCGACGCCTTTGTCGCGCGCACCGCGTCACGTCCGCTTGCCGCAAAAATCATCACGCCGCGCGAAGCGCTGGTGCTCGCCGCCGCGCTTGCGCTTGCCGCATTCGTGCTCATTTTGCCGACGAATCGCGCGACGATCGCATGGTCGATCCCTGCAGTCGCGATCGCGATCGCCTATCCGTTTTTCAAGCGCTTCTTCGCCCTTCCCCAGGCGTTTCTCGGAATCGCGTTCTCGTTCGGTATTCCGATGGCGTTCGCCGCCGTGCAGAACGACGTGCCCGCGTTCGCATGGCTGCTGCTGGTGATCAATTTGTTTTGGGTCGTCGCCTACGATACCGAATATGCGATGGTCGATCGCGACGACGACGTCGCCGTCGGCATTCGTACGTCGGCGCTCACATTCGGCCGCTTCGACGTCGCCGCGGTCGCGCTGTGCTACGCGATTTATGTCTTCGCGATGACGCTCGTCGGCTTTCGCAATGCGATGGGCACGATCTATTACGCGGGACTTGCCGTCGCGTTTGCTCTTGCGGTCCAGCACCTGTGGTGGATTCGCACGCGCGAGCGCGAGCAATGCTTTCGCGCGTTTCTCGACAATCATTGGCTCGGCTTCGCCGTATTTTCCGGTGTCGCGCTCGATTTTGCCGTACGCCTGCATCGTTGGCCGCAGGTCTGGTAATGTCGTCGACGTCGAGCAACGCTGGACGCCCGCGCGCGGCGTCGACGCCGATGCGTAGAAGAGGCCTGCCGCCGCTGCTTGCGCCCGGCGCGCGCGTACTAATCCTCGGCAGCTTTCCAAGCGAGGCGTCGCTCGCGGCACGCCAGTACTACGCACATCCCCGCAACCACTTCTGGCCGGTACTCGGTGCGCTGCTGAACGAACCGCTCGTCGAGATGTCGTATGCGGCACGGACCGCACGCGTCCGCGCACACGGAATCGCAATCTGGGACACGATCGTCGCCTGCGAGCGCGAGGGAAGCCTCGATGCCGCGATTCGCAATGCCGAACGCGGCGAGATCGCGCGGGTTCGGCGCGTGGCCCGTGGCCTGCGTGCAGTTTGCTTCAACGGCGGCACCGCGGCGCGTGCCGAGGCGGTGTGGCGAGACGAAGGATTCGCGACGCTGGTTTTGCCCTCGACCAGTCCGGCTTATACGCTGCCGCTCGCGCGAAAGGTGGACGCGTGGCGCGCCGTGTTGGAATACCTCTAAGTCGGTTCATAAATGCGACACGTTCGAGGTCGTTGTACACAAGGCGGCATGCTGCAATGCATCAATCGATGCGCGATGCATTGCGTGCGGAAAAATTGCGCTAGAGTTGCGGCGATGCACCCCGGCGGCGCAGTGAGCTCAACACGATCGCGATTCCACGCTTTCGCTTGCGTGATCGCGCTGTTATTGGTCGTCACTATTGCGCAAACGGCTCCCGCGTCCGCGCGATCGCTCACGCGCGTATCGTTTCCGTCGATCGATCGCGATGAGACCGGTGCGGTCGTCCAGATCGAAGCGATGCTGCTTGTGCCCGACGGTCCAGTCCCCTCGGGCGGATATCCGGCGATCGTCGCATTGCATGGCTGCAGCGGGATGTATTCGATCGCTAAAGGTCGCGAAGATCATTTGGCTGATCGGCTTGCCGTGCGCGTCGAAATGCTGCTCGGGGATGGCTACGCTGTGCTGCTCCCGGACAGCTTCCGATCGCGCGGTCGAAACGAAGTCTGCACGATCAAAACTGGCGACAATCCGATTACGCCGACGCGACGGCGTCTCGATGCGTTGGGCGCGCTCGCTTATCTCGCCGATCGGTCCGACATCGCTCACGATCGGATCGCACTTGTCGGCTGGTCGCATGGCGGCAGCACTGCGCTCGCGACCGTCAATGTTCGCGACCGTGAAGTCGCGGCTTTTCGCGACAAGGCAGGCGCACCGCCGTTCTTCCGTGCCGTCGTCGCGCTTTATCCGGGCTGCAAAGTGTCGCTGGGCGCGGGCGATCGTTGGCAACCCGGCGCACCCACTCGCATCCACATCGGGGAAAGCGACGATTGGACGCCCGCGAAGCCGTGTGTCGAGTTGGGTCAGGCAATGGCCGCGCGCGGCGAACCGCTCAAGGTAATTGTGTATCCCGACAGCCATCACGGATTTGATGCACCGAGCGGTGACGTTGTTCATCGAACCGACGTTCCGAACGGCGTGAATCCGGGGCACGGCGTCCACGTCGGCGCTAATCCCGCCGCTCGCGAAAAAGCCAACGCAAAAGTGCGCGCATTTCTGAACGATCGCTTGCGCGGCGCCGACGATTCCAAACAGCACTGAAGGCATCGGCCAAACAATTCGCGATTCGCCTCGGCCCGCCGCGTTATCTCCCTGGTGAGCCATGATGGCGAGCTGTGGTTCGCGTCCCGCGATTCGGCCGCTGCACGCTGGTGTATCTCGATTTCAAACCGGTCGATGACAATCACACCGAGGTGACGTTGCGCAACTTCGGCTACGGCCAAGGTGAAGGGTGGGTGAAGACAAAGGCCTTAGCGCGCGTGGCCGGCCGTGATGAATAGCCTGGAGAAGCGATTCAAGAAAAGAGTTGATTACCTGTTCGCGTCGCCCAGGCTTGTGTCCACCAAGCGAAACGTTCGCGAAACGGGGTCATATCGCACGGAAACATCCTTGCGGACTCGAATGATGTCGACGCTGCCGATCTCGTCGTCGCTGATTTCGGAAAAATCTATTGCGACCGGACGTTCCAAGGTTCGTGATCGATGCAGCGCGATTGGCGCAAACACGATGCCGCGCTCGAATCCCGTGCCCGGCTGACTTTCGATACGCAACGCCTGCGATCCCATGTTCGCAGGATCAGGCAGTGGACTGAAATAGTCAGTGTCGGGGCGATTCTTGAACGTGCTCCACAACGATATTTTTCGCCAAGGATTGTCCGGCTCACGGTTGATCGTCGTCGCCTCGATGCCCGTGAGCATTGAGAAGCTACCTTGCTCTGCCCACGCTTCGGTAGCCATGCCGAACACAACTTGATTCACGCCGCGCCGATTGACGGCATTGATCTGCGCGCCAACGGTAAGAACGGTCCAGTTCGGCGCACCTCCAGCCGTTGCCCTGTCCACCTGACCGGCAAACAGATAAGCCGCTTCGCCCCTGACGGGATTCCAACCAGCGATCAGCGGACCCGTCAACACTGTGGGGCTTTGGCTGACATCCGCCCCGAAGTCGGCCGATGTTGCGCAATCCGCGTCGAGCAACAGCGGCAGTGCCATCACTAATATCACGTTCTTGTTCATCACATGCTCCCTAAACTCCCGTACGAATTCCGCGGATCGGGCATTTCTACTTGGCGCCCTTAACCAAAGACGGCAGCTGCACCTGCTGATTGCGCCTCATCAGGTCTTCCGCCCCATCACGGTCGAGTGTGATCACTCTTCCGTAAGGAGTGCGCTCATGAACCGGGATGTTGCTACCGGTCCGGTACACCCGCTCGGATGACGCTTCGGATGACTGTTCGGGCAACGCTCCACACGAGGTGATCGCAAGCGCTGACAGCAGAATCAACGTACGTTCGCTATGCATGACAATCTTCCTTGAGGTGTGACGCAAGACGTCTAACGGCTATCGACGGCGGAGCTATCGTCACTTAGTCATCGTCTGCGCGGTCGTCGCCGCAGTCGTGGCTAAGAAGGAAACCGTGATGCACGCCGGCGAGGTCGTATGTGCCGACGACGTCACCGCACGAATTGATTCCTAGGGCGCGTGTTGTGGCGGCGCCCGGAAAATTGATCGTAGTGAAGTTGACAAAGTCGTTGGCAGGCAATACGAAGCCGTGGTTCACGCTCCCGAGTCGGTACACGCCGACAATTTCACCCTTGGTGTTGATGTTTCTTGCGTTGGTGAGCACGGCCCCGGGAAACTGGAAGACCGTGTACGTGCCGTCTTTGTCCAACTTCCAAGCGAGTTGGCGGCCGATGGTATCGATCAACCGACCGACCACGTCGCCTCGTGGATTGATCGAAGTCGCGAACGCTTGGGCGGAACCCGGGGGCGTAAGCTGCATGTACTCCCCGTGGCTCAGGATCCACGCATAGCCGAGCTGGCCGAAGGCTTGACCGACCTTGAATTCTCCAACGAGGGTTTCGTTCGCGCTGATCCCGAGCGTAAAGCTGCCCGTCGTTGCGCCCGGATAGTCCTGTACGAAGTACTTGCCGTCGGACAGAACAAATCCGTGCCATTGATTACTCGGGTCCAGGAAGAATCCGGCGACGTCGCCGCGAGCGTTGACGGAAATCGGCGTTGTCTGAGTTGCGCCCGGATAATCGATCGCGGTAAAAACTCCATCGACAAGCTGAAAGCCATGTGCTGCGCCAGCGTGGTCGATGTAATCGCCGACGATGACGCCTGCTGAGTTGATCCCGTTCGGGTCAGTCCCAACTGCCCCTGGAAAATCGATGGTCGTGTACGTGTCGGCCAATGCCACGGGGGCGGCGCTCGTGAGTGCTGCCAACGCGAGGATCGGAATCGGTCTCATATTCATTACAGCCTCCCTTGAATGAGGAATGTTGACCAACCGACCGTTAGTCCAGTGGTGCGAGTCCAGTGTTTGCAGCCGTTGCAAGGACTCGTGGCGCGTATCCACGATTCCATTCTGGCGAGAACGCGTGATGCAGACGTGACTGATCAGATCACGCCATAAGGTTGCTTCGTAAATTCGCCCGACGCGAAAACTGCTGTTGGTGGTGTTGACGTTTGCAGCCGTCGCGCTGCCGCTGCAGGTGCAAGCGGACGGCTCGATCGAGCCAAATGCAGGCAACTGGCGAACGTGGGTGATTTCGTCGGGTCGCGACTATCGCGTTCCGCCGCCTCCAAATCCCGCAGAGACACAAGCCGAACTGCGAGCACTTGCCGACCTGATCAGCCATAACGATGCGCAAGCGCAGCAGCAGATCACCTTCTGGGATGCCGGCGCCCCCGCCTATCGCTGGATCGATTTGCTCAACGCACGGACGCTTGCGGGCGTACCGACGGCAACCAACGGAAGGACCGGGGTGTACACGTACGTGGCGCTCGCGATGTACGACGCGACGATCGCGACGTGGGAATCGAAGTATTTCTACAACCGGCAGCGCCCGAGCGAGCGGGATCAGAAGCTGCCCACGGCCTTGCCCGTTCCTAACAGTCCGTCTTACCCATCAGAGCATGCCGCCGCTGCACAGGCTGCGGCGAGCGTGCTCGCGTATTTTCTGCCGGGAGAAGCGCAATCGTTTCAGAGCATGGCCGAGCAAGCGGGCTGGTCGCGAGTCTTGGCGGGTCTGCAATATCCGAGCGACTACTACGCTGGGCTTGCGCTCGGCAAGAAAGTTGCGGAGCAAGTGATCG
>VBCG01000028.1 GCA_005881895.1 Betaproteobacteria bacterium
GACGACCCAGTGGATGAGGCTTCGCGCGATGTCGATCGTCCGTTGCGGCAGCGCGTGCGACGGCGGAATAGCGCCCAGCAGATTCGGAACGAGATAGATGATCCCCCTCATCGCGTTCCAACGACGACGACGCCTTCGGCGCGTAGCAGATCGATCAATGCGATCAGCGGCAGGCCGATGAGCGCCGTCGGATCGTCGCTGACGATGCGCTCGAACAGCGCGATGCCGAGCCGCTCCGATTTGACCGCGCCCGCGCAGTCGTACGGCTTCTCGCGCCGCAAGTAATCGTCGATCTCGACATCCGAAAGGTTGCGGAATGTGCTGACGACATCGACGAGCGTGCCTCGGCAGCGGCCGCTGTCTGCATCGCAATCCGCATCGCAAACAGCGACCCCGGTATGAAACGTCACGGTGCGGCCCGACAACGCCTTGAGCTGCGCAACCGCAGCGGCGTGGTTGCCCGGCTTACCGACATGGCGACCGTCGAGGTCCGCGACCTGGTCGGAACCGATGACGAGCGTCCCCGATCGACCGGTGGCGATCGCACGAGCTTTCGCTTCGGCGAGACGTAAGGCCGCAACGCCGGGACTCTCGTTCGGCCGCGGTGTTTCGTCGATGTTTGCGGCGCTGACCTCGAACGGCATCGCTAGCCTTTCGAGCAGCTCCCGCCGGTAACGCGAACCCGAAGCGAGCACGAGTACGCGCGCGTTCTCCTTTGTTTTTGTGGACATTTTTTGACAACCCACTGTCGTTACGCTATTATCCAATGTTTTGTGAGCCCCACGCGCGCACCGGGCCGGTTTGATGCTTTTCGCCTCGCGCGGGAACGCGGATCGCTTGCAGGATCGGTGGACGCGACGACGTTACCGCGATTGGCGGACCGCGTCATTGCCGCACGCACCCCGATCGAGTGGCGCATCGAGGGCACCGTCGACGCAATGGGACGATTGGCGCTGGCGGTTGAGCTCGAAGGAACCGTCGTGCTCGAATGCCAGCGATGCCTGGGATCGCTCGAATTGACAATCGCACAGCGAACGCAATTGCTGCTGGCGCATGACGAAGCCGAGACTGCGCGGCTCGATGCCGAGAGCGATGCGGAAGTGTTGCTGGCCGCGACAACGCTCGATCCGCAGACGTTGATCGAAGACGAGCTGGTGCTGGCATTGCCGTACGTCGCGCGTCATCCCGAGGGTAGCTGCAAGCCGCCCGCCGCTTGACGGGGTAAGTTAAGGGTTGTCGTAGAGAACAGCGTGGATCGCGCGAGAGCGTTGCGAAGCGCGATTGAGATCAAGGAGAGCAGCATGGCAGTCCAGCAAAACAAGAAGTCATCATCTAAGCGCGGCATGCACCGCGCACACGATGCGCTCGCAAATCCGCCACTGGCCGTCGAACCGGTCAGCGGCGAAGTGCACCTGCGTCATCACATCAGTCCCAGCGGCTATTATCGCGGCAAGAAAGTCGTGAAGACGAAGGCCGACGAGTAGCGGGGAGCGCCTGCGGTCGCCGACCGCGGCGTTTCACTCGTCATAACAAAAACGGGCGCCTAACGTCATGCCCGTCACACTGGCCGTCGATGCGATGGGAGGCGATCATGGCCCGTCGGTCACGGTTCCCGCTTCGATCGGATTTCTCGAAGCCACCGCTGACGCGCGCGTGATTCTCGTCGGACGACAGGATTCGCTCGATGCCGCGCTCGACAGGCATAAAGCAAAGAACGAATCCGGGGCCCGCGATCGTCTCTCCGTTCACGCGGCATCCGAAGTCGTCGACATGGACGAGCCGCCGGCCGACGCGTTGCGCAGGAAGAAAGACTCGTCAATGCGCGTAGCGCTCAATCTGGTGAAGGATGGCGTCGCCGACGGATGCATCTCCGCCGGGAACACCGGCGCGCTGATGGCCATCGCGCGCTTCGTGCTGAAAACGCTGCCGGGAATCGATCGCCCGGCCATCGCGTCACAGCTTCCCACCAAAAAAGGTGTAACGACGGCACTCGATCTGGGCGCCAACGTCAATTGCACGCCGCAGCAACTCGTGCAATTTGCGGTGATGGGCAGCGCGCTCGTGTCTGCCGTCGACGGCATCGAGCGCCCGACCGTGGGATTGTTGAACATCGGCGAAGAGGACATCAAAGGCAACGACGTGGTCAAGGAGGCGGCGGAGCTGCTGAAAGCGTCGGGCCTCAATTTTCACGGCAATATCGAAGGCGATGACATTTACAAAGGCACGACCGACGTCGTGGTGTGCGATGGCTTCGTTGGCAATATCGCGCTGAAGGCCTCGGAAGGGTTGGCGGCGATGCTGTATGACTTTCTCCGGGCCGAGTTCACACGCAACGCGGCGACGCGCATCGCTGCGGCTTTTGCCTATCCTGTTCTGGTGGCGTTCAAGCGCCGCATCGATCCGCGGCGCTACAACGGCGCGACGCTGGTTGGCCTCAAAGGGGTCGTCGTCAAGAGCCACGGCGGCGCCGACGCCTTGGCATTTCGCTATGCGCTCAACAAAGCGCACGCGGAAGTCGTGAACGACGTACTCGATCGAATTGCGCAGCGTATCGCGGCGATGCCCGCAGCAACGGCCGCCGCGCCGGCGGCGGACCCACGGCCGATGCCGAATGCGTAATCGCGTGGGCCGGATCGCGGGCACCGGGCGCTATCTTCCCGCGCGTGTGGTGACCAACGATGCGCTGGCGGAGCGCCTGGCGACCAGCGACGAATGGATCCGAACGCGCACCGGCATTCGGCAGAGGCACATCGCCGCCGACGGCGAGCAAACGTCGGATCTCGCGCTTGCCGCGGCGCACATTGCGCTACAGCAGGCCGGCATCGCGGCGGCGAATCTGGACTTGATTATCGTGGCGACGACAACGCCCGACATGATCTTTCCGTCGACGGCTTGCATTCTCCAGGAAAAACTCGGCGCGCACGGCGGGCCCGCGTTCGACGTGCAGGCGGTATGCTCTGGATTCGTTTATGCGCTCGCGCTGGCCGATCGGATGATCGCGAGCGGCATGGCGCGCAACGCGCTCGTCGTCGGGGCTGAGATCTATTCGCGAATTCTCGACTGGAACGATCGCGGCACGTGCGTGCTGTTCGGCGACGGCGCGGGTGCGGTGGTACTTGTTCCGGCGACGGAGCCGGGCATTTTGACCGCGCACTTGCACGCCGACGGCCATTATCGGAGCATTTTGTGCGTTCCTGGACAAGTGCAGCGCGGTGGTGTCGTCGGCTCGCCGTTCGTGCACATGGATGGCCCGGGCGTATTCAAGTTCGCGGTGAAAGTGATGGCCGAAGTCGCGCAGGAAGCGTTGGACGCAACGGGCATGCCGTCTGACGCGATCGATTGGCTGATTCCACATCAGGCCAATATTCGCATCATGGACGCGACGACCAAGAAGCTCAAACTGCCGATGGAGCGGCTCATCACAACCGTCGATATGCACGCGAACACGTCGGCAGCCTCGATCCCGCTGGCGCTCGATGTCGCCGCGCGCGACGGCCGCATTCGATCCGGACAGCACGTCATGCTGCTCGGCGTCGGCGGCGGCTTCACGTGGGGATCGGTATTTCTTCGATGGACATGATGCTCGCATTTGTCTTCCCGGGACAGGGATCGCAGCAGGTCGGCATGCTGGATGATTTCGCGGCGCATGCCGACGTGCGCGCGAGCTTTGCCGAAGCATCGGATGCTCTCGGCGACGATTTGTGGGCGCTGGTCGCGCAAGGTCCTGCCGAAACGCTCAACTTGACGCGCAACACCCAGCCGGCGATGTTGACCGCCGACGTTGCGATATGGCGCGCATGGTTTACCGCGGGAGGGCCGCAGCCTTCGGTCGTAGCCGGGCACAGTCTGGGTGAATACGCGGCGCTCGTCGCAGCGGGCGCGATGCAATTGCGCGACGCTGTCCCGCTGGTGCGCTTTCGCGCGGAAGCGATGCAGGAGGCCGTAGCACCCGGCGTCGGCGCAATGGCGGCGATCATGGGCGGCGATGACGCTGTGATCGTCGATGGATGCCGCGAAGCTGCGCAAGGCGAGATCGTAGAGCCTGTCAATTTCAACGCCCCCGGACAGGTGGTTGTCGCAGGCCACAAGGGGGCGGTTGAACGGGCGATCGCCGCAGCGAAGGCGCGCGGCGCGAAGCGAGGTGTGCTTTTGCCGGTGTCGGCGCCGTTTCACAGCTCATTGATGAAGCCCGCGGCCGATCGCCTAGCGGGGCGACTCGCGCAAATCGATATCAGGGCACCGTCAATAGCGGTTCTTCACAATGCGGATGTCGTCGAACACGCGGCGCCGGATGCCATTCGCGACGCGCTGGCGCGGCAAGCAGCCTCGCCGGTGCGGTGGGCGGACACGATTCGCAAATTCCTCTTGCTTGGCGTCACGCATATCGTCGAATGCGGCCCCGGCAAAGTATTGACTGGTCTCACGCGTCGTATCGACGACAACGTCGCAACGTTCGCGCTCAACGATCGCGCCGCGATCGACGAAGCGATTGCAGCGTTACGCACAGCCTGACGAGGCCCAATTCGTGACGGCGCTTTCCGGAAAAGTCGCCTTGGTAACGGGCGCAACGCGCGGTATTGGCAAGGCGATTGCGCTAGCGCTTGCGCAAGACGGCGCGACGATCATCGGCACCGCGACAACAGCCGAAGGTGCCGCAAACATCGGCCAATATCTGAAAAACATCGAAAAGGCCGGTGAGGGTATTCAACTGGACGTCGCCGACGCGGCCGCGACTGACGCTGCGCTCGCTGCGACCGAGGCCAGGCACGGTGCGATTGCCATTCTCGTCAACAACGCGGGCATCACGCGCGACAACCTGCTGCTGCGCATGAAGGATGACGACTGGGACGCGATCATGACCACGAATCTGAAGCCGGTATTCCGGCTCGCGAAAGCGGTGCTGCGCGGAATGATGAAGGCGCGTTACGGGCGCATCATCCAGATCGGCTCCATCGTTGGGACCTCGGGCAACGCGGGCCAAACCAATTATGCGGCGGCGAAGGCAGCGATCGTTGGTTTCACCAAGTCGCTCGCGCAGGAAGTCGGCAGCCGCAACATCACCGTCAATTGCGTTTCGCCGGGTTTCATCGATACCGACATGACGCGCGCGCTGCCTGAGGCGCAACGAGAAGCATTGTTGTCGCGGATACCGTTGGGCCGTCTGGGGACGCCGGAGGAAGTTGCATACGCCGTGGCGTTTCTCGCGAGTCCGCGCGCGGCGTACATCACCGGCGCCACACTGCATGTCAACGGCGGCATGCTGATGACTTGACGGCAAATGAAGCGGCTTTCATCCGCGGCGGCGTGACGCAGTCTGACACCGGTGATCTGGTAAAATCGATCGGTTTTTGATCCCCTCGGGGGAGGAGAAGCATGGAAAACATTGAACAAAGGGTCAAGAAAATCGTCGCCGAGCAGCTTGGCGTCAATGAAGCCGAGATCAAGAATGAATCGTCGTTCGTCGATGATCTTGGCGCCGATTCGCTCGACACGGTCGAGCTCGTGATGGCCCTCGAGGAGGAGTTTGAGACCGAGATTCCCGACGAAGAAGCGGAAAAGATCACGACGGTCAAACAGGCAATCGATTTCATCAGCGCACACGTGAAGAAGTAGCGCGGACCGCTCGAGAAGCGGCGCTTTGCCGCTCGAGCAGGCCGCCTTGGCCGCAGGTGAACGCGGTCGAACTACCGCGTATCCGGTACGGCGAAACTCATCGCATCCATTCGTTCAAGTCTCATGTCCCGCCGCGTCGTCGTCACCGGACTCGGTATCGTTTCTCCGGTCGGGTTAGGCGTCGGCCCCGCGTGGGCGAACATTCTGGCGGGTCGCTCGGGCATCGCGCGCATCACACGCTTCGACGCCTCGGCGTTTCCGTCGCAGATTGCCGGGGAAGTCAAAGACTTCGACGTATCGAAATGGTTGTCGGCGAAAGAGGCGCGCCGCTACGACACGTTCAATCATTTCGGGCTCGTTGCGACGATGGAAGCGGTCGCGGATGCGGGCCTCGACGATTACCGTGGCGACAAGGAACGCGCCGGCGTATGCATCGGATCCGGCATCGGCGGCTTGCCGATGATCGAGGACACCGCGCGGGCTTATATGCACGGCGGATTCCGCAAGATTTCGCCGTTCTTCGTGCCCGGATCGATCATCAACATGGTCGCGGGGTTGGTGTCGATCCACTACGGTTACAAAGGGCCGAATCTCGCGACGGTCAGCGCATGCTCGACCGCCAATCACAGTCTGGGTGAAGCAGCCCGGCTGATCGAATACGGCGACGCCGACATCATGATCGCCGGCGGGTCCGAAGCCTGCATCTCGCCGCTGGGTGTCGGCGGTTTCTGCGCCGCACGCGCGCTGTCCAGCCGCAACGACGATCCGGCTACTGCCAGCCGGCCTTGGGACGTCGGACGCGACGGATTCGTATTGGGCGAGGGCGCCGGAATCCTCGTGCTGGAAGAGCACGATCACGCCAAGGCGCGCGGCGCGCGTATCTACTGCGAGCTCGCCGGCTACGGCATGAGCGCCGATGCGCATCACATCACTGCGCCGCCGACCGATGGCGACGGTGCGTGCCGCAGCATGATCAATGCGCTTCGCAACGCCCATCTCGAGGCGCACGACATCGATTACATCAACGCGCATGGAACGTCGACGCCGCTCGGCGATCTCGCGGAATGCGTCGCCGTCACGCGCACGTTCGGCGATCATGCGAAAAAACTCGCCGTCTCGTCGACCAAGTCGATGACGGGGCATCTGCTCGGTGCCGCGGGTGGCATCGAAGCGGTGTTTACCGCGCTGGCGATTCGCGATCAAATCGCGCCGCCGACGGCCAATCTATTCAATCAAGATCCCCAGTGCGATCTCGACTTCGTGCCGCTCCAAGCACGCAAGATGAAGATCGGCGCCGCACTGTCCAATTCCTTCGGGTTCGGCGGGACCAACGCAACTCTGGTTTTCCGCGCGATCGGAGGTTAACCGCGTGCGGCCATGGCGTTGATCGTTCAAAAATACGGCGGAACCTCCGTCGGTAATGCCGAGCGGATCAGGAACGTTGCGCGCCGCATCGCACATTTTCATCGCGATGGGCATCAACTCGTCGTCGTCGTGTCGGCGATGGCAGGCGAAACGAACCGGTTGATTTCGCTCGCGCACGAGCTCTCGCCCAATCCCAATCCGCGTGAGCTCGACGTGGTTGCGGCATCCGGAGAGCAAGTCACGATCGGACTGCTTGCAATCGCGCTCTGCGACATGGGGCTCAAGGCGCGGAGCTACACCGGCGGACAAGTCCCGGTGCTGACCGACAACGCGTTCACGAAGGCGCGCATTCTGCAAATTGACGAACAACGGATGCGCGAGGACTTGGCCGATGGGGCGGTTGTCATCGTGGCGGGTTTCCAGGGCGTCGACGCCGACGGCAACATCACGACGCTCGGCCGCGGAGGCTCGGACACGTCGGGCGTTGCGCTCGCGGCCGCCCTCCAGGCGGATGAATGCCAGATCTACACCGATGTCGACGGTGTTTATACGGCGGACCCGCGGATAGTGCCGCAAGCGAGGCGGCTCGAGAGGATCACATTCGAGGAAATGCTCGAGCTCGCGAGTCAGGGATCGAAAGTGCTGCAGATCCGCTCGGTTGAATTTGCCGGCAAGTACAAAGTCAACCTCCGCGTGCTGTCGTCGTTCGATGATCCCGAATCGACGCCGAAGGGCACGCTGATCACGTTCGAGGAAGAAGACGACATGGAACAGGCGATCATCTCCGGCATCGCGTTCAATCGCGACGAAGCGAAAATTTCGCTGATGGGCGTCGAGGATCGCCCCGGCATTGCCTACAGCATTGTCGGGCCTGTTGCGGAGGCAAACATCGACGTCGACATGATCGTGCAAAACATCGGCGCGTCGGGACACACCGACTTCTCGTTCACCGTTCACCGCAACGAATATCAAAAAGCGCTGAGCGTGCTCGCGCAATCGAAAGACAAGCATTTCAAGGCGCGCGAGATCATTGGCGACGACAAGATCTGCAAGGTATCGGTGGTCGGCATCGGGATGCGCTCGCACGTCGGTCTGGCGGCGCGGATGTTCAAGGCCTTGGCCGACGTCGGCATCAACATCCAGATGATTTCGACGTCCGAGATCAAGATCGCCGTTGTCATCGACGAAAAGTATCTCGAGCTCGCGGTGCGCGAGCTGCACAAGACCTTCGAGCTCGAGACGGCGCAGCAGCCCGGTTAGCGCTCATCGGCGCTCGACCATGCTCGTCTTAGAAGGCATCGAGCGGCGCTACGGCGCTACGCTTGCGCTGCGCATCGATCATTGGGAGGCGCGTGCCGGTGAACGCTGGCTGATTGCCGGACCGTCCGGCAGCGGCAAATCGACGGCGCTCGCATTGCTGACGGGATTGTTGCGGCCGACCTCCGGCACGATCGTCGTGTCCGGACAGGATCTCGCCGGTTTGGATGGAAGCGCGCTTGATCGCTGGCGCGGAAGAACGATCGGCTTCGTTCCGCAGCGCCTTCATCTGGTCGCAAGTCTGTCCGTTCTCGACAATGTCCTGCTCGCACAATATCTCGCCGGAAATCCCACGGACGTGCACCGCGCGCGGGCGACGTTGACTTCCGTGGGGCTTCTCGAATTCCTCGATCGCCAACCTTCGACGCTATCGCAGGGACAGGCGCAACGCGTGGCCGTCGCGCGCGCCGTCGTCAACGGTCCCTCATTGCTGATCGCCGACGAGCCCACGGCGAGCCTCGATGACGAGCAGGCGGCGCGCACGCTCGAGCTTCTGACGACACAAGCCGAGCGCTCGAATGCCACGCTCGTCGTCGCGTCGCACGATGGTCGCATCCGGCATGCATTTGCGCATCGATTGAATCTGGCACGGGGCAGCGTGCAATGAATCTGTTCCGCTTGAGCGCGTCGTATATCCGGCAGAGCGGCCTTGCCACCGCGCTCAATCTCCTCCTCTTGATACTCGGCGTCGGCACGATCGCGCTGTTGCTGATTCTGGGCCACGAGCTGGAAAGCCGGCTCACGCGCGACGCGCAAGGCATTGATCTCGTCGTAGGAGCCAAGGGGAGTCCGCTCCAGCTGATCCTTGCGGGCGTCTTTCATGTCGACACGCCGACGGGCAACATTCCATTGGACGAGGCGCTCCGTTTGCGTAACGATCCGCGTGTAGCACAACTGATTCCGATTTCGCTCGGCGACAGCTTCAGCGGTTTTCGGATCGTCGGCACCGAGCCCGAGCTGATCGCGCATTACGGCGCGGTGCTTGCCGCAGGCCGCTTGTGGAGCGCACCGTTCGATGCCGTCATCGGTGCAGATGTCGCGGCGAAATCGGGGCTCGTCGTCAACGGAACCTTTGCAGGCGTCCACGGCCTCGGTGGCGGCGGGGGCGAGCATGCCGAACCCTATCGCGTCGTGGGCATTCTTCGGCCGACAGGGCGCGTCGTCGATCGACTCGTCCTGACGGGCCTTGCAAGCGTTTGGGAGGCGCACGCCCATCACGAAAAAGAAAATCACGACGCGGCAAGGGCTCACACTGACGACGACGAGCGCGAAGTTACGCTTGCGCTCATCCAGTACCGTTCGCCGCTGGTGGCGGTGAGCCTGCCCCGTGAGATCAATGCGCAGACAAATCTGCAAGCCGCATCGCCGGCATTTGAAGCCGCGCGATTGTTCAGCGTATTTGGATTCGGCGTCGACATTCTGCGCGCCTTCGCGTTACTTCTGATTCTGGCGGCGGGGCTCGGAATTTTCGTCGCGTTGTATCGCGCGATGGACGAGCGTCAATACGATATCGCGATCATGCGCATGCTGGGCGCGTCACGGGCGCGGGTATGCGGAGCCCTCCTGCTCGAGAGCCTGCTGCTCGCCGCTGCCGGTGCGCTGTTGGGATTGTTATTGGGACATTTTGCCGTCAGTCAAATCGGTGTGATTGCTCCGGATGCGGCGCCGCTTGCCACTGCGGCATGGCGCTGGCTGCCCCAGGAAGCTTGGATCGTTGCACTGGCAATCGCTAGCGGTATACTCGCTGCACTGATTCCGGCATGGCGCGCGTATCGGATCGATGTCGCCGCCGTCCTCGCGAAGGGATGAACCGATGAAGCCACTGGCGACACGATTGTTGGCATTGCTGCTCGTTCCGGCCGCGGTCGCATGGGCGTTCACATCCGAGCCGCAGAGCGGCAATTCGCTTCCCTCAGCAGGCGATTACAGCGCAATGGTGCTTCCGGAACGCAGTGATACGTTGTCGTGGAAGACGCTCGGGCAGGTGGAACCGAGCAATGCAAACGGGAAGCTCATTCCGATCTTCTCGAAGGAGATTCTTGCGCTCGACAAGAAAGACGTGAAGGTGATCGGATTCATGGTTCCCATCGAGCCCGATGCCAAGCACAAGCATTTCGTCTTGTCGGCGGTGCCGCCGTCGTGCCCGTTCTGCATGCCCGCCGGTCCCGAATCGATGGTCGAAGTACGACTCAAGACCGGCATCGACTACGACATGAATCCGATCGTCGTCTCTGGCAAATTTTCGGTACGCAACGACGATCCCCGTGGCGTCTTGTACTCATTGAGCGAAGGCGTTCCGGTCACGGTGGCGCCGGCAAAGCCGTAGCGATCATCGCGTTCTGCGTCCGCGGAGACCGCGCCGTCTACTGTGGCGCGCACATATCGGGTAATACGGTCCCGGTCCGTACCCTTCGGCAACCCAGCCTTTCGCCTTCATTTGATCGACGACCGTCGTGAAGGTCGTATAGCGGTGATTGGCGTCGACGCGATTGTCGAACACACGATAGACCTATAAACGCCACGAAAATGCATTCGTGGCGGTGCGGGTAGTCTAGCGCGAACCCGTCTCAGCGCAAATTCCCTGGTAAGAGGTAATTAAACAGCGTATCGCAATGCGCGCTAATGGCTTTCGCTTGGTTCTTCGTGCGTATTCGCGGCGATTACAGGGACTTATGGACGTCACCCGCTTCCAACCGGTCGCAGCAAACAGCGAATAACAAGGCGATGATCAGGGAAAGGTTTCATGGAAATGCTCAGCAATGATCAAGTCGTTTCATGCGCGTCCGCTTTGGGCTGCGGATTCAACCGGTCGACGCAACATCCCGCAGCCGGCGCTCAACGTGGATAAGACCTCGGACGGCGGCGTCAAGGGCTTGCAGTGATGCAGGCCCAACGGGCTAGCACGCGGGTTCACGGGTCGTACGTGTTGGTCCAATATTTAGCTTGACATAATGGTTGGACCTAAGTATCGTAGAGGCCTTCCCAGCGAAAACCCATGTTCGAAGATCGCTCGCGCCAAGGGCCCGCCGCCCTCGGACGGATATCCATCCCGAAGGCCACCGACGTCCTCGCCGACGAGCTGCGCGCGCGTATCCGATCCGGAGACTGGCCCGAAGGCGCGGCGTTGCCGAGCGAGCGCGACCTTGCGCAGCAGGCGGGCCTCAGTCGCACGTCGGTGCGCGAGGCGCTGCGCATCCTCGAGGTCGACGGCCTAATTGAAATTCGGCCCGGTCGTGGTGGCGGCGCGCGCGTACGCCGCCCCGCGGGCGACGAGCTCACGCGGCAACTCGAGCTCTTCATCTGGGGTCGGAACGTCGGCGCCGAGCATTTGCACGACGTGCGCACCGCGCTGGAAACGCTCGGCGCCGAAGGCGCAGCACGATATCGCACGGACGCCGACGTCGTTGAACTCATTCGCAGGACGGAAGCCGTGGAGAACGCGGTCGGCAACCTCGACCGCTACCTAGACGCGAATCTCGCCTGGCACATGGCAGTGGC
>VBCG01000150.1 GCA_005881895.1 Betaproteobacteria bacterium
GACGGACGACGTCACGATCGTCCCGGTCGACCGCGTCGACGCCGCGATCGAGTATTTGCGCAAATAACGCGTCCTAAGGCGCTGGCTGGGCGCGGAAAGGTTCGCGTACGCGTCACAATATTGATCGGCCATCATCAGGTAGGCCGCTTCCAATGCCGCAGTCGTTCGCGCAGTGTCGAACAACGTGCTCGAGCGACCGGGTCCGGCGAGAAAGTCGCGCAGGCGTCGCCGTTCATTGGAATTTCGCGCTAACGCAAGCGCTTTTTCCTCGTACGCCGCGACGCTGTCCGCAATGAGCTCGGGCAACCCGATTGCCGTCAGCAAGCTCGCTGCCACGCGACCTGCAAATGTCTCGCCGCGCAAAGTCAGCGACGGGTAGCCGGCCCAGAGCGCATCGCTGGCCGTCGTGTGGGGGTTATACGGCCACGTGTCGAGAAACAGATCGGCGTGTCGATAGAGGCCCAGTCGGGGGCGACCACGCGAACACGATGCGAGACGAATCGATACCACGCTTGTGCGCTTCGGCACGCAGATTCGCGATCGCCGGATAGCCGTCGTGACGTGCGAGCAGCCACAGCACCGAATCGGGCACCGCGGTCTGATTCGGGCCCGCACGTCAAAGACTTGTGGATTCAACTTGTAGACATTGTTGAAGCAGCAAAAGACGATGCTCCCGGCGGGAAGTTGCAACGCCGGGCGTTCCGATGGCTCGGCGATTGGACGTTTGCGATCATTGATCTGATAGCTGCCGGGGAGAAGGGCGAGCGTCTCCGCATACTCGGCCGCGTGTGCAATCGGCGTGACGACATCATCGCCGATCAGATAATCGGCCAGCCCACTGCCCAGCGTCCCGGGATAGCCGCGGTAGTGCACTTGGATCGGCGCCGGACGAAGCGCCAGCGCGCCGGGCGGCGCGCCCTCGGTCTGTCCTTTGAGGTCGATCAGAATATCGATGCCTTCGCGGCGAATGACTTCCACCAATCGCTGCGGGCCAACCCCTGCGAATGCCGGTTCGTCGGGAACGAAGCCCAATGCGTGCGTGGCGGCATCGAGCGCTTCGAGCACGCGTCCTTGCGCAGCGAGCGCGAGCGCTCGAACTCGGCGGAGACGGTCATCCTGCACGGTGCATGCGGAAAGGGGAAAGTCTAGCGTACGATTTGAGGCGATTGCTCGCGCAGGGGTGCGGCGTATTACGGGGACTCACGAGATCGTGGAAGCTGACAAGACGTTGCGGCGCGACGTCGCGCTCGCCAACCGGATCATCGAACGCTGCGGGCTCTCGAACGTGTTCGGTCACGCGAGCGCGCGCATACCGGGCACTGACACCTTCCTCTTTCCGCGGCGTCGCTCGCCCGGATTCGCGGAAGAGAATCATCTGCTGGTCATCGACACGGACGGCAACGTGCGCACCGGGGTCGGCACGCCGAACAGCGAGTTGTGGATTCATGCCCGGATCTATGCGTCGCGACCCGACATCGGCGGAATCGTCCATGCGCATCCGATGGCGTGTATCTGCCTGTCGCAAATCGGCGAGCCCTTTCGTATTGTCCACAACCAGGGCGGCGCATTTGCCGCGGGCGTCGCGGAATACGAGCCGATTGGACTGATCCGCACGCGCGAGTTGGGGGATCAACTCGTGCGATGCCTCGGCAGCGCAGTAGGTGTCATCATGCGCGGCCATGGCATCACGACGGCGACGGCTGACATTCGCAGCGCGACCGTTGCGGCGTGCTTTCTGGAGGAGGGCGCCCGCTTGCAGTTGCAAATGCTTGCCGCTGCCGGCGGCGACCAGGGCCAAATCCGCGCCTACACGCGCGAGGAGGCCGACCGTGTCAGCGACCAACTTTCGCCCGCCATCGTCGCACGCGCTTGGGAGTACTACGCGGCCGTCGCGGAGGTGCGCCCGCTCGGCGGATGACGATCATTATTCCGCTGTCGCGCCGGTCCGCCGCACGATCTCGCCGTACTTTTTTGCCTCAACGCGGATCGTGTCGGCAAGTTGCTCGGGTGTGCCGGGCGTCGCTTCGAAGCCGAAGTTTTGGAGTTGAAGCTTCACGTCGGCGTCGGCAAGTTGCCGATTGACCTCGGCGTTGATCTGCCGAACGACTTCTGGCGGAGTGCCGCGCGGCGCGAGCAGCGCAAGCCACGAACCCACCTCGAATCCCGCAGGACCGCCGGCTTCTTCGACCGTCAGGACGTCGGGCAAGGTCTTGAGTCTCTCTTTCGACGCGATGGCGATCAATTTGATCTTGCCGGATTGGATCAACGGCAAGGCGGAACCGAGTGTCGAGAATGCCCAGCCGACGTCGCCGTTCGCGATCGACACGTACATCTGCGACTGATCCTTGAACGGCACGTGGATCATCTTCGTGCCGGTGAGGAACTCGAATTCGGCGCTTCCAAGATGTGAAGGGCTGCCGACATACGACGATCCATACGTGACGGCGCCCGGATTCGCTTTAGCGGCCGCAATCAGCGCGCGCACGTTTTGATACGGTCCCGCAGTCGCAACAATCAGAAAGAAAGGCGTGCGGTAGAACATCGCGACGGGCACAAAATCCTTGTCCGGGTCGTACGGCAGCTTCTTGTAGAGCGCCGGATTGATCGCCACGTGGGCATTGCTGACGACCAGCAACTCGTGCCCGTCGGGTGCGGCATTCTTGACGGCCTCAATCGCGATGAAGCCGCTCGCGCCTGGACGCGGATCGACCAGCACCTGCTGCGACCACGCGCGGGACAGTTTCTCGGCCAGTATGCGGGCGAATACGGCGGGACCGGCGCCTGCTGAATAAGGCGCCGTGATCTTGACGACCTTCGACGGATACGTTTGCGCAACGACTGGCACTGCGAAGAGCCACGCGGCAATGAAAACCGACAAGCGCGAAGGCGTCGTCTCCATCATGTTTTGCTCCGAGCACGTGCACGAAAGGGATTAGCAGTCGAAAACGTAGCACGTTTGACAGTGGTGAGCAGGAATAGAGACTGTCGAGAACAGTCTCGTAACCAATGGAAACTTATGTCTACCGAGCGCGTCGATCAGGCGCTGCAAATGCTGCGCACGTGACTTTGCACTACGGGGTTTCGTCTTGCCCCCCGAAGTATTTACGCACTCATTTCCCGTCGTAGGCAGCCTTGAGCTTGGCGGCGTCCAGCTTCTTCATCTGGAGCATCGCCTGCATTGCCCGCTGCGCGCCGGGAGACGCGGCATCCTTGACAGGTCGGGCAGGAGACTCGGCACCACTGCCAGGACACGCCGAACTTGTCCTTGAGCCAGCCGCACTGCTAGGCGTTCGCGTCGCCGCCCGCCGTGAGCTTCTGCTAGCAATAGTCGATCTCGTCCTGCGTCTCGCAGCGGATGACCAATGAGATCGCATCGTTGAACTTTGAAGACCGGGCCGCCTTTAGCCGTGAAAGGCTGACACTCAAGCTCGAAGGTAACGGTCATCACGGAGCCGGGCGGGTTTCCCGCGGGAGCGGCAAAACAGCGGACGCTTTTCTCAGCGCGCAGCGAGCTTACGTCCGGCGACACTACCTTTGCACAGCGCCCGGTGCCTCCAGCTCACCTACTGGTCGCGTCGCATAATTGATATTATGTCAAATAACCGAAACAGGCATGGGGAAGCGAAAGACTTGCCATCTAGGCTCGGCATGAACCCGATGACCGCTCTGCTATTCGCTCTTTGGACCGAGGGGTACGCCCGCGAAGACGGCATCGGGCGCAATCGATCGATCCACGCGGCTTTCCTTCGGGATTTCTTACACTTCGTTGTGCGCTACTCGCGGTGAGCCACATGTATTTCCGCTAACCCGATGAAGCGATTGAAAAATAGGACATCAACTATTCCCGGCACGCTCATTGCTGACTGAAAATCAACGGTCCGGGACGAGTTGCCGGCGAGACGAAGAGGAAGCGTTTCGTATCCCGGACCTTTTTTTTCGACATTGCAGAAGGCGTAGCAATCCGTGGCGCAAGGTGCGAGATTCAACCCGCGCCCGGAGTTCGGGAGTGGCAAGGGGGAGCGACGCAGGAGGTCGGTTGACGTTTCGTGGGTGAACTGGCTGACCGGAGAAAAGGCCTCGTCTCAAGACGCGGCCTTTTTTCTTGGCTGCTCCCCGATCACGCATTCATTCCATGCCGGCGAGCGCGAAGTCCGCCAACACGTCAAGCACGTTGGGCGCCTCTCCCGCCGCCTCGACGATTTCGAATTTGACCTGAGGCAGCGCGGCCTGAACGGCCTTCATCTGCCGCGGAAAATCCTCTCGCAGGTGTCCGCCACGACCGAAAAACAATGGCACGATTCGGATCGCACTTATTCCTTGTGCGGCAAGGGCTTGAGCTGCCGACTTGAGATCCGGCTGGAGGTAATCTAGATAGGCCAGGGCCGTGGGTAGTTCGGGCCGCTTCTCGCGGAGTCGCGCCAATAACCGCTCGAAAGGCTCCGCCCAACGAGGGTCGCGGGCTCCATGCGCATAAAGAATCAAGGCGCGTCGATCCATCGCCGTCATGATATGTCTGGTGGAAATAACCGGATAGCCATTGATTCCTTTCCCTTATTTTCATGCTCTTCTATCGTAGCGTCATGTATCGCTATGACAGCTTCGATCAGCGTCTTGTCGACGAGCGCGTCGCGCAATATCGCGACCAGACGCGGCGATACCTCGCCGGCGACCTCACGGAAGACGATTTCCGACCGCTCCGTCTGCAGAATGGCCTGTACATCCAGAAGTACGCGCCGATGCTGCGGATTTCGATTCCGTATGGGCTTTTGTCCACGCTGCAACTGCGCACGCTGGCGCGTATCGGCCGCAAATACGATCGCAGCTACGGACACTTCACGACACGCCAGAACATTCAATTCAATTGGCCGAAGCTCGAGGACGTTCCCGATATTCTCGCCGAGCTCGCCGCGGTTGAGATGCATGCAATCCAGACGTCAGGCAACTGCATTCGCAACATTACCAGTGACCACTTTGCCGGAGTCGCGGGTGACGAAGTTGCCGACCCGCGGCCCTATTCCGAGCTCGTCCGCCAGTGGGCTGCATTGCATCCCGAGTTCGCGTATTTACCGCGCAAGTTCAAGATCGCGATCACCGCCGCGACCACCGATCGCACCGCCCTCCTCGTCCATGACATCGGCTTGCAGATCGTGCGCAATGACGCAGGAGAGATCGGTTTTCGCGTCATCGTCGGCGGCGGTATGGGTCGTACGCCGATCATCGGCCACGTGATCCGCGAATTTCTGCCCCGCGCCGAAATTCTCAACTATCTCGACGCGATCCTTCGCGTCTACAACCGCTATGGCCGTCGCGACAACAAATACAAGGCGCGCGTCAAGATCCTCGTCAAGGACAGAACACCCGAAGTGTTCGCGCGGGATGTCGAAGAGGAGTGGTCGCATCAGCGCGGCGGACCGGCAACGGTGCCCGACGAAGAGATCGAGCGTCTTGCTGCGCATTTTCCGGCGCCATCGTACGACGTTCTGGCCGGCGACGATCCGACGTATAAGTCCGAGCTCGCGGACAACCGAGCGTTCTCGAACTGGGCGAAGCGCAACGTTCATTCGCACAAGGTCGCCGGCTATGCAATCGTCACGCTGTCGTTGAAGAAGACCGGCGTGCCGCCGGGCGATGTCACGTCCGATCAAATGGACGCGATCGCGGATCTCGCCGACCATTACAGCTTCGGCGAGCTCCGTGTCTCGCATGAGCAAAACCTGATCTTTGCTGACGTGCGTCAGGCGGATCTCTTTGCGCTGTGGACCGAGCTCAAAGCGCTCGGCGTTGCGACACCGAATATCGGATTGCTGACGAACATCGTCTGCTGCCCGGGCGGCGACTTCTGTTCGTTAGCGAACGCCAAATCGATCCCGATCGCCGAAGCGATCCAGCGTCGTTTCGACGATCTCGATTATTTGCACGACATCGGCGAGCTCGACCTCAATATCTCGGGTTGCATGAACGCCTGCGGCCACCATCATGTGGGACATATCGGCATTCTCGGCGTCGACAAAAACGGCGCGGAGTGGTATCAAGTGTCGATCGGCGGCTCACAGGGCAATGACGCAGCGCTCGGCAAGGTGATCGGTCCTTCCTTCGCCGCGCACCAAATGCCCGACGTCATCTCGCGTTTGATCGATACATACATCGACAATCGGCACGAGGACGAGGCCTTTGTCGATACGGTTCACCGAATCGGCATCGAGCCTTTCAAGGAACGCGTCTATGCCGCAGCAGCTCATTAAGGATCGCACCGTCGTCGACGACCGCTGGACGCTTCTGCGCGATGTGACTTCGGAGCCCATTCCGCCGGGTCCCATCATTGTGTCGCTGCCGGTTTGGAAGGCTCGCCGTGACGAGCTCGCCGCGCGCGGCGATGTCGGCGTTTGGCTTGCGGCGGCCGACGACCCTGCCGAGCTCGCCGCCGACACAGCGACATTGCCGCTGATCGCCGTCGATTTCCCGCAATTCACCGATGGGCGCGGCTACTCGATCGGCCGGCTCTTGCGCGAGCGCTACGGCTTTGCGGGAGAGCTCCGTGCGATCGGCGACGTGCAGCGTGACCAACTCTACTATCTCGCGCAATGCGGTTTCAACGCGTTCGCAATTCGCGCCGATCACAGCGCCGGTGACGCGCTCGCAGGTTTGGCGGCATTCAGCGACGGTTACCAACTGACGAACGCCCGCACGCCATGGTTCCGCCGTCGCGCGGAGCCTGGCGCGACCGACGTTCGATGAGCGGCGTTGTCTATCTGATCGGCGCGGGTCCCGGCGCGGCCGACCTTCTCACACTGCGCGCAGCGCGGCTGCTCGAATCCGCCGACATCGTGTTTCACGACGCGCTCGTGCCGCGCGAGCTGTTGGCTTTTGCGCGGCGCGCAGAGCTCGTGGCCGTCGGCAAACGCTGCGGTCGTCACAGCACCGCGCAAAGATTCATCAACAAACGTCTGATCGATGCCACTCGTCGTTTTGCGATCGTCGTGCGGCTCAAGGGCGGCGACCCGCTGTTATTCGGGCGAGCGCAAGAAGAGATCGCCGCGCTCGAGTCGGCTGGTATCGCCTATGAAATCGTACCCGGCATTACGGCAGCGCTCGCCGCGGCCGCGGCCGTGGGAACCTCCCTCTCGCAACGCGGTGCGGTCCGCAGCGTGGCATTTGCGACGCCGCGCGTCGGCAGCGGCGAAGACGTAAGCGATTGGCTGCGCGGATTCTGTGCGGCCGACGCAGGCGCGATCTACATGGGCATCGGCGAAGCGCCGGCGATCGCCGCAGCGTTGCTCGCCAAAGGCAAGCCACTGTCGCTACCGGTCGCAGTCGTAGAAAATGCGTCGCTCCCCAGCGAGCGAATCATCCACACGACACTCGCGGCGCTTCCCGCGCTGGCCAAGCTCCAATTCACCGGCCCTACTCTACTGCTCGTCGGTCCGCAATTTGCTGCGCGCGTCACGGCAACGAATCGTGCCAAGAACGCGCTGGATACACCTGCCGCAGCGCGACGCGCCTAACCTCGCGGAGACACGCGGAGACGCACAGGCCGTTCTGACGCGGGCGCTATCATCGAGTCCATATAGCGCCAAGCCGGCGCTCCGCACTCGGATCGCCATGCGTCTTCCATTGTTCGATCTTCCGCCTGCCGCTCAGCGTGCCTGGCTGATCGAGCGCTTGTCGCAACCAGCCCCGCCGAGCGCGCTCGGCTTGAGCGACGGTTTCCGCCTGCCGGGCCGTGAAGGTGCACCGACGCCGGCCGCCGTGCTCGTGCCGCTCGTCAATCGCCCCGACGGATTGCACGTGCTGCTGACGCAACGTAGCGCGCAACTCCCCGACCATGCGGGCCAGATCAGCTTTCCCGGCGGACGCGTTGAACCACAAGACCCCGATCACGCCGCCGCGGCATTGCGCGAAGCGACCGAAGAAATCGGCCTTGATCGCGAGCGCGTCGAAGTCTTAGGCGAGCTCGCGCACTATGAGACCGTGACGGGCTACCGCGTCGCGCCGATCGTCGGCTGGATCGAGCCGCCGCTCTCGCTCACGCCCGATCCACTCGAAGTGTCGGATGTGTTCGAAGTGCCACTCGTATTTCTCCTAGATCCGGCGCATCAGAAACGCCACTTCCGGATGCTGGGCGCGCTGCGCCGCGATTACTGGGCGATTCCGTACGGTGACCGCTACATCTGGGGCGCGACCGCGGCAATGTTGCTCATCCTTGATCGCACGCTACGCGCGGATCGGTAAGCAGGCCCAGCGTCGATGAAATCCCGCTTGGACTCGGGGCTGGTGTTGTCCGGCGGCGGCGCGCGTGCGGCTTATCAGGCCGGTGCGCTGTGTGCGATCGCTGCGACCCTCGGCAAGCACCGACGACGTCCGTTTTCGGTGATCAGCGGCACATCGGCCGGCGCGATCAACGCGGCCACGTTGGCGGTCCATGCCGACGACTTTGGACGCGGTGTCGCGCGCTTGATGCGCTGGTGGCGAAACGTCGACGTTGCCGACGTCTATCGCGCTGACTTCGCAACGCTGTCGAGCCATGGCATGCGCTTCCTCGCAGCCATGGTCGGCGCCGGTCGTGCTCCCGAAGATGCTGCCTCGATGCTCGACAACACGCCGCTTGCTGCGCTGCTGGAGCGCGCGCTCGATGTGGAACGTATCGCCGAACATTGCGCCAGTGGCGCGTTGTCCGCGCTCGCGATCAACGCGACAAGCTATGCGACCGGTCAGGCAGTGACGTTTTTCGAAGGGACGAACGGCCATGCAGCGTGGAAGCGCACGCGCCGCCGCGGCGAGAGCGCGCGAATCACGATCGCGCATCTGATGGCGTCGACGGCGATTCCGTTCATTTTTCCTGCCGCGCGCATCGGCGATGATTTCTACATGGACGGCTCGGTTCGCCAGATCACACCGCTGTCGCCGGCGCTGCACCTCGGTGCGAGGCGTCTCGTCGTGATTGCAGTTGGACAATTCTTCGGCCAGCGTGCGGATGCGGTACCGATCGAGCCGCAATACCCGTCGTTTGCGCAAATCGCGGGCCATGCATTGTCGTCGATCTTCCTCGACAATCTGGGCGCGGATCTCGAGCGGCTCACGCAGATGAATCGCCTTCTTGCGCTGCTACCCGCCGCGCGGCTCGAGCGCAGCGGCCTCGTGCTCCGCCACGCCGTGCGATGGTGCTGGCGCCGTCGATCGATATCGGAACGCTGGCGCTCAAGTACGCGGATCGATTGCCTGCAGGCGTACGAACGCTGCTGCGCGGCTTCGGCAGCACACGCGGCACTGGCGCCAATCTGTTGTCGTATCTGTTGTTCGACCGCGACTTCTGCCGGGTGCTGCTGCGGCTCGGCTACCAGGACACGTTTCTGCGGCGCGATGAGGTTGCCGCATTTCTTGACACGCTTCGCACGAACTTCATTCCGTTCGGGTGGCCCGAGTTCCGGTGAATGTACGCTCTTGTTCGCGTACAATCCGCGCACCGATGCTGACCCGAACCACTCCGCGCGAAAGCCACTTGCTCGGCCTGTCGCCGCATGGCTTCCACCGGGTCGTCTATTACGAATGGGGTGCGAGCGAAAACCCGAACGTAGTCGTATGCGTGCATGGCGTCGGCCGCAACGCCCGCGACTTCGACGTGCTGGCCGAGACGCTCGCGCCCACACATCGCGTGCTTGCGGTCGACATGCCGGGCCGCGGCAACAGCGATTGGCTCGCCGATCCCAACGATTATGTGTTTCCCGTTTATCTGTCGACATTGACGGCGCTCGTCGCGCGGAGCGGCGCCGAAACGGTTTCGTGGGTCGGAACGTCGATGGGCGGTTTGCTCGGGATCGTCATGGCGGCGCAGCCGCGCTCACCCGTCGCGCGACTCGTCGTCAACGATGTCGGTCCGGTGATCGAGCCTGTGGCGGTCGCGCGGATCGCCGACTACTTCGGCAAGGATCCCACCTTCGCGAGCTTTGCCGAGATCGAGCGCTACCTGCGCGAAATTTCGGCGCCCTTCGGTCCGCTCAGCGACGCGCAATGGACCTATCTGACACAAACCAACGTGCGGCAGCGGGCGGATGGGCGCTGGGGGCTCGCATACGACCCCGGCATCGCGGTCCCGTTTCGGCAGCAGGCTGCGCCGCCGGCGTTATGGCAGGTGTGGGACGCGATCAAATGTCCGACGCTGGTTGTCCGAGGCGCGCAATCCGACATGCTGCTGCGCGCAACGGTTGACGAAATGGCGGCGCGCGGACCGCGACCGCGGGTGCTCGAGATCGAGGGTGTCGGTCACGCGCCGATGTTCCTGACGCCCGATCAGGTCGATCCGGTTGTGGCGTTTCTGCGCGAGAGCATGCTGTCTTAGAGAACGCGAAGCGTTTCGAGGGGCGCGATGACATACAATCGGGAGCGCCGCCACTGCAGTGCGTCGCATCACCCGTTGCGTCCCCGATGAAGCTTGGCCTGACCTTCCCATCGCTGGAAACCGATTACGATCGCAAGCCGGAAACGCGTCCCGCACGCGTGGCGACATGGCTGGAACATGCCGGTAAGCGTGACGCCAGGACTGCGGCGCGATTGATCGGCGACGCGCTCGCCGCGATCAATCGCGTCTCGATCAGCAACTCGCGCCGCTTCGAGCTCGTCGCGCAATACTGGAAGGCGGCGCAAGCGTTGTGGTCGCCTCTCAGCCGCGAATTCATGCGTGCGCCGCAGCCGCTGCGGGACGATGCGCAAGATGCCGCTCGCGCCGGCATCACGCTTGCGTCCGAGCTGTCGAACGCCTACAAACGCATGCTCGAGGGCGAGGCGGAGAAACGCATCTCACTCGGCGGAGCGCGGCTGATGACCGCGCTCGTGCGGCGCTCGCTGCAATCGGGCGCGCGGGTGCTGATCAACAGTTATCAATCGTATTCGCCGGTGCCGCAACAGACGTGGCAAGATCTGCACGCGATTTATGTGTTCGCGCGTTCGCGCAATCTGCATCAGGTGCCGCGCGGCTCCGATCCGGGCGACTCGACACCCGAGGATATCTACATCCAGTCGCTACTGCTGGCGCTCGCGAATCCGTATGCATTTTTCCCGGGCCAGATCGACATCGTCATTCGTTATCTGGCCGAATACGCGCACACGGCGAAGCTGACGGACGTCGCGCCTGTCCATCGGATGGCGAAGGCCGTCGCGATCGTACCGGTCGGTCACGACTTTCCACCGTTTTCCGCGAACAAGGGCGGATCGATGAACGGATCCAAGCTTTTTCTGCTGACGTTCGATCTCGCGTTCACGCTTCAGGAACAGCTTCGCAGTCTCGACGCCGGCGGCGATGCGCCCGCAGGCCTTCGCAATGATGCTGCGCATCGCCCGCGCAACATCGCATTTTTGCGCCGGTTGCTGCGGCAATGGGCGATTCCGCCGGCGCGTCAGTTCAGCCGCCTGCCTTCACGGGGACGGGTCGTCGCACTCGCCGGATTCCTCAACGCATGGCACGGCAGCCGTACCGACGACACGCGGATGATTGCGGGGCATCCCGACCTGCCGCCGCCGACCACGTGCCAGATTCTCAATCAGACGCCGGGCGGTTACGCACTTCGACAGATCGCCGCGACGCCGTCATCCCTGCGGATCGGCGACCTGATCACGCTGCGGGTCGAGGGTAAGCCGGGGCTGCAAGTCGCGATCGTTCGCTGGTTTCGCAACGCCCCCACAGGAACCGCGTTGGAATTCGGCTGCGAGCTTGTGTCGGATTCGCCGCGCACCGCAACCGCTGCGGCGGAAGACGCAATGGACCACTCGCCCACACCCATCGTCGTTTTGCCGGGCGATCGAACGGGCACCGAAGTGTCGCCCGATCAGGTAGTCGTCCCCATGGGCGCTTTCGGACTCGAGCACGCGATTGGCATGTGGCACGACAAGGGCAAGCACGTCGCCGTCTTGACGAAGCTCGTCGACCAAGGCCCCGACTTCGAAATCTACGAATTCGCCGCGGTCGGTTGAGTGCGCGTCGCAGTGACGCTTGCGTGGATGGCGGAAAATAGGGTCAGACTCGACTTCTGTGATTCGCTGAACGGCAGCGTCGCGATTGCGCCAAAAGTCGAGTCTGACCCTATTTTCCGCCGGTCAATCCTTTTGGCAGCGGAAAGACGATTCGCTCGACGACGCCGGAAATCTCGCGTACGTCGCCCGCCCCCATTTCGCGCAATCGCTCGATGACCGCGCGGACCAGTACTTCGGGCGCGGACGCACCCGCGGTCAGTCCGATCCGGCGCTTGCCCATGATCCATTCTGCGCGCAATTCGTCGGCGCCATCGACCATGTACGCGGGCACTCCCCGGTGCGTCGCAACTTCGCGCAATCGATTCGAATTTGAGCTGTTCGGACTGCCGACGACGATCACCACGTCGACATCCGGCGCCAGAAACTTGACGGCGTCCTGGCGGTTTTGTGTCGCGTAGCAAATGTCGTCTTTTTTCGGGCCGACGATTTGGGGAAAGCGCGCCTTGAGCGCGGTGACGATCGCAGCCGCATCGTCGACCGAGAGCGTCGTCTGCGTGACATACGCGAGGCGGCCCGGGTCACGAACCTGCAATGTCGCGACGTCCGTCACGGATTCCACGAGATAGACGCCGCCGTCGCACTGTCCCATCGTGCCTTCGACCTCGGGATGCCCACGATGCCCGATCATGACGATCTCGCGGCCGCGATCGCGCATCTTGGCGATTTCGACGTGCACTTTGGTGACCAAGGGACACGTCGCGTCGAATACGGTCAGACCGCGGGCTTGCGCTTCCGCGCGCACCGCCTTCGAGACGCCGTGCGCGCTGAAGACCACAGTTGAGCCGCGCGGAACGGCGTCAAGCTCTTCGACAAATACCGCGCCTTTGCGTTTCAGATCATCGACGACAAAGCGGTTGTGGACGACCTCGTGGCGCACATAGATCGGCGCGCCGAACTGGGCGAGCGCATGCTCGACGATCGCGATTGCGCGGTCGACGCCGGCACAGAATCCACGCGGGTTGGCGAGCAGAATCTCCATTCACGCGTCCTTGGCGGCGGGCTCGTCGCGGCGTTGGCGGAAGCTCTCGAGGATCAGCGCGGCTGCACCGACGGTGATCGCGCTGTCCGCCACATTGAAGGCCGGATAGTGCCAATCATGGTAGTGAAACAGCAGGAAATCGACGACGCGCCCGATGACGACGCGGTCGTAGAGATTGCCCAACGCTCCACCGATGATGAGAGCGATTGCCGCGCAAAAGAGTTTCGTCCCGCCACGTTTCAGTAGCCACAGCATGATCCCGCAGGCGATGAACGCGATTGCCATGAAGAGCCACCGTTGCCAGCCATCGGCGCCGGCGAGGAAGCTGAAGGCGGCACCCGCATTGAACGCCAGGACGAGACTGAAGAACGACGTCACCGGTAGCTCTTCGCCGGGCCTGAACGCTGCAAGGATCACATACTTCGTCAGCTGATCGAACGCGATCACCGCGGCGCTCAACCAGAGCCATCGTGTCCAGTCCACTCGCACATCGATCGACGCGGGAGAGCTCACGCAGCGCTCCTGGGCTCGCCGTCGCCGAACAGATTCGCCACGCAACGTCCACACAGCGCCGAATGATGCGGGTCCCTCCCGACATCGGCGCGCCAATGCCAGCAGCGCTCGCATTTGGGATTCGCGCTCGGCTTGACCACAATCGCTAGCGACTCGCCGGATCGCACTTTCGCCGCAGACGTGATCAACACGAAGCGAAGGTCGTCGCCAAGCGATGCCAGCGCCTCGTAAGCGTCCGGCGGCGCGACGATTTCCACTTCGGCTTGCAGCGGCGAGCCGATGCCACCGTCCTGGCGCAATTCTTCAAGCTCTTTTTGCACCAGAGTGCGCACGGCGACGATGCGCTCCCATTTGGTGAACAGCGTCGCGGCATCGGGAATGTCGGGCAGCGACCGATCCCAAACGTGAACAAAGATCGTCGACTCGTGCGGATGGACGACCTTCCACGCTTCCTCGGCTGTGAATGACAGAATCGGCGCCATCAATTTCAGCAACGCATCGCGGATCAGCGCGAGCGCCGTCTGCGCCGAGCGACGCGGGCGGCTGTCTTTTGCACACGTGTAGAGCCGGTCTTTGAGAATGTCGAGATAAAAGCCGCCCAGCTCTTCGGAGCAATACGTCTGCAGCCGTTGCACGACGAGATGGAAATCGTAATTCGCATAGTCGGCCGCAACACTTGCCGACAGCGCGCGCGCCTGCAATAGCGCGTAGCGATCGATCTCGATCAGCTCGCCGATCGGAACCGCATCCCGCACAGCGTTGAAGTCCGCGGTATTGGCGAGAAGAAAGCGCAGGGTGTTGCGGATCCGCCGATAGGCCTCGACGACGCGCTTCAATATCTCGTCGCCGATCGCCATATCGCCCGAGAAATCCGTCGCGCCCACCCAGAGCCGCAGGATCTCCGCGCCAAGACTGTCGGCGACTTTCTGCGGCGCGACCACGTTGCCTTTCGATTTCGACATCTTGCGGCCGTCACCGTCGACCACGAAGCCGTGCGTCAACAGGGCCTTGTACGGCGGCACACCGTTCAGCATGCACGATACGAGCAGCGACGAATGGAACCAGCCACGGTGCTGATCCGATCCCTCGAGGTAGAGGTCGGCGGGAAAGCCGGTATCGAGCGGCCGCGATCCGGCGCCGGTGCGCCGCCCGTCGGGACCGCCCATCACGGTTTGATGGGTGGAGCCTGAATCGAACCAGACGTCGAGCGTATCGGAGAGCTTGCGATATTTCGTCGCGTCGACGCCGAAGTCCTCGTGCGTCGCCTCGAACCAAGCCTCAATGCCGCCTTCCTGCACCTTGGCTGCGGCGAGCTCGAGCAACGCGGGTGTATCGGGATGCAGCTCTTCAGTTTCCTTGTCGACGAAGAACGGCAATGGCACGCCCCACTGCCGTTGGCGCGACAGCGTCCAATCGGGCCGGTGCGCGATCATTCCATAGAGGCGCGACTTGCCCCAGCTCGGGAAAAATTCCGTCGCATCGATGCCGCGCAACGCGGTCTCCCGTAGCGTCTCCTTCGGCTTATGCCCGCGCCAGCCAGGAGCATCGTCCATGCCGGCGAACCATTGCGTCGTCGCGCGATAGATGATCGGCGTCTTGTGGCGCCAGCAATGCATGTAGCTGTGCGGAAATTTTTCGGCGTGAAACAGCGCGCCGACGTCACGGATCTTGTCAACGATCTTCGGATTGGCATCCCAGATCTTCATGCCGCCAAAAAATGGCAGGTCCGCCGCGAAACGTCCGTCGCCCTGCACCGGATTCAGGATGTCGTCGTCGTGCATGCCGTAGCGGCGGCACGACTCGAAGTCCTCGATGCCGTACGCGGGCGAGCTGTGCACGATACCGGTGCCGTGCTCGAGCGTGACGTAATCGCCGAGATAAACGGGCGATGTACGGTCGTAGAATGGATGCGAGAACACGATCCCTTCGAGCGCAGCTCCATTCGCCGTCGCTACGCTGGCGCCTTCCATCGCGTAGCGTTTCAGGCACGCGTCCACCAGCTCTTCCGCGATGATCAGATGCCCGCGCGGCGTGCGCACCAATGCATAGGTGAATTCCGGGTGCACGTTCAACGCCTGGTTCGCCGGTATCGTCCACGCCGTGGTCGTCCAGATCACGGCGTAAAGCGGACCGTCCGGCGGCGTATCGAGCGCGAAGGCACGCGCGAGTTTTTCGCGCTCGCTTGTGAGCACCAGCGGGAATCCGACGTCGATCGCCGTGTCGACGCGATCTTCGTATTCGACTTCCGCTTCGGCGAGCGCACTGTGACAATCAAAGCACCAATTGACCGGCTTCAGACCGCGATACAGATAACCGCGCTCGAGGAGCTTGCCGAGGGTGCGAATCTCGTCGGCCTCGCTCTTGTACTCCATCGTCGTGTACGGATGATCCCAATCGCCGAGCACGCCGAGGCGCTGAAACTGCGTCCGCTGCCGCGCGATCTGCTCGGTCGCATACGCGCGGCAGAGCCGTTGCGTCTCCGCCGTCGACAGGTTCTTGCCGTACGTCTTTTCGATCTGCACTTCGATCGGCATGCCGTGACAGTCCCAACCCGGGACGTAGGGCGCATCGAAGCCCGCCATCGTTTTGCTCTTGACGACGAAGTCTTTCAGGATCTTGTTGAACGCCGTACCGATATGGATGTCGCTGTTCGCGTACGGCGGCCCGTCGTGCAGGACGAAACGCGGCCGGCCCTTCGACGCGGCGCGTACAGCCTCGTAGACGCGGTTGTCGTGCCACTCGCGTACCCACACGGCCTCGCGCTTCGCGAGATCGCCGCGCATCGGGAACGGCGTGTCCGGCAGGTTCACCGTGGACTTGTAGTCGCTTTTGGGATCGTCGGGCATGCTTCTTCGTGGGCAAAGAACGCGCGCGCCTGCTCGGCGTCGGCGTGAATCTGGCGGGTCAGCGCGGACACGTCCGCGTAGCGTTCCTCGTCGCGGAGCTTGTGCAGAAACTCAACGGTGATGCGCTTGCCGTAGATCGCGTCGTCGAAATCGAAAATGAACACTTCGAGCAATGGCCGCGCATCCGCCTTGATCGTGGGCCGCACACCAAGGCTCGCAACGCCCGTGCGCGGCGTTGGCCCGAGCCCGTGAACGCGCACGGCGAATATGCCGGTCAGCGGCGGTTTGCGGCTGAGCGGAATGTTCGCCGTGGGAAAGCCCAGATGCCGGCCAAGCTTGTCGCCATGTGCAACGCGGCCCGACATCGCGAACGGCCGGCCGAGCAATGCGGCCGCGTGCGAAAGATCGCCGTAAGCCAGCGCGGCACGCACAACGGTGCTGGACGCGCGTTCCGATTCGATAGCCACCGTGCGCATCCCTTCGACGCTGAATTGCCGCGCCTTCGATCGCAACAGCGCAAGATCGCCACCGCGACCTTTGCCGAAGCGAAAATCATCGCCGACCAGGATCCAGCGCGCGTTCAAGCCCTTTTCGAGAACTTCGTGAATGAAGGATTCGGGCGATAGCGATGCGAGCTTCGCGTCGAAGCGCGCGACAATCGTCGTCGCGACGCCAAAGGCGCGGAACATTTCGAGCTTGCCGCGCAACGTCGATAAACGCGGCGGCGCGCTGTCGGGCGCAAAGAATTCCCGCGGATGCGGCTCGAACGTCAGCACGGCCGGCACGAGCCGCAAGTCTTCGGCGCCTTCGATCAGGCGCGTCAACATTGCCTGGTGCCCGCGATGGACACCATCGAAGTTGCCGATCGTCAGCGCAAGTGGAGCGTCGCTCGACTTCGGCAGGCCGCGAAAGACGCGCACGACTGCCTTTAATGATTCAAAACATTGAATTTTAGCGGATTCGACCGCTTGACCCACCGTGCAGCTTGATTGGGAGACGGCGCCCTCGCTGTCAGCGCGTGCGAACGAAGCCCCCGGCGAGCCCGCGTGCGGGATCGCGAAGGCGTATGTCAGGCAGTGCGGAAAGGGGCGGGTTGCTGGCGCAGGGCTGCGGATGGTTCCAGCAGGTCATCTGCGGCGACACTGCATAGCCGAAATCGACGGCGCGGGCCGTTTCATAGCGGCCCTCGTACGCGATCCGGTTCGGGATCAACCACCACTGCAGATTGGGCGCGTCGATCGCGGTATCGCCGCGTTTGCGCTCGGCCCAGGAGTCGAAATGACGCGTCCGCAGCGACGAATAGATGAATTCCTTGTAGAGCGGCACGGCGATCGCGATCGCGAGGACGAGCGTGACACTCGCGCGGAACGTCGACAGTGTCCGCGGCGAAGCCCCGGCGGTGAAGCGAGTGTCGCCCGCGGCATGAGCGATTCCCAATGCGGGAAGGATGGTCAGATAACCGATCGCAAAGCGCGTCGTCGGAGCAACGAACGCGGTGAATGCGATACCCGCCAATGCGATTGTGACGGGTCCCCGGACTACGCGATGCGGCAGTTCGCGACGCATCCACCACAGGTATGCCAGCGCAACGAGCGAAACGACGAGGCTAAACGTGATGTCGTTACGTGCCGTTGCGCCGATGATCGCCGCATACTGTCGCACCGCGGCTGCGCCGATTGCCGATGGCCCGTCAACGCAACCCAGTGGCACCGGAAATAGCAGACATCCGGTCGACGTCCAGCTCGCAACGATGAGCGGCAACGCGATAACGCCCAACCGTGCCGTTCCGATGATTCGCGTCCGCAAGGTGACGTCGCACCGCATCCAAAACAGCGCAGCGCACACGAGCGCAAGCGGAAGCGCGTTGAGCTTGATCGTCACCGCGACGATGGACAGCATCGCCACGGCCTCGATATTGGGTGCGGACGCGCGCTCCTCGCCGGCATCGGAAAGCATCTTCCAGCAGACGGCGACCGTCAGGAACAGCACGGGAATATCCGGCGACGGCGAAAGTCGCATTTCCCACTTGGCGATCAGCTGCAGCAAAAAGGCGAGCGCCGCGACGATGAAACGATCGGCGAATGTCGCGCAACCGCGGATCCAGCGCAGTGCGCATACCGTGGCAAACCAGAGACAACCCAAAAACACGAGCCCGTTTGCGACCGTTGCAACACGCGATTCGAGAATGCCGATGTCGAGCGACGCCGTCAGCGCGAGCCACGCCGAGTGCGTTGCGAGCCGCCACTGGAAGAGACCCAGGCCCACCGGAATGCCGTACGACTCGTACCATTGAATGATGCTCCAGTGGTAGCCGCCGGTGTCCTCGAGGTTGCCAACCGCGACCGAACGCTCGGCGAGCAGCACTGCGAGGACGACAAAAAGGATCCACGCCGCTGGACGCAGTGCGCGCCACCTGTTCCGTGCATGCCAGAGGCTCCATATGGCGACGACGCACGAAGCAACGGTCAACCATGGCATTGCGTCGCGTAGCGGCGTGACGTTGGCGAGTGCGAAGCTTGCCCATGCGAGCACGGCGACGCCCATCCACCATGCGAAGAAGAGCTCGTCAGCGATGCGATTGCACGCGGTAGCGGTGATGACGCGTAGCACCGCCGATCCGACGCCAATCGCAACGATGGAGACCGCGATCCACAACGCCGCGAGCGTCAGCACGCGGCGTCCCACTCCCGCCAGCCGCCCTCCACCAACGGATAGTAAAGAGCAAGGCGCAGACGCGAACGGGCGTCGAGCCCTCGCGCGATGCGCGCGTAGCGCTCGAGTTGCGCGCCGTAACGTTCGACCTCGGTATCCATGAACCGCGCGACGTTGGCGCCTTCGTGGCGTCCGGTCTTGAAATCGACAATCCAGCGGACGCCGTTCGCGACAAAAGTACGGTCGAGCGTGACGTGGACAAGCGCACCGTCATCGTCGCCCGCGAGCGCGAGCTCGCTTTGCGCCTCTTCGTGCGCCGGCTCGAACAGCCAGCGTCCGCGCGCATCGTTTGTGACGCGTTCAATGACTTCGCATACGGCATCGATCGAGGAGGCCATCGCTTCGCGATCGACACCTGCGTTCGTGAGCTCGCGTTCGATTCGCGAACGCGCCGACCTTTGCCGATTCAGGTCCCAGGCTTTGATGCCTTCTCGACCGATTTGGGCCAGCACACGATGAGCAACTGTGCCGATCGCCGCCGCGGTCGCATGGGCCCAATCGAACTCGCGGGCGATAGGTTCATGCGAAGCGGTCGCAAAACCGAAAGGAATCGTTGCCGACGGTTCGGGTGGCCGGTAGCCGATCGGTAAGCGCCTGAGCAACAGCGGCGCGACGTTGACGATGGCTGCCTTTGCATCGACATCGACGGGTTCAGGCAACTGCGTACCGAGCACCGGCCATAGCTTCGCGAGCGCGGAACGCCGCTGCGGCGTTTCACATTCGAGCGCGCCTGTATCCGTTTGCCTGTGCCGCAGCGTTGCCGTCAGATGCAGTTGCGACTTCGCGCGCGTACATCCGACGTATAGCAGCCGCGCGAGTTCCGCCTCCTCCTCATCGTCGGCGAGATCGCCGACGTAGCGGTACACCGGATCGTCGCTGCCGCCGCGCGCCTTGCGTGGCGCGAGCAACAAGCCATGCGGGCGCATGCGCCAGCGCAACAGGCTCTCGCCATTGCGGGCAGGCACCCGATCGAGCGCGGGGAGGATCACCGTATCGAATTGCAATCCCTTCGCTTTATGCAGCGTCATGACACTTACTTGCGCTTCGGCCGCGCCGTTGGGCGCCGCCATCAGATCTTCGAGCGTCGCGCAGAACACGTCGTAATCGCGGAGGTCGCCCGCGCTCTCGTGCACGCCCAGCAACGCGAAGAAGCGTTCGGCTGCATCGAGATCGAGCGGTTCTGCAATGCACGCCGGGCCGCCAAGCCCAAGCCATGCGCCGCGCACCCGGGCAACCAACGACGCGCGTCCACGCGACTCGAGCGCAGGGTTGATCACCGCGGCGAAACGCTCCAATCGCGCAGCACCTTCCGGCGATAACTGCGCACGGACGGACGGCGCAGTCACTGCTTCGCACCAATCGCTTGTAGCGGCCGTCTGCGACAGCGTATACAGGTCGGGAAGCGTGACGCCGCACCACGGCGCGCGGAGGACAGCGAGCCATGCGAGCCGATCGGCGGGCTGCGTGAGCGCATGGGTCAGCGACAGCAGATCGAGGATTGCCTGACGTTGCGCAAGCGATTCGAGATCGACCGCCGCAAAGGCGATGCCGCCTCGACGCAACGCCGGAAGAATGGAGTTGAGATGGGGCCGCGCGCGCACCAGGATCGCGATGTGTTCGCTCTGCGCAGCCAGCGCAGCTTTCACGAGAGAGACGACACCCTCGGCTTCGGCTTCCGGATCCGCGTACACGTCGAGCGTCGGCGTGCGGGCGATTGCAGGACATGCCGCGACGCTTGGCGCGTAAGCGACGGCGCTACGCCAGGGATCGTCGCGCGCCGCGAAGACCGGTGGAAAAACATCATTCAGCCACTCGACGATCCGCGCCTGCGAACGGAAGTTGCGTGTCAGATCGATGAATGTCACCGGCACGGTGCCGATCCGCAACGTCCGCCGCGCCTCGAGAAACAGCCGCACTTCGGCCTCGCGGAAGCGATAGATCGACTGCATCGGGTCGCCGACGGCGAACACGGTTCGGCCGTCTCCGGATACCCACCCCGCGGTCAAGCGTTCGAGCAACGCAATCTGGGCGTCGGACGTATCCTGAAATTCGTCGATCAGCAGATGCGCGATGGAAAGATCGAGCCGCAATAGCAAGTCGCTCGGTGCATCGGGGTCGCCCAGCGCATCGATCGCCGTGAGCATCGCCTCCGGCGGGTCGATCACGCCCGCCTCGGCAAACGTCAACTTCAACTGCGCCGCGAGACGCGGCAAAAGCTCGAGCAGCGCGGCGATGACGTTCCAGCTCGCGTCGTCGTAGGTCGGAAAAGGAAGCCGGCGCGCGACGTCGAGCGTCTCGCGCAATCCAGGTACGGCGCTGCACGCGTCGATGAACGCCGTCATGCGCGTCTTGAAGTGCTCGCGATCGCGACGGCCCGGTCCGTTGCCCTTCGGTGGAAACCCTTCTCGGGCGCCGAAGCCGAAGCGCCATTTCCCTTTTTCCGTCAACATCCACCCGGCCAGCATTCGCCAATCGGCGAGCGCCCCGGCGTTCGCGCCGGGAAGCCCGCCGTTCGCGGCGCAGCGTTCCATCCAATGGCGGCGTTCAGCGTGCGCGGGATGGTCGGCAAGATTCGTCGCCGCTTCGCGCAAAAACGACGCGAGCTCGGGCTCGAGGTCGGCGGGAAAGAGCTCAACAATGCGCGCCAACTCGCTTTCGATCTCGATGACGAGCGTGGCTTCCGCTGCAGCCCGGAGCGCGATCGGGTCGCGACCGACGAGATGCTTCAACCATTGATCGCGTTTCGCGAGCATATCGGTCAATAGATCGATCACCGTCGATGTGTCATTGTCGACGTGGTCGAGCAACGCGCGCCAGCGGACGTCGGCTGGATCCGCGGCAACCAGCGCGCTGCGTGCTGCCTCGCGATGGAGCAACACGGTCTTGTCGTCGATGCGCGGCGGTGCTCCGAAGCGCGTCGCGATCGGCGCGCGGCGTGCGATCGAGGCGCAAAACGCGTCGATCGTATAGATGCGCAATTGCGCCGGATGGTCGACGAGATGCCATCCGAGCGTACGGTCGCGCTCGAGTGCTCGGCGGGCAAGCGCGCGCGTCTCAATCTCGAGCGCATCGTCGATCGGCTTGTTGGCCTCCGCCTCGGCGAGCGCCTTGGTCACGCGATCACGCATTTCCGCGGCGGCCTTCCGCGTGAACGTCATCGCCACGACGCGATCGGGCCGGTCGACATGTGGTAGCAACGCAAGAAAGCGTTGGATCAGGAGCTCTGTCTTGCCGGAACCTGCGGGCGCCTGAACGAGAAACGACCCGCCGACGTCGAGCGCGGCGGTGCGGTTCGCGGCATCGCGCGCCGTGAGTTTGTCATTCATCGGCAATATCGTCGACTTCGAGGGCGACGCCGCCGACGCGGCATAGCGGTCCCAATCCGCAGATCCGACACGTCTTCGGGCCATCGCGTGGCGCGACATCCGCGACGCCCGAGCGCAATTCGTGGGCGAGCGCACCCAGATGCGCTTCCCACCACGCTTCGAGCGCGGGCCACGATCCGACCTTCGTGTCCTCCACCTGAACCAGCGCAGGCCACGAAACGACGTCCGCCGCGATCCCGTTGAGCTTCACTGCGCCCGGCTGCAGCTGGGCGTACGCGACTGCGCACGTGAGCGATTGCGGCGTCGCCTGGCGTCTTGCCAGTGCGTAGAGGCCGAGCTGAGGCGAGCGCGGTCGCGGATCGAACCACGCTTTCGGCGGCAGCGTGACGCCGGTCTTGTAGTCGATGATCGCGGCGCCGCCCGACACCCGATCGACGCGATCCAGCCGCAAGCGAAACGACACGCCCGCCAGTGTGAGCTCCGCTTGCACTTCGGTCGCCTCGACGGCGAACGGAGGCCGTGTCCGTTCGTAAGCGGCGATCCAGTGGCGCAACAACGCCGCAAGTCGCGTCGTTTCTCCGGCCGCGATGACGGGTGGCACCCAACGCCAGCGCTCCTCCTTCAATGAACGTCGCGCCGACTCGGCCGCTGTTGCGATCCGCGCAGTCAATGCCGAATCGTCGAGACTTCCAAGCGTCGCGCTATCCCGTACGTCGTTCCAGAACGCGGCGAGCGCCGCATGGACCAGTGTGCCGCGTTCGATCGCTGTGAGACCGGTTTTCGCTCGCGGCCATCGATCAACGTTGAACCGATGCAAGGCGACCGCCTGAAACGGACAATTGCCCTGCGCCTCGATCGCGTGCGCACCGCCGCGAACGCTCGCGCCTTCGGCGAGCGGCTGCATGCGAAGATCGGCAATCGCTTCCAACGAAGGCGCCGAAGCGTAAAGCTGCGACGCGTACGATGCGTTGCAGGTTTCCGAATCGAGCGGAGCCAACGCCGGCAGGTCCAACTCTGCGATGAGCTGCGAGGCCCTACGCGGTTCGTCGTCGTCGACGCTGCGTGCATAGCTCGCGATCACCCGGGGGGCTCCGCGCAGCAGAAGCGTCGTCACTTTTCGCGCAAAGCGGAGCTCGCGCGCGGCGCTCGAGCGCGGCACGTCGTGATCGCGCTGCCAGGCGAGCGGCAGCAACGGATGCGGTTGCGGCGCGCGCGGCCAGCGATCGGCGGCAAGACCGGCGATCCACAAGCGATCGAACGGCAGACCGGCGGCTTCCAGCAAACCGACGATCTGGACCGGAACGGGCGGCGATTCCGGTTGGAACACCGTATCGTCGCCGAGATCGCCCAATGCGCCGAGCGCGTCAAACATCCGCATCCGCTCGTCGACGACCGACATCGCGGCGAAATTCACCAGCAACTCGTCAAAGGCGTCGCGTGTTTGTTGCTCGGCGCTCGTCAGCGGACGATCGCCAGGCCAGCCGATAGCGGCGAGCCATCCGCGCCACAGATCGACCCACACCCGCGGCGACGCTTCGTTCGGAAATCGATAGGCCGCGAACGCGCGCCGCAGGCGCTCGCCCAACGCTTGATCGACGCGATCGAGTGCGTTGGCAGCGTCGCCATAGCTCACTTCGCGCCGCCCCGAGTCGAGCCACGTTTTCACCAGCGCTGCACGACGCGGCCATTGCGCTGTTGCATCGGGCAAATAGGGGGAGCGCAGCAGAACGACGGCTTGTGCGAGGGGCAGTGACCGAATTGAAAGCTCGATCCAGCCGAGGGCGGCAGCAACCAAGGGCGCACTTGCCAGGCTCGAACCGAGCGAGACGTTGTACGGACGTGTCTCGCCTTCATGACCGGGAAGCTGCAGGGCCGGACACAACACGTCTTCGGCCAGTGCGATCACTTCGTCGCGGCGCGACGCCAGGTCTTCCACCGCGATTCCGATCGTTGCGCCCGGATTGGCGAGTGCTTCGTTGCGTGCCCACGTCAACGCCAGCAGCATCTCGTCGCGAGGCGATCCCGCGCTGGCGCGTGCAAGTTGCGTGGGTCGCGCGGCGATCGGTTCGCAGCGCGCGATGCGCGCGCCCCGCTCGGTGAGCGCGGTGATCAGGCGATCGTGCTGCGGTGTCGGCTCGATAAAGCCGGCCAGCACGATATCGAGATTGCGCCACGCGTCGACGCCGTCGATCGCCCGGATGAGCGCATCGGCAAGCGATGCGTCATCGACGGCGCGCATATGGCCGAGCGTCGCGTGAAACCGCTCCGCCCATCCCGCATACGTGGCGCAGTCATCGTCCTCGGCAAGCGCATCGTTACGCCATCCGCGCCAACTTTCTCCGCCGCCGCCCCATGCTTTTGTGATCGCCCAGGCGTCCGCCGCCAGAGCGGCCGCGCCACGCACATCGGAAAGCGCCGCACTGTCGGCGGCGATGATCTGCCGCCAGCGCCAGCGCGCCTGTGGAGCGCGAAGCAAGCGGGTAACTGTTGGAAGCGCGTCGTGCGCGAGAACGTCGTTCCACAATTGCTCGAGCCATGCGGACCATGGCAATGCCCGCGCCGCCGGCCACGCGCGACGACCGGCCGAGCGCTGTGCGTTGTCGTACGTCGCGACGAGCGTACGCGCCAACCGTTTGTTGGGCGTAACGACGGTGGATCCTGCGGCGAGCGCCGCGAGCAGACGGGATTCGAACATTCAGGCGACGGTTTGCGCGGACCATCGATCCGCGCGCTGCCACCGTAAATAGGGTCAGACTCGACTTTCCACGTTCGCCAGCGAGCGCTGCGCGTCCGACGTTCGGAAAGTCGAGTCTGACCCTAATTACGGTCGTTGCCGTGAATTTACCAGATACGGCGAATTAATCGCCGTTGCTGTTCTGTCCGGGGTCGCGCGGCGTGTTGATGGGAATGAACAACGGCTTGATCGACGCGTCGGAACCGAGTCCGGCCATGATCGGGTCGCTCATCAGCTCGGACAGTTGCGCGTCCAGCCGCTTCGCGAGTCCCTTGTACTCGCCGCACCAATCGTCGTCGCGCACATGCGGCCACACACCTTCGATCATGTGCGGCTTTTGGTTCAACGGGCTCAAGACCGGCGCTGCGCGGCGGCACTGACCCCATTGGGTCGCCTTTGATTCTTTGGCTGCCGCATTGTTACGATCGAAGAATTGGCAGCTCCGGCACTTTTCCACGCTTTTTTCCTTGGTTGGTCAGTGGAGGACCGCTGCGACGAAGCCTATGGGAGACGGTGGTGCAATGTAAGGACGATTTCGCGGTGTCGCAAGTCGCGCATCGATGGAGAGCGTCCGCGCTCTTGCGAGCAGCGCACCGTTGGCAGATGCTTTTAACCCCCCGCGCACCACGCGGCGGCGAAAAGCTGCACACCGTCGCTTGTTGCGCCACCAGGTTTTCCGGGTGCTGGACAAAAGAACGGCCGCCGACCGCATCGCTGTTTGCAGTTTAAATAAAACCGGCGGCCGCAAACCGGATACGGATTAGTGAGCTCAGGCCGCGAGCTGCGTGATCGCCGCGATGCGCTCGCCTGGCGCTTCTTGTACATGGCGGAGCGAACGGCACGGTGACTGGTCGAGCATCGATTTGAGCTCGGAGTCGGCTTGCGCGGCCTCGTAGGCGAGCTTCGCATCGTAGGCTAGGCGCTGATCGGGATGCGACAAGACTTCGTACGCCGTGTGAATGCGCCGAACAAGACCGGACAAATCCTGCCCTGCGTCGGATTCGCCGTATTGCAGCTTCTCAATCAGCGCAAGATAGGCTTTTTCGATGCGAATGGAATCGGCACCCGGCGCAATATCAAGATAATCATAGTGCGTATAGTTCACGAGTTGCTCCCTGTCTGAGTCGTATTGTCTGTTTGATCGAACGCCGACAATCGAGCAGCAACCGTGCCACGTGTGCGCGCCGCCGGTCGGCAACGCGCTAACTCGTTGAAGTGACAAGAAGCGGTCTTCGTAATCGTGGCGAGTTGTTCACCACGAATACGCAGCGAAACAAACTTGTAAGCTACTGCAAAAGCCGCAACGACGAATGTCAGATGACTGCGAGCGGCTTCGCGTGCGCAGGGGGCGGAAATGCGGCGCTGAGTGCGGTTTGAATATGTGCGGAGAGCGTGACGTCCGCCGCTTTGCGATTGTCGCGCACGTGTGACGCCGTCGACGCTTTAGGGATCGCGATCACGCGGCGCTTGATCAGCCACGCCAGTGCAAGTTGCGCCGGCGTTGCGCTCGCCTCGCGCGCGATCGCCTGAAGCTTGCGGCTGCGCAAGAGATCGCCCTGCCCGACCGGCGAGTACGCCATGAGCGCGATCCGATGCTCGCGGCAGAGCGCGGCAAGACGCCATTCGATCGCGCGTTCACCCAGGTGATAGAGAACCTGGTTCGCCGCGCACTGCTTCCCCTCGGGAATGGCCATCAGCTCTTCGATGTCGTCGACGTCGAAGTTTGAAACGCCCCAGCGGACGATCTTGCCGTCGCGCCGCAGTCGCTCGAACGCGCCGACCGTTTCAGCCAACGGGATGCGACCGCGCCAGTGCAGCAGATACAGGTCGAGCCGGTCGGTAGCGAGGCGCTTGAGACTGCGCTCGCAGGCAGAGATCGCGCTTTTCGCGCCGGCGTTGTGGGGATAGACTTTGCTGACAAGAAAAACGCGATCACGCTGTCCGGCGATGACTTCACCTACGAGCTCTTCAGCGCCGCCGTCGCCGTACATCTCGGCCGTGTCGATAACGGTCATGCCAAGCTCGATGCCCAAACGCAGCGATGCGATCTCGGCATCGTGGTCACGTCCGCGCTCGCCCATTCGCCATGTGCCGAGTCCAAGCGCAGGAACACGAACGCCATCGGGCATCGATACTTTTGGAATCGACGAATGAGCGCTCATCGCCGCAGCCCACGAGTTAGCGCGTCAACCGGACACCCGCGTACAATTGCGCCGCAGGGCCGCCCCAAGGCGCAATTGCTCCCCCTCTGAGGGCAGAGTGCACAGCGTAGCGGCCGAATTGGCCAATGAGGCCGCAAGCGTGGGGGTCCTGTTCTAGGATGCCGCTCGATCCCATTCCCATCAATTCGACGCGCCGTGTCGTCCACGCCGCGTGCCCACATGATTGTCCCGACACGTGCGCAATGCTCGTGACGGTCGAGAACGGCAAGGCGGTGGAGATCCGCGGCGATCCGACGCATCCGACAACGAGCGGCAAGCTGTGCACGAAAGTGGCGCGCTATCTCGATCGCACGTACTCTGCCGATCGCATCCTTCATCCGATGCGCCGGATCGGTCGTAAAGGCGCAGGCCGTTTCGCGCGCATCTCGTGGGACGAAGCGCTGCAAGAAATCGCCGAGCGCTTCGCAGCGATCGCGGCGTCGCACGATGGACCACAGTCGATCGTGCCGTACAGCTACTGCGGCACGATGGGTCTCATTCAAGGTTCCTCGATGGATCGCCGCTTCTTTCATCGGCTCGGCGCGTCGTTGCTCGACCGCACGATTTGCGCGACCGCCGGCAAAGCAGGCTGGGTTTCGGTGATCGGTGCGTCGGTCGGCATGGACCTCGAGCAATTCGAGAATAGCCGCTTGATCCTGATCTGGGGCAGCAATCCGATCACGTCGAATCTCCATTTGTGGACGCGCGTCCAGGAAGCGAAACGCCGCGGCGCACGACTCGTGGCTATCGATCCCTACCGCAGCGCGACGGCCGAAAAGTGTCATGAGCACATCGCGCTTCTGCCGGGAACCGACGCCGCGCTCGCTTTTGGCGTGATGCATCTGCTGATCGCCGAAAATCGGTTGGACCGCGATTACATCGATCGCTACACCGTTGGATTCGAAGCGCTGGCTGCGCGCGCCGCGGAATGGACGTCGGCGCGTGTCGCGGACACGTGCGGCATTCCGGTCGAACAAGTGCTGCGCCTTGCGCGCGATTACGGCACGATCAAGCCGGCCGCAATCCGGCTCAACTACGGGATGCAACGGGCTTACGGCGGGGGCAATGCGGTTCGCGCCGTCGCGTGCTTGCCGGCGCTCGTCGGTGCTTGGCGCGACCCCGCGGGCGGTGCATTGCTGTCGTCGTCGGGTACTTTTCCGATCGACCATGTAGCGCTCGAGCGCCCCGACCTCATGCGCGGTGCGCCGCGGACGATCAACATGTCGGCGATCGGCGATGCGCTGCTGGACCCCGACGACCCGCCGATTCGCGCGATCTTCGTCTACAACTCGAATCCGCTCGCCGTCGCTCCCGATTCCGCGAAAGTGACGCAAGGTTTCGCGCGCGACGATTTGTTTTGCGTCGTCCACGAGATCTTCCAGACCGACACCGCCGATTACGCCGATATCCTGCTGCCGGCGACGACGCAGCTCGAGCAAACCGACATTCATTCGAGTTACGGCCATCTCTACGCGCTCGCGAATAACCCCGCGATTGCGCCACTTGGCGAGGCATTGCCGAATACCGAAGTGTTCCGGCGTCTGGCAGCCAAGATGGGGTTCGATGAACCGTGCTTTTCCGACAGCGATGAAGCGCTCGCGCAACAAGCGTACCGCTGGGCCGATCCGCGCGCGCAGGGACTTGATTGGGAAACGCTGAAGCGCGACGGCTGGCAACGATTGAATGTCCCGACGGCGTATGCGCCGTTTTCCCAGGGTAATTTCCCCACTTCGTCGCGCAAGTGCGAATTCTGGTCGGAAAAATTGCGCGCGCAAGGCCATGATCCGTTGCCCGAGGTGGTGTTGCCGCGCGAATCCGCAGCAACCAATACGGCGCTCGCTGCCCGATACCCGTTGGCGTTCATTTCGCCGCCGGCGCGCAATTTCTTGAATTCGTCGTTTGCGAATCTTCCGGGGTTCGTGGCCGAGGAGAAGACGCCGCGCCTCGAAATCCATCCCGATGATGCCCATCAGCGTGGCATCACGACCGGTGACGTCGTGAGAATCTTCAACGATCGCGGATCGTTCACCGTTATCGCGCGGGTCACCAACCGGGCGCGTCGTGGCGTCGTCGTCGCGCCGTCGATCTGGTGGCGAAAGCTCGCGTTGGATGGCGAGAATGCGAATGCGGTGACAGGTCAGGCGCTGACCGATCTTGGTCGTGCCGCAACGTTTTACGACTGCCTCGTTGAAGTCGCGTCGATTCACGCTAAGGACCGTCAGCCCTTATAGGTCACGACGCGTCCCCACAAACTCTTGGTTCCCCAAATGCCAGAGCGCAGGGATTCGAGCTGGACGATCTGGCTATGGTCGACGAAGAGATTGACTTCGGGGCCGTAATTCTTGATGTACCAGGCGAACACTTCCGGATCGGCCGCTTCGAACATCACCTGATCGAGCCCAACGGCGTCGACGATCGCCGCAACCACATCGGTTCGCCACGTCTTGACGTTCTCGGTGATGCCTTCCGACTCGATCATGATCATGTACGCGCCCGCGTCCAGAAAGCGTTTGGCTTGCGTAATCGCACGCTTCGGATCACGCGTTCCCTCGGCCTCCAACTCGGCCACCGCGGAAGCACCGCCTGCGCCAAACTGAATCCCGACCTCAGGCTTGGCTTTGAGATCGGCCTTGCGCACGTTCTCGACCAGCCGCAACCAATCGTCGTCCGGAATCGTGATGAAGCCGCTGGAGATTTCAACGATGTCGAATCCCAGGCTCTTGCATTCGTGGATGTAGCGATCGACGGCGTCGGGACCGAGTGTCAGCACATGCTCGACGAAGCCGCCGGTCGATACCAGCACGTCATGGGCATGGCAGATGGCGATCAGTTGCTTGAGCGCCTGCCGCGGCATCAGACTGAACGAACCGCCGGCAAATTTGAGCGCATCGACGTATGCGCCCATCGTTTCGAGGATGTCCTCGAGCTGGCGTGGGCCTAGCGGCGTGTAGTACGGTCCGCGTATTTCGGTAATGCCGCGCGTTCTGGGCTTTGGCTGATGCTCATTGATACGCAAGAAGGGAAAAGCTCTTTCGTTGGCGGATTGTCGAGCCGTATTTTCGCGATTCACCCATTTTGGAGGCTGGATGCGCGCACGAAGTTCAAGTCAGAGCTTGCGGACGAGCCCGATCATCACGCCGAAGATCTCGAGCGCGCCTTCCGGGCGTATGACCGGATAAGCTTTGTTTTCGGGCCGCAACACGAACTGCCCGCCTTCGAGATCCAAGCGCTTCAAGGTGAATTGGTTGTCGACGATCGCGACGACGATTTCGCCCTTCTCCGCGGAGACACGTTTTTCGACGACGACGAGGTCGCCATCGAGAATGCCGGCATCCTGCATCGAATCGCCCTTCACGCGGACGAGCACCGTCGAGGATGGGCGTTCGATCAGGTAATCATCGATCGTGACGGCATCCGCTTCGGCATCGTCGACCGGATCGGGCAGCCCGGCACGCACCGGCGTCGCGGCGAGCGGTCGGGCAAAGAACCGGCTGGTCGGGGCAAGGCGGCGATCGGGGGTCGATTCCAGATATCCGGCGAGCTTGAGCCGTGCGACAAGCGCCGCGACGGACGATTTCGATCTAAGCCCCAGCAAGGTGCCGATGGATGCGTACGACGGTAGCGCCCGATGGCGGGCGTAATAGTCCTGGAGACTTGCCAGATAGGAACGATCGTTCGCCATGGCGGTAGAATAGCGAACGAACGTTCGGCGTGTCAATACCGGCGTTCTGTAGAACTGCAGACTCCTCGGCGTTGCCCCGGGATGACCAGTGCGCCTTTTCGCTCCTTCGCTTGCCTTCGTCGACCTCGAAACGACCGGCACGCGCGCAGCGCGCGATCGCATCACGGAGATCGGCATCGTTCGAGTAGACGCCGACACCGACGGTGGCGTTCCGCAGGTGACCGAATGGAGCTCGCTCGTCAATCCGGGCATCGGCGTTCCGGCGGCGATCGTCGCATTGACCGGCATCACGGACGCTATGATTGCCGAAGCGCCATCGTTCGCCGCACTTGCGCGAGACATTGCGCATCTGTTGAGCGGCTGCGTCTTTGTTGCGCACAACGCCCGTTTTGACTACGGCTTCCTCAAGCACGAGTTCGCGCGTCTCGAGCGGAGCTTTACGGCGCGCGTGCTGTGTACGGTGAAGTTGTCGCGCCGATTGTTTCCCTATGTGCAAGGACACAACCTCGACGCCTTGATCGAACGCCACCACCTTCCAGTGACCGATCGCCATCGCGCGCTCGCCGACGCGCGGGCGATTTGGGAATTTGTGCAAACGCTGTATCGCGACTTTCAGGCCGACGCGATTGAGATCGCCGCAAAGCAAGCGCTGCGCATCGCGAGCCTGCCGCCGCAATTGCCCGAAGACACGCTCGATACGCTGCCGGAAACGCCCGGCGTCTACCTGTTTTACGGCGAGAACGCGTTGCCGCTCTATATCGGCAAGAGTATCAATGTGCGCGATCGCGTCGCGGCGCACTTTTCCAGTGACTGGCGCAGTGAAACCGATCTCCGCTTGTCGCAAGAGATTCGCCGCATCGAGTTCGAGCAGACAGCCGGAGAATTCGGCGCGCTGCTCCGCGAAGCCCAACTCGTCAAAGAGCGCATGCCGCACCACAATCGGCTGCTCCGACGCAAGACGGAAGCAGGCGTGCTGATGTACGCGAACGATGGAACGCCGCTGTTCGTACGCGCGCACGCCGTCGAACCGCGCGAGCTCGCGGGCTCGTTCGGTCCGTTCTCGTCGCGATCGGTCGCGGGTGAGGCATTGCGCTCAGTCGCTGCTGAGCATCGCTTGTGCTGGCGGCGACTCGGACTTGATCGGCGGCGCACCGGTCCGTGCTTCCAGCGTCAACTCAAGCGTTGCGCGGGATTCTGCGTGGGCGAAGAATCCATGGATTCGCATGACGCACGGCTCGCATTTGCGCTCAACCGATTCTCGATTCCCGCGTGGCCGTATGCCGGACCGGCCCTTTTTCGCGAATGCGGCGCGCCGCTTTCCGAGCGGACGGAAGTCCACATGTTGCAGGACTGGTGCTGGCTGGGAACAGCGCGCGATGACGGCGAGCTCGGCGCATTGCTCGAATCACCGCCGCGGCCGCAGTTCGACATCGACGTCACGAAGCTGCTGCTCCGCCGTCACGCCGCCGGCGCGCTCCAGCTGATCTCGGTGGGACCACGCGCTGAGCTGGAATTGCCCTCTAGCGTCGCGACGCGTGCGCGGCAAGCACATCCGCCACACATGCAGTCAGTTTTTTCGCATAAGGAACATGCAGAAATTCGTTCGGGCCATGCGCGTTCGATTGCGGACCGAGCACGCCGGTAATCAGAAATTGCGCCTCGGGAAACTGGCGTCCGAGCATCGCCATGAACGGAATCGTGCCGCCCTCGCCCATCGCAGCGGCGGCTTTGCGATAGTGTGCCTGCGACGCGGCTTCGAGCGCTTGCGCCAGCCACGGGGCGGTCGGCGAGGCGTTCCACCCGCTCGCACCTTGATCAGGCTCGAAGCGAACCGTTGCACCATGCGGTGGATCGGCTTCGAGCAGTCCCTTCAAATCTTGCGTCGCGTGTTGCCCATCGACTGTCGGCGGTAAGCGGAGCGACAGCTTGAGTGACGTGCGCGGACGGAGCACGTTGCCCGCATTTGCGATCGAGGGCAAGCCGTCCGCGCCGACAACTGAAAGTGCCGGACGCCATGTGCGGTTGAGAACAGCCTCGGCGCGCTCGCCGATCATCGGCGTCGTCCCGCCCGCGAATGGATATTTGCGAAAAACGATGTCGCCCATGATCGCCGCTGCGGCGCCCGCCTGCTCCGCGCGCTCGACGGGGATCTGCGCGTGAAACGACGACGGCAGGATCCATCCGGTCGCCGATTCTTCGAGACGATCGAGCAAGTGACGCGCGATCCGAAACGATGACGGCACGATACCGCTCGCGTCGCCCGAGTGAACGCCCTCGTCCAACACCTCGACGGTCAACGTGCCCGCCGCCAGCCCGCGCAGCGATGTCGTGACCCACAGCCTCTCGTAGTCGCCGCAGCCGGAATCGAGTCCTACGACGAAATCGACGCGGCCCAAACGTGGTGCGAGCATCTCAAGGTATGCCGGAAGATCATAGCTGCCGCTTTCCTCGCACGTTTCGATAATGCCGACACAGCGTGCGTGCGGCAGACCTTCGGCATCGAGCGCGCCAATGGCAGAGAGCGCCGCAAAGATCGCATAGCCGTCGTCGGCGCTGCCGCGTCCATACAGCTTGCCATCCTCGATCACAGGGATCCACGGCCCGAAGCCTTCGCGCCAGCCCGTCATTTCCGGCTGCTTGTCGAGATGGCCGTAGAGCAGCACCGTGCCCGCATTTGCGATGGCTTGCGAGGCGGGAACTTCGAATACGAGCACCGGCGTTCGTCCCTGCAAGCGCACGATTTCGACGGCGAGCCCGCGAACCGGTTGCTTGCGCGCCCAGCGCTCGGTCAGCGCGATGACTTTTTCGATGTGGCCGTTGGCTTCCCACGCGGGATCGAAGTGCGGCGATTTGGCGGGAATGCGAACGTAATCGATGAGTTGTGGAACGATCTCCGTGTCCCACTGTTTTCCGATGCGATCGACGGATGCGGCGCTGGTCATGACGGTCCTGAGTGCGATCGTGAACCGGAACGATAACAGGTGCGTGGACGAGCACCCGCGCGCCGCTCAACACGATTCGATGAAGCGCCACCGTAGAATGTCGCGATGGCCGACTCCGACGCTGCGCCGTACGACGGTCTCTCGCCCGACCGCATTCTCGACGCGCTCGAAAGCGTCGGGATTCGCGGCGACGGCCGCCTGCTGGCGCTAAACAGTTACGAAAACCGCGTCTACCAGGTTTGGCTCGATGACGCGCCGCCGGTTATCGCTAAATTCTATCGGCCCGCACGGTGGACTGACGCGCAAATCCGCGAAGAGCACGCGTTTGTCGCCGAGTTGGTTGAACGGGAGATTCCTGCCGTTCCCGCCTTGTCTTTGGCGAAGGCGACGCTCAACACGTTCGAAGGCTTTCGCTTCGCCGTCTACGCACGTTGCGGCGGACGCGCACCAGAGCTCGACCGCCGCGATACGCTGGTGCGCATCGGTCGTTACATCGCCCGCATTCATGCCGTCGGCGCAACGGCGCCGTTTGTTGCGCGGCCCGCGCTCACGGTCGACGAATTCGGCGTCGCGTCGCGCGATTACCTGTTAGCACACGATTTCTTGCCGCCCGATTTGCGCGCCGTGTGGCACGGCGTTGTCGATCATGCGCTCGACAGCGTTCGGCGCGCGTTCGATCGTGCAGCGACGGTGTCATCGCTGCGCTTGCACGGCGATTGTCACGGTGGCAACGTGTTATGGACCGACGACGGCGCGCATTTCGTCGATTTCGACGACGCGCGCACGGGTCCCGCGGTTCAGGATCTGTGGATGCTAGTGTCCGGCGAGCGCGACGAAAGAGAGGCGCAACTCGTTGCGTTGCTGGAAGGTTACGAGGACTTCAACGATTTTGATCGCCGTGAGCTCATGCTGGTGGAAGCGCTCCGCACGCTTCGTCTCACTCACTATTGCGCGTGGATCGCGCAGCGCTGGAACGATCCGGCGTTTCCGCTCGCGTTTCCATGGTTCAACACGCAACGCTACTGGCAGGATCGGATCCTTGAGCTTCGCGAGCAGATTGCTGCGATGGATGAGCCGCCCCTCCAGGCTTGACATTCTCCACACTGTGAAATCTTCGCCGCTGCGCCGTTAGGCCTTGCGCTTTTTGGCATGCCGCGTACCATCGCCGTAATGACGATGTCATACGCGCCGATCGTCTCAATTGCGCTTCTGTTCGCCGCCGCGTCGTCGTCGTGGGCCGATGGCTTCGCCGGCGGATTTCGCGACGCGCTCGGAGCGCGCTTCGACGCCGTCGCGAGTGTGCGCATAGCGCCAACGCCTCGTCCCAACGCGTTGCCTTTCGACGCCGGCGGGACACTCCGTTACTGGAATCAGGTCGCGATCAATGCCAGCGGTCTTGATCACACGCCCGTTGCCGCCGGCGAAACGCGAGTCTTCGGCGAGCAGTTCGGTCCGGGACGTTCGAGCCGTGCGATGGCGATCGTCCATATCGCGATCTTCGACGCAGTCAACGCGATTGCCGGCGGCTACACGAGTTACTCGAACGTTGCGCATGTCACGCCGGACGTCGCGATGAACGCGGCCATTGCCCAAGCCGCGCACGATACGTTGGCTGCATTGTATCCATCGCAGAGACCATCGTTCGACGCGATTCTCGCCGATGATTTGCGCTTAATGCTTCCGCGCGGACGACCGCACGCCGACGGCATCGTGCTCGGCGCGCGTGCCGCGGCTGCCATTCTGGAACTGCGCGCCAACGACGGCTCTGACCACGCCGAAGGCCGCATGGGCGACACGTACTCCCCAGGGTCGGATCCGGGTGACTGGCGGCAGGACCCGATCGGTCTATCGCCGCTCGCGTTGGGCTATCACTGGGGCGCCGTGAAACCGTTCGTGTTGCAATCCGGCGATCAATTTCGCGTCCCGCCGCCGGCGATGAGCAGCGTTGAATATACGAACGCATATGTCGAAGTAAAAAATGTCGGCGGAGATGGAATCGTCACGCCGACGGCGCGGACGGCGGAGCAAACGGTGATCGGAATTTACTGGGCCTACGACGGCACGCCGAGCCTGTGCGCGCCGCCGCGTCTCTACAATCAGATCGCGACAACCATCGCCGGGCAGATGCGCACGAACGTCGTCGACCTCGCCCGACTTCTCGCGCTCGTCAATGTCGCGATGGCCGATGCCGGAACGGCGATCTGGGACTCGAAGTACTGGTACGAGTTCTGGCGGCCCGTCACCGGCATTCGCGAATCCGATCCCGGCACCGGGCCGAGCGGCGCGGGGGACGGCAATGGCGAGACCGTCGGCGATACGTTGTTTACCCCGCTGGGCGCGCCTGCTTCCAATTTGCAGGGGCCCAATTTCACGCCGCCGTTCCCAGCGTATCCGTCGGGGCATGCCGGCTTTGGCGGGGCGCTGTTCCAGACGCTGCGGAATTTTTATCGGACCGATGCGATTGCCTTCACGTTCGTATCCGACGAATTCAACGGCACGACGCTCGATCACGAGGGCAACGTCAGGCCGCTCGTCGCGCGCAGCTTCAGTTCGCTATCGCAGGCAGAAGAAGAGAATGGCCAGAGTCGAATCTATCTCGGGATTCATTGGTCGTTCGACAAGACGCAGGGAATCGCGCAAGGTCGCAAGGTGGCCGACTATGTGTTCGCGAATGCATTCGTTCCCCAAACGACGCACCGAACACCGTAGCGCCCGCATCAGTTCGCTTGCGCTCGGTTTTTCAGCAGCGCCGGTAATTCTCGAACTTCTTCGGGCGCACTGCTGACGGCGGTCGTCCGCTCCGCCATCTCGTCGACCAGCCGCGCGACGGTTCCTTCCTGCGGCAGCGACACGCCAAAATGCATCACGCTGTCGCCGCGATAGATTGCCAGCGTCGGAAAGTTCTCGACGTCGATATCGCCCGCAACGGCGCTATCGTCCTCGATGTCGAGCCAGACAAAGGTGATGTTCGGCCTGGCGTTCGCGATCGCTTCAAATGCGCCGCGGAATTCCTTGCACGTGTCGCACCAATCTGCGCAGAGTGAGACGACGACCAGCCGCCCTTGATCCGCAAAGGCTGTTGCGACAGCGCCGCGCTCGGATTCTATAGTCGTGAGGACCGGCATCGCGCTATCAGGCCGCCCTCGTCCGGGCCGGCACTTCGCCCAGCACGGTGCAACGACGGACAACGCGGCGCTCGGTGAACGGGTCGTAGGGCGTCGCGCGATGCAACACGCAACGGTTGTCCCAAACGATCAGCTCACCAGGCTTCCAGCGATGCTCGTAAGTCAGGTCCGGATGAATGGCGAGCGCGTTCAACTGCTCGATCAGCGCCCTGCCCTCGGCGTACGGCATGCCGACGATGTATTCCGCATGATCGCCGAGATAGAGACAATCGCGACCCGTTTCGGGATGCGTTCGAACCACCGGATGGTCGACCGGCGGGATTTCGGCCCGCTGCGCGTCCGACAACGGATCTTCGCCGTGACGCCGGCTGCGCGAAAAATCGAGATTGTGCACGGCGCGCAGGTCGTCGATACGTGCTTTCCATCCGGCATCGAGGCGCTCATACGCGCCGTACATGTCGCAGAAATGCGTCTCGCCACCCTGCGCCGGCACCATCTCGCCATAGATGATCGTCGCCTGTCCGGTGACGCGCTGCCACGACCCGTCCGTATGCCAATGCAGCGTTCCCCTGTCCGGATGGCGGCCGTTGGGCTTGCCGTCTTCATCGAGATTCGAGAGTCGATAGAGCTCGGGAAAGCCGTCAGCGTGATATTGGCTCATGACGTGAATCTGCACGTCACCGAACCGTCGCGCGAACAAGACCTGACGCCCGGAAGGAAGGTCGTGCGGGCCGAACAGCAACACTTGATAACGCAAAAACGCCTCGTAGATCGCGCGAAACAATTCGTCGCCGATGTCGTCCGCGAGATTCACGCCGATGATCTCGGCCCCGAGATTCGCTGTCAGCGGCCGAACTTCGAACGGCCAATCGAACGCATGTGCGGATGTCATCGTGTCGGGCCTCTTCGCGTGCTTTGATCGCAGATGGGCATAATCGATTGTCGGATCATCACCGAGGAACTTTGCCATGGGCAATGGGATTGACTCGCACTGCCACGTTTTCGACACGGCCGGGTTTCCGTATTCGCCCGACGCCGTCTATCAACCGCCACCGCACGAGGCCGGCACGGCATCCGAGCTTGCCGCGGTACTCGACGCTCATGATCTCTCGCATGCGCTGCTGGTCAATCCGACGAGCGGCTACCGTTACGACAATCGTTGCATGATAGCGGCAATCCGCGGCTCGAACGGGCGTTTCAAAGGGATCGCGCGCGTGCCGCCCGACGCCGATGAACACACGCTCAACGACTTGGACAATGCCGGCGTGATCGGTATCCGCCTCGATCTACTCGCCGACGGCGTCGACGTCTTGCAGCATCCCGCCATGCCGCGGCTTCTCGCGCAGGTTCGGGAGAGGCGCTGGCAGTTGCACGTCCAATGTGAACGCGACCAGTTGCACGACGCCGTCGGGACGCTCCGCGCAGCGAACATTCCGCTGGTCATCGATCACTGCGGTCGCCCTGAGCCCGCGAACGGGGTGACGCAGCCGGGATTCAAAGCGCTGCTCGAGCTCGGTCGCGACGGACATTTCGTCAAGTTGTCCGGACCGTTTCGCTTCTCGCGGCAGCCGGTCCCTTATGCCGACGCCGAGCCGTTTGTCGCCGCGTTGATCGACGCATTTACCGTCAAACGTTGCGTGTGGGGCTCGGATTGGCCCTTTCTGCGTCTTGGCCAACGGATGGATTACGGTCCAGTGCTGGCACAGCTTGCACGGTGGCTACCTGGCGAGCGCGATCGTCGGCGCGTGTTGTGGGATACCCCGGCGCGGCTGTTTGGCTTTGCTTGATCACCGATCACGGCGGACAGATGTAGCCTGTTCCGCCCGGTGCCTTGAAGCAGCCGACGGACTCAGGCAGCAGCTGCTTCGGCAACCACAACACCACTTTGGGGAACAAGACGGTGAAGGTAATCGTCAGGAAAAATACGATGTAGAGCGGCAGCGAGCGCACGACTGCCTTCCCGAAGCCAACGCCGACGTATTTCGACGCGACCAGCAGCGACAGCCCGTACGGCGGCGTGATCAGGCCGAAGACGAGCGTCGTGATGATCACCACGCCCAAATGCAATGGGTTGATGTTGCCGACCTCACCCAGCTTGCGAATGATCGGCATGAAGATGATGATCGCCGGGACGGCGTCGATGAAGTCGCCGACGATCACGAACAACGCGACCAGCAGGAACATGATCGTCGCGCCGTCGGTGCCCGCAAATGCGGTTATGTAGCCAGCGACGATGTCGGGACCGCGCAGGAACGCGACCATCCACCCGAACGCCGAGGCGCCGGCGACGGCCCCAAGTGGCAGCGAATAAAGCAAGCCAGCGTACATGAAGTCGCGCGGCAGCTCGCGGATGTGCCCGCGATTCAATGCCGGGATCAGCACGACCAGGATGTAAACGGCGGCGATCATGCCCGCCTCGGTTGGCGTGAACCAGCCGCTCAGGATGCCGCCCATGATGATCACCGGAATGACCAGCGGCAGCGCAGAGCCCCTCGCCGCAATCACGACTTCGGTAAACGGTGCGCGCTTTTTCATCACACCGACCGGCCCGAAGAAGTAGCTGTACACCATGAGGCCAATGCCGATCAGCACGCCGGGGACGACGCCCGCCAGAAACAGGCCGCCGATCGATACGTCACCGGTCGCGCCGTAGACGACGGCCATGATGCTGGGCGGAATCAAGTTCGCCATCGTCGACGCAGAGGCGATGAGCGCGGCGGTGAACGCGCGGTCGTAGCCCTCCTTCGCCATGTCGTGCGCGATCGTGCGGCTCAGCACGGCGACGTCGGCGACCGAAGAGCCCGAGATGCCGGCGAAAAACATGCTGAACAGCGTCACCACCTGGGCGAGCCCGCCGCGCAGATGTCCGACGAGGGTCTGTGACAGGCGGATCATGCGGGTCGCCACATCGGACGAAGCCATCAGCTCGCCGACCAGCAGAAAGAACGGCACCGCGAGCAGCGTCTCGGAATCGATGCCGTGAAAGAGCTGCCCGATCATCGACTGCATGCTGATCGGGGTGAAGACCGTTGCGACCAGTACGCCGGCGATGAGCGCGAAGGTCACCGGCACTCCCATGTATCCGAACGTGAGGAACAGCACGGTCATGAGGAGCAGGACTGCCGACGCGCTCATAACACCGGCTCCCGCGTATCGTCCCGGTCTTCGGGGCCCTCGAATCCGTGCTTCCAGCCGTTGACGAGCTGCTCGATGGTAAAGAGCGCGATGAGCACGCCGGCCACGGGCACGATCGCCGTGTAGACGGTGAGCGGGACCAGCGATGGCATCCGATAGCTGCCGAGATCGAGGAGCGCATTCTTCCAGCCGAACCAAACGAGCAGGACGGCAACGATCAGCACGATCACGCGGTTAGTGATCTCGATTGTCGTGCGCGGCGCGCCGGTCATGCGCTTGGTAATCTCGGTCAGATAGAAATGATCGTTGCGTCGCGTGGCGGCGGCCATGCCGATAAACACACCCCAGGCGAAGAACGCCGTCGTAACCTGTTGCAGCCACAGCCACGGCGCGCCGATCGTCCGCGTGACAACGTCGCAGAACACCGCCAGCGTGAACATGGTGATGCATACGCCGCACAGGATCATCAGCAGCGCTTCCAGCGGATCGAACAGCTTCCATTTGAGTTGCCGGTGACGCTGCAGGATCAACGCACGGAAATCGGCCATATCAGTGTCGATGTAGACGAGTGAAGGACATAAAACCGGCCTGAGACGCGAGTCGCGCCGCAGGCCGTAACGCAAAGCGAATTACTTGACGTCGCGAACGAGCTTCAGGAGCTTCACCGCGTGCGGGCCGAGCTCTTGCGCGAGCTGGTCCTGGATCGGTTGCGCCGCCTTGATGAAGCCGGCTTTGTCGACACCCTCGACAACCTTCACGCCGATCGTCTTCAGTTTGTCGGCCGAATCCTTCTCCAACTGCAGCGCCATCGCCGGCTCCTTTTTGCTGACTTCGTCAGCGGCGGCCTGAACCCACTTCTGCTGCTCGGGCGTCAGACTGTTCCAGGTTTTTTCGCTCACCCAGATGCAGTTGTTGTTGGCCTCGTGCTCCGTCATCGACAGAATCGGCGCCACTTCGTAGTGCTTGTTGGCGAGATAAACATTGACCCCGTTCTCGGAAACAATGACCACGCCGGTTTGCAGCGACGTGTAGACCTCGCCGAACGGCATATGTACGGTCTGCGCGCCATAGGCGGGGAAGAGCGTGTCCTCGGTCTTGGTCGCCTGGACACGGACCTTCTGACCTTTGATGTCGTCGATCGATTTCACCTCCTTCTTGCTGTACATGTTACGCATGCCCATCGTCAGCAGCCCGAGCACTTGCGCGCCCTGGACCTGATCTTTGATCATTGCGCGAAATTCCTCTGCGATCGCCGGATCGGCGAGCGCTTTAGCCAAATGCTGCTGATCGCGGAAGATGAAGTGCAGCGAGAACACGCCGGCCTGCGGTGCCAACGTCGAAGCGTTCGCCGTCGACGTAATGACGAAATCGATGTCGCCCGCGCGCATCTTCTGCAGCATCTGCGGTTCCTGGCCGAGCTGTGCGCCCGGGAACTGATTGATGCTGAACTTTCCACCGCTTAGCTCTTTCAGCTTCGCGTCGAAGATGTTCGCGGCGATGCCGTACGCCGTCGTCGTCGGCTGGTCATACGCGAAGCTGAACTGACGCGCCGCCTGCGCCTGCGCGTCGGACAGGGCGAGCGACGCGATGCAAAAAACGGTGACTCCCAATGTCTTTAGACTGATGTAACCACTCATTGATATTTCCTCCGGTTGTGCAGCGCAAAACCCGTCAAACGCTGACCGCCGCGAAGTATGGCTGATCGCGGCCGGCGTGTGAAACAAAATGAAAACGGCGGCCGAGGCCGCCGTTTCGTTGAGAAAAACGTTACCTTGACCGCTCAATCGTCGTCATGGGACTCGCCCGGAGCCCCGAAGACAGCGATGCATCCATTGAGGCAGTTTGGGAAAACATTGTTCGCAGGCAACGGCACGAACGCATGATTGTTGCGAGGATTGACGGCCACCGAATGCGCGGTTCCCGCCGGATGCACGCCCGCCACCGCGGCAACGTTGAACGTCGGCACAACTTGGACGAGTGCTTGACTCACTGCGTCGATGACGCCAAGGACCGGGCCCGAAGGGTTGTTGCGGGATGCCGTGTAGTAGCGCCCGTCGCCTTCGTTGAACCAGACTTCGTCCGATCCGCCGACGCCCGCAACCATTTTCAGTACATTGCCTGTCTTTGCGTCCATAACGACTTGGATCGGCGCGGCCGTCTTCGGATCCGCGGGGGTCCACGGCAGGCCGGCCGTGTCAAAAATCACGCTACAGCCGACAAGCAAATTCTGATGCGGTCCAAGCGTGAGGCCCGCGGGTTGACAGACATCCACCTGATACAGCTTCTCTACTGTGCCGTTCGGATTGATTCGGGCCACTGCGCCGTGTGGACCGCTGCCGCCGTTGCCGTTCAACTCCGGTATCGATAGATAGAACCGGCCGGTTCCGGCATCCCACACCGGCTGCTCGGCGCCATTCGTGGCGTCGGTGAACGTGATCCTGCAGGGCGGCGTGCCGCAAGCCTTCGTGTCGGCCGTCAGTTTTCCGGTCTGCTTGTTGACCTTGATCAAGCTCGCAAACGGCGGACTGTCGGCGTTATTGACGACCAGCAGCAGCCCGTCCGCGGGATCGTAGGCCAATTCATCGGCGCGAAGTCCCGTGTCGCCGCCCGTCGAAGCCGTGTCGAGAATCGCGTCGGTATTGAGATCGATCGTGACCACTCTGCTGGGAGCGTCGGTGACGAAGAGAATGTGCCCGGCGACCGCGACGCCGTTCGGACCCGACGTGTCGTTGCTACCCGTGAAGCCTTTGAAGCCTCCCTTGATCTGCCTTACGAACGTCCCTTTTTTGGCATCGATCACATCGACAACAGCGTTGGAGCGATCGGCGAGATAGTAGAGCTGCGTGTTGGCGTCGACCCAGCTGATATCGAACACATACATCTTGCCGGACGCATTCGTTGTGGTCCCGGGGACGGCAACGGAGCCGAGAAACCGAACGGCGCCGGCGCCGTCCTCCTCATCATCGGCGAGTGCGACCTGCGCGCTGAAGGCGAGGATGGAAACCGTTGCGACGATCGGCAACAAAAAGGCACGTGAGTGTTGGCGAAACATTTGCGACCTCCTTTTTTGCGAGCCACGACATGCCGCTGCGTGTCAGCGGCGCTCTGAGTGATCGACTTGCCGCTCCCGGAGCCGCCGACCATTGTCGTTTTTCAAAATGATTTGTGGAGTCCGATCGTCACCCCCTTCGGAAGAAGCTCAACGAACACCGGTTGCTCGCGTGTCGTCGCGTAGTACCCGAACGCGCTTCCGATGGCCCCAGCCCGCGATGACGTCGGTCTGCCAATGGCTCTGGGTCTTCATGCGGGCGACTCCGTCGTACAGCGGAATGATCTCCAACGCCCACACCCACGGATGCGCTGCGGCGTAATTGGCGATGAACGGCGTGACGAAGCTCGCCTGCAGCGCTACTTCGCCGCTGGGAAAGCTATGGCAGCAACTGCCTTTGAACCATTGGTTGGGGTCGTCGGTCTGGCTTGGACGCGCGCGACCGAAAATGTATTTCGCGCCTTGCGCCGTCACGCTGCTGAAGATCGAGGCGTCGATCGTTTGCCAGAACGTCCGCCCCAGCGGATCCTCGCTGCCGAGCCACAGCGCGCCGCCCAATTCGACCGCGATCGTCGTGTATTGCAACGCCTGCTGATTGTGCCGCGCCCAGATGCCCGAGTCATCGAACGAAAGCCGGTGATCGAATCCCGCCGCGGCTGCCGCGGACGTCCAGAAACCCAGCGCCGCGGTCCAAGCGAGAAAAAGCCGCAGCGCGCCGCGACATGTTTGCGGTGTCATCGCCATCTTGACTGCGGCGAGTCGATGCGCCGCGGACATGTGAGCGATCGTACCCGCGCGAACTGGCAACACACTGCAGAATTGCTGGCAATATGCTGACAACTGCGTTCTTGCTGATCGCGCTCAGCGGATAATGGTCGCGGCGCCTCCTGCGAACGATCATGCGCATCCTCGTCGTCGAAGACGATTTGTTGCTCTCCGAAGGGCTGAAGCGCGTATTGGCTAGCGCGGGTCACGCAGTCGATCACGTCGCGACCGGCATGCAGGCCGACAATGCGTTGCGCAACATGGATTACGAGTTGGCCGTCGTCGACATCGGCCTGCCGGATATCGACGGCTTCGAAGTGATCCGCCGCCTTCGTCTGCGTCGATCGCGCGCCAACGTGCTCGTTCTGACCGCGCGCAACGGCGTCGAGGACCGCGTGCGCGGTCTCGATCTGGGCGCCGACGATTATCTGACCAAGCCGTTCTCGTTGATGGAGCTGGAGGCGCGCGTCCGCGCGCTGCTGCGGCGCACGTCACTCCCGACCGGGCCGGTCACCGTCGGCGGTATGAGCGTCGACGTGCGCGCCAAGCGGTTGAAGATCGGCGCCTCGGTCGTCGAGCTGACCGTGCGCGAATGGGCGTTGCTCGAGCTCTTCCTCGCGCATCCCGGATGGGTGCTGAGCAAGGACCAGATCGCCCAGCAGCTCGTCAACCACGACGAACCGCTGAACCCTAATACCGTCGAGTCGTACGTGTCCCGGCTCCGCGCAAAGATCGAAGCGGCGAACGTGCGCATTCGCACGGTCCGTGGCTTTGGTTATCTCTGGGAAACCGAGAATGGCTGATGGAATTGCAGCGCAAGCCAGCATTCAACGTCGCCTGCTGCGCTTGCTTATCGTCGTCATGCTCATCGTCGTCGCATGTGCCGCCGCCGTTTCGTATTTACTGGCATTGAGCGTCGCGCAGTCGGCGTACGACCGCTCGCTGCCGGATCCCGCGTTCGATATCGCCGCCAACATCCGGGTCGGTCCGAGCGGTGCCGAGCTGGACTTGCTCGCGCAGGCGCAGGAAGCGCTTCTTTACGACCGGGAGGATACGGTTGTGGCGACTAC
>VBCG01000242.1 GCA_005881895.1 Betaproteobacteria bacterium
CGATCAGTTCGCCGCGCTTCATGCATTAAGCGTGATTACCGCGCAGCGGAGTGATTTTTTGCGCGCACATGAGCTCCTGCAACGCACGCTGGCGATGGCTCGAGCAACGGCCGCACTTTGCCGAGGCGCTCTTAACCGCGGCACGGTTTTATCGGCAATGGAGCGAGCCGCGTATATCGAAATGTGCGCGCGCCAACGACGCGGCGAAGCCCCGGCCAGCTTTGCGATTGCGCCGTTCGCTAGCTAGGCGGCGGGTATCCGCTCGCCCGCCTTGACGGCGAAGGGCAAGCTGTTCTCTGCCGGAGAAAGCGGACACGCCCAACGATCGTCGTAGGCGCACGATGGGTTGTAGGCGAAATTGAAATCAAGAACGAGTCCGTCGCCGCGCGCGCCCAGATCCGCCCCCTTGATTGTGTCGTAAAGATAGCGCCCGCCGCCATAGGTCGATTCACCGCTGGTCGCATCAGAGAACGGCAGCCACAGTCCGCCGCCGTAACCTTCGAACCAATAGAGCGAGAGCCGGGCACTTTCTCCGGCAATGGTGAAACGAACGCACGCGATACGCGCACAACGGATGACGCCATCGGCGGCAAGCGGAATTTCGAACGTGGACGATCGAACCGGCTCGACGACGCCGATCGTCCGCCACGCGGGATCGTACGGATACCACGTCGAGCCGCGCCAACGACTCCGTTCGGCGGGCGCGATGGGGCTGTCGGGATGCTCGGCAAAGAGTCGATCGCGCGCGGCGCGGTACCTCGCCGCGGCGGTGGCCGCGTCATGTGCGGTGTTCTCCCGGACATCGGCGTAGAGCTCGGCGACCGTGCGTCGCCAATGCGCCAGCGTCAGCGGGCTCTCAGGCGTGCTCATTCAGCGACGATCTTGTGATCGGTGGCGATTTGCTTCCATTGCGCAAGCTCTTCTTTCACGCGTGACGCCAACGCCGAGGGTGTCATCGCGACCGCGACGGTGCCGTCCGGCTCGAGGATCGTAGCAAGCTCTGTTGACGCCGAAATGTCGTTGATCTCGCGATTCAAGCGCTCGATCAATGATACAGATGTTCCCGCCGGCGCAAAAACGCCGACCCAGATATCGATGGAAAAACCGGGTACCGACGCGGCAAGTGGTGGCAGATCCGCGAATGCTGCGTGCGCCTTTGTCGACGTCACGGCGAGCGCTCTCACCTTGCCGGTCTTCATCAACGGCGCCAACGTACTGTAGCTGGAGACCATGACGTCGATTCGGCCCGCGGCGAGATCCACGACGGCATTTGCGGCGCCTTTGTAGGGGACATGGGTCATTTGCACCTTCGCCGCATCGTTTAACAGTTCGGTTGCCAGATGTCCAACCGAGCCGACGCCCGCCGACCCGTAGGTAAGACTGCCGGGCTTGACGCGCGCCGCCGACAACAAGTCCGCGGGCGACTTGAAAGGCGTCGAAGCAGAGACGGCAAGCAGTAAGGGTCCTTGCCCTATCATTGCGACGGGCGCGAACGAGGCAACGGCATCGTAGGGAAGTTGAGGTTGTGTCGCGGCCGCCGTCAAAAACGTCGACGATGTCATCAAGAGCACCGAGCCGTCGTGCGGCGATTTCGCAACAGCATCGGCGCCGATCACACCGGCTGCGCCGGCCTTGTTCTCGACGATGACGGGAATGTCCAGACGTTTCGAGAGCGGCGCGGCGATCGCGCGCGCGATGACGTCGTTGCTTGCGCCCGGCGAGAACGGGACGACAATCTTGATCATCTTCGGCAGCGTGGCCTGTGCACCGGCGTCCAGCGCCACGGCGACGAGCGCGCCGGCGCAAATGGCCATCCGAATCAGAAGGAATCGCATAAGAGCTCTTGCTTGCACCCACGCAAAGGGAAATCGTATCGCGCCCGGCTGAAGCTCGTCACGCTAAATCGGCGCGCTGCTATGATGCGCAACCTTCGATCCATGCAATCTTTACGCATCATTTGTCCGAACGGACATCTCGGATTTGCGCCGCTACGCGTCGAGAGCTTCAGGATCGGCGTCGCGGCGCGGCCGGACTATATCGCAGCCGACTCCGGGAGCGATGACGTTGGCCCGGTGCCGCTCGGCACCGACACGTCGACCAGCCCACTCGCATGGCAGATGCACGACCTCGAGCAGATGCTGCTCGCGTCGCGACAACTCTGCGTCCCGATGATCATCGGTTCGTCCGGCGATACCGGCTCGAACAGCCGTGTCGATCTCTTCGTGCAGATCATCAAGGACCTTTCAGCTAAGCATCGTCTCGCGCGGTTCAACGTCGGCTATTTCTATTCCGAGGTCGACAAGGACGATTTGCGACGGCGAATGGACAACGGCGACACGGTCGAGGGACTCGATGCGCATGTCGCGTTGACCGAAGCGGAACTGGATGCCACCGAAAGAATCGTTGCAATGGCCGGTGTGCATCCGTTCATCGATCTGTTGGAGCGAGGCGCCGACGTCATCATCGGCGGTCGCAGCAGCGACTGCTGCGTGTTCGCGGCCCCCGCAATCCACCACGGCTTTCCCGAGCGCCAGGCGTATTACCTGGGGAAAGTGCTTGAGTGCGCGTCGTTTTGCGCCGAGCCTTACGGGGGGAAAGAGACCGTGCTCGGCGAGGTGACCGACGACGA
>VBCG01000029.1 GCA_005881895.1 Betaproteobacteria bacterium
TGTTGAGCCGACTGAGACCCGACGAAACGCCAGTGGTACCGGTGGGTGCTGCGCCAGAGCAGCCGTATTCGCTACGGAGGCTTGCCCCGGTGTTCGCCGGCCTATCCATGCTGTTGACTGTCGGCAGCGGCTCTGCGCTGGCAACACACGACCTGCGACCGCCTCACGAGGTGCAGACTGGATCGTTTCCGCAAAATATCTCGGGATGGGAGCTCACCGACTCGGCAGCGATGTGGTCCATTGACGCGCCTGGGCGCACAGAATCCATCAGCCTGACCTACCATCGCAACGGTCACGACATGCACGTTGTAATTGTGGACACGTTATCGCCTATCGCGAAATTGCCAGAGTCCAGACTTGCACCCCGCGACAAGAACATCTGGCGTGAAAGGCAAATTGAGAATGAGGTATGTGTTGCAACCAACTGCATCGCCCTGCGGCATGCCACCTGGCAGCGCGACAAGAGCCAAGAACTGCGCCACGTCTATTACACCTACAGCATCGGCAAATTCACGACGAATTCCAAGCTTGCATTACGCGCGGTACATGGGTGGCATAGGTTGACCCGAAGCGGCGACAACCCGCGATTGATCGGGTTGGTTTTTGAAAATGCCGCTCCTGATGTCGATGAACTCACCGCTGTCTTCCAGATACTTCAGTCCGCAGCGAAAGAGTAGCCCGATCGCGACACCGCATTCCAAAGGACGCGAACGTCGCGTGTCAGCGCGTCGCCTTCGGCAGTTTCTGTACTGCGAGCTCGCCGATCTTCTTCCCCATCGCCATGGCGACCTCGGTCGAATTGCGGTAGTGCACGCCATCGAGGATGCGAGCCATGGAGACCTCCTGCGTGAAGTCATCGACGCTCGACCAGGTGCGCACGGCGCCTCCGGCCGTTGAACTGGCCGAGCTCAGTTTCGGCACAGGCCCTGTGCCGATCTCCGCCACGAGCACCGCACCGAGAGCAGACGACACGATGCAGTGGGCGCACGGATACTCGGGGTGCATGGGCGTGTCGATGAACGGGGTCCAGCCGGGTTCGGCCACGGTGGCGTCGTTTCCGTCGAGTTCGCCGTTGCGGATGGCAGTGATCGGACGCCAGAAGGTGTACGTGTACTTGGCGTCGAAGACGGCGGTCAGCGCGTCGTCCATCGCCATCGCCGCCACCGCCAGCAGCCGCGCGTTGTCCGTGACGTCTCGGCCGGGCGCGTTGGCGACTGAGCGAGCCACCGGCCAGTAAACGACCGGGGCAGTCGCTTCCCAGAACTTCGCTATGGCGGTTTGCTCTGGCGTGCGCTGGGTGCTGTTCTTCGAGCCGAGCGCCTTGACCTCGTTGTAGTCCCGCGCCCAGGTCGCACTCGTCAGGCTGGGCGGTGGGCCGGCCGGAACTGATCCGGGCTCGCCATCACCCACGGCGTGCGCTTGCCCCAGTGAGGCACTGCGGGTATCAGCGTTGGGACGTACACGCCGGCTATCGCGTGCGGGCGATAGGCGTCTGGGGCGACGCTCCCATCGTTGGCGCACGATGCCAGGACGGCGGTGGCTGCCTGCTCGCCGACGGCGACGCCGTTGGTCTTGGCTGGGCCGTCGGGTACCGTTCCGAGCAGCGCCTGATAGTCGGCGTCGATGGCGGTCTGCTGAGCCGGTATCAGCTTCAACAGCGCCGTCCGCGTCGCCGCGGCGACGGCGGCGTTCACCGATGCGCCCGACGCCGGAGTCATCTGCACGCGATACACGGGATAACGTCCGGTGATCGCGTTGACCGCCTCGAATACCGAAACCTGGACGATGGCCATCATTCTCACCGAGATGGGTGTCGCCGGATGCTTCGAGGCGATGTCGGCAGCTTTCGCGTTTGCGTCAGTAACGACATCAGCACTTGCCCGTGGCGCGCCGGCCAGCAGCAATGCCGCAATAAGCCAAAGAAATGCGTTGAGACGCCAGTAGGTGCTCGTCATGATGGACCCTCCCTATGCTTGAGAGCCGACGGCGGTGCCCAGTGACGACGGCACTGGTGAAAAAGATGCGCCGATCGCCGAGTGGCCCGTGGAGCAGACGATTCTCGTCTTTCAAGTACCGCAGTTCAAGCGCGCATTCACTTGGGGCTCGCGCATCCTGACGAGCTTTGGAACAATACGGCTTCGTCATGGCCGATCAACCGAGAAGGCGGACCTTCAAATGACAAGACTGACCTTAGAACTTGCCCTTCGAGTGATCGACGGTGCCCTTGCTCGGGCCACCGAACTCGCCTGCGCGCCGTTGACGGTGGTCGTGCTCGATGCGGGCGGTCACGATATCGCGTTGAAACGTCAAGATGGCTCGGGGATTCTCCGCGCCGATATTGCGCGCGGGAAAGCATGGGGCGCATTGGGCATGGGATTCTCGAGCCGGGAACTGGGCGAGCGGGCACAGAAGGTCCCGCACTTCTTCGGCGCTCTGGCGTCGGTGAGCCAAGGCCGGTTGGTTCCTGTGGCTGGCGGCGTGCTCATTCACGACGAAGAACGAAACGTTGTGGGCGCCGTTGGAATCAGTGGCGACACATCGGATCGCGACGAAGATTGCGCTCTCTGCGGCGTCACGGCCACGGGCTTGCAGCGATAGCCGGAACGCGCGCTACTCCAACCGCAGCAATTTCATCGCGGTCCGGCCGACGATCGCGTCGCGCTCCCCAGCAGTGATCGAGTCGAGACGCTCGACATCGCCCAGCGGATCCGCGAGTCCCATGTCGAAGCAGTAGTCGCTGCCCAATACGACGCGATCGGCGCCGACCAAGCGGATCAAGTTGGAATTGATCTCGTCGTTGTGTCCGATCGTGTCGTACGTGAATCGCCGCAAGTACGCGCTCGGCAACTGCTTCATGTGTTTCAGTTCGGGACGCACCTTCGTCCCATGGTCGAGCCGACCGATAAGCCACGGAAACGTCCCGCCCGCGTGCGGCAGGTTGATCTCCAGCTTTGGAAATGTGTCGAGCACGCCGCCAAAGATCAACGACGCCGCGGCAACGCCGGTGTCGTAGGGATTGCCGAGCAGGTTCTTGAGGTAATAGCGCGTCGTCCGCTCGCGGCCGATGGTATCGATCGGATGCAGAAAGATCGTCCAGCCCAGTTCTTCCGCCTTCGCGTAGATATCCCAAAGCCGCCGATCATCGAGGTCGACGTTGTTGACATGCGTCGCGAGATACATTCCCCGCATCCCGGGCAGCTTCGCGGAGCGTTCGAGTTCCTTGAGCGCGAGCTCGGGTGCTTGCATCGGTAACATCGCGAGACCCAGGAATCGGTCCGGATACATCGTGTGCGCTGCGGCCGCAGCGTCGTTGTACGCCTGCGCGAGCGCGAGTCCGAAACCGGGCGACGCCCAATACACCATCGGTGCGGTGAGCGACAAGGCGTGGACGTCCACGCGCTGGCGGTCCATGCCAGCGAGGCGAAGTCCGAGATCGACGAACTCTTCGTCGAACGCATTGACGATTCGCTCGGTTCGGATCGTATATCGGGTCCCGTTGCGCTCGAGCTTCGCTCCTTCCGCAGGTCCATCCCGTTCAAACAGCTTGAGCCAATCTGCGGGATACCAATGGGCGTGGATGTCGACGACCCGACGTCTCGGCGGCAAGGCGTGATCGTGTCGGTCATCGGTAGTCTCAGTCATCGCCTCATTCCCAGTTACGGTTGTCGGATGGTATCGATCCCGCGCGCCGCGCACAAACCGATGCCGGATTCGTATGGCTCGAATTACCAACCGGCATTGGTGCGCCGCGCGAACCGGGGTCTATCATGGGCGGAAAGCGGCACAGACCGCAGCTTAACCCGCATCGCCCGCCGAGGAGACGTCACATGCGTCAGCACTTCACGTTTGCGCTCATCGCTGCATTGCTGCCGATGCTGGCCGAAGCGCAAACCGGCGACTCGTATCCGAATCGACCCGTCAAGCTGCTGATACCGTACGCGCCGGGCGGTGCGACTGACATCATTGCGCGTGACATCTCGCCCAAGTTGCAGGAAGTGCTGGGACAACCGTTCGTCGTCGACAACCGTCCTGGCGCTTCTGGCAACATCGCGCTCGAAGCCGCGGCGAAGGCGACGCCCGATGGCTACACGCTCGAGGTCGGCAACGTATCGACCAATGCAATCAACGAAAGCACGTTCGCCAACGTACTGCCGATCAAGCCGTCACGCGACCTCGTGGGCATTTCGAAGCTCGTCGAGATTCCGCATGTCCTCGTCGCGGCAACGTCCTTTCCGCCGAATTCCGTCGCGGAAATGATCGAGTGGGCGAAACGCAATCCAGGCAAGCTCAACTATGCGTCCGCCGGGCTCGGCACTTATCCACAACTCGACATGCTTCGCTTGCTGAAAGTTGCGGGCATCGAGGCGACCCACATACCGTACAAAGGCGGCGCCGGTCAGATGCTGCCGGCGCTGATGTCAGGCGAAGTTCAGGTCTCGTTCATCAATCTCGCGTCGACGATCGAACAAATCAGGGCCGGCCGATTGAAGGCGCTCGCCACCACGATGCCAACGCGCGTGCCCGAGTTGCCCAGCGTTCCGACGATGGCAGAGCAGGGCTTTCCCGACATCGGCACCAATGCGTGGCAGGGTCTTTTCGCGCCTGCCGCAACGCCCAAGCCGATTCTCGACAAACTGCACGCTGCCGTCGTGGCGGTCCTGTCGCGTCCGGAAATGAAGGAATTGCTTGCGCAACAAATGATGGCGGTCGCGCTGTCGAAGTCACCGCAGGAATTCACCGAGCAGGTTCGCGCCGAGACGCAAGCGTGGTCGGAAGTCGTCCGCGACAACAAGATCAAAATCGAGTGAGCAATCCGGCGGAGTTGTAGTTGGTCAAACCGCGCGAGCGCGGATCGCAGCCGCGCTACGATCTCACCGTCGAGAAGGACGTCGCGATTCCGATGCGCGATGGCGCACGACTTTGCGCCGACGTCTTCCGTCCCAAAGCAAGTGGACGTTTTCCCGTCATCATCAATCTCGGGTCGTACCAGAAAGACAAGCTGTGGGTGCCGCCCGCCGATCTGGAGGAAGCGCCGAATGTGTACATGAATTGGGAGACGGTGAACCCGCTATGGTGGGTCCCGCGCGGCTACGTCGCGGTGCGGGTGGACGGGCGAGGCAGCGGCAAGTCACCCGGTCGCACGGATCCATGGTCGCCGAGTGAAGCGATCGACTTCTACGACGCCATCGAATGGGCCGGCAAACAGTCGTGGAGCAGCGGTAACGTCGGCACCAGCGGCGTTTCGTATTTTGCAATGACGCAGTGGCTGGTCGCGGGCCTCAAGCCGCCGTCCCTCAAGGCGATGATTCCGTGGGAAGGCGCGGCCGACATGTATCGCGACTTCGGTTATCACGGCGGCATCTTCTCGTTCACCTTCGTCGTCAACTGGTACAACAACCACATGGCGCATCACCTGCTCGGCAGGCCGCAGGCGACCGCGCCGGACGCGTTTGCGACGCCGTGGGTGTGGGAGTACATGCGCTACAACCTGGATAGCGAGTGGTACCACGGCCGCTGCGCCCACTGGGAAAACATCGATTGTCCTGTCTATAGCGCCGGCAACTGGAGCGGGATGGGGCTGCACCTGCGTGGCAACACCGAGGGCTATATGCGCGCCGCTTCGACGCACAAGAAACTGCGCATTCACGCGGGAACGCACTACCACCCGTTCTATTCCGCCGAGGGGCGCGAGGATCAGCTTCGCTTCTTCGATCATTGGCTCAAAGGCATCGACACCGGCATCATGCGCGAGCCCCCGGTAAAGCTCTTGATCCGCAAAGGCGGCCATGGCAACTATGAGTGGCGCTTCGAGAACGAGTGGCCGATCAAGCGCACACAGTGGACCAAATTCTTCCTGCAGCCGCCCGCGCGCGGCAGTGACGAAGGGGCGCTTGGTGCATTGGTCACGCAGGCGCCGCGCAAGACAGGCTCGCTAGACTACTCTGCAAGCGGCATGACCAAGGCGGGCGTGGCCAGCGCCTCGTGGACGTCGACGGCGCTCGCGGGAAGTTTGCCGCCGATGGGCGTGTCGTTCGCCACCGATCCGCTTGGGGCAGATACGGAAGTAACGGGGCCGGTCGTGTTGGTTCTGTGGATCGCGAGCAGCACCGAGGACATGGATATCTTCGCGACGATCCGCAACATCGCACCCGACGGCCACGATGTGTTCGAGCTGGGTCAGCAAAGTCAGCCGGTTCCGGTGGCTAAGGGCTGGCTTCGCGCATCGCATCGTAAGGTCGACTCTGCGCTGTCGCTTCCGTATCGGCCGTATCACACACACACCGCGCGCGAAATGCTCGAGCCCGGCAAGCCGGTGCGCGTCGAGGTCGAGATCTGGCCGACGTGCATGGTGTTCAAGAAGGGTCATCGGATCAGGCTCGATATCCAACCGCGCGACGGCATCGGCAGCGCGCCTTACACGCACTACGCGGCCGACTACAACACGGGAACGAACACGATATTTACCGGCGAATCGCGCGCCTCGTACGTGTGGCTTCCGGTCATTCCTCGCCGCGCTTGACAGCGTCGGAGGCCGCCGATAGGTTAGGGAAACGCGGAGTCGAAGGAGAGTCCCATGAAAATCAAACGCATTGACCACTATTCAATCCGTACGCTCGACGTCGAGGCGTCGCGTAAGTTCTATACGGAAATCATCGGGCTCAAAGTCGGACCCCGGCCGCCATTCGACTTCCCCGGCGTCTGGCTCTACAACGGCGAGCCGCCGGCTGGTCTCGATAATCCGGAAAACAATTACGGCATCGTGCACGTCATGGGTGTGGACCGCGACAATCCGCAGGCGCTGATCGACTACATGGGCGGCACCGATCCCGACACGCAGAAGGGCAGCACGGGCGCGCTCGATCACATCGCGCTGGCGGTAACCGGTCGAGCAGGGATGCTCGAGCGATGCCGTCGTAACGACGTCGGCTTTTTCGAGAGGACGGTGCCCGCGCTCGGATTGCATCAAGTGTTCATCAAAGATCCGAACGGTGTCACCATCGAGCTCAATTTCCCGGCATCCGAAGTTTCGTCAGTGCAGGACGCTGCTGCCGCTTGAGCCGCCATTGGCTGATGAAGTCGTAGTTCAACACGCGGCGATCACGCTCACGCCCGATGAGGCGTTGTCGCGTGCGCGTGCGTTGGTGCCGCGGCTCAAGGCGCGCGCGTCGAATGCCGATTCGCTGCGCCGCTGTCCCGACGAGTCGGTGCGCGAGCTCAACGAATCCGGCTTGATGCGTGTGCTTCAGCCGCGGCGTGTCGGCGGCTCCGAGCTGCCATGGGTTGCGTTGATCGACATCGGCTCAGAGCTCGCGCGCGGTTGCGGCTCGACCGCCTGGAACTGGGCGAACTACGCGGTGCACCATTGGATGCTCGCGTTCTGGCCGGTTGCGTGCCAAGACGAGATCTGGGGTGCCGACCCTGCGGTATTGATCGCCTCGTCGATGGTGTTCCCCGCCGGAAAAGCGACGCGTGTCCCGGGCGGCTATCGCTTGAGCGGACGCTGGCCGTTCTCGAGCGGCGTCGATCCGAGCGCGTGGAACATGCTCGGAGGCATCGTTCAAGGCGAAGGCGCGACGGGCGAGCACCGAATCTTCCTGCTGCCGCGCGATGACTACACGATCATCGACAACTGGCACGTAATGGGGCTTCGGGGCACGGGCAGCAAGGACGTGGAGGCGAAGGACATATTCGTTCCCGAAGATCGCACGCTTAGCGTGGAGGCGACGAAGGGCGGCGGCAATCATCCGGGTGCGGCGGTCAACCGCGCGCCGCTATTCCAAATTCCGATCTTTGCGACCTTTCCGTACATGCTGACCGGCATCGCGCTCGGCATCGCACAGGGCGCTTACGAGAACGTCGTCGATGGCTTACGCGGGCGCGTTGCGCGCTACTCCGGCAAGACCCTTGCCGACATGACGGCGCTGCAGATCAAGATCGCCGAGGCCGCTGCTTGCATCGACGCCGCGCGACGCGTAATGCGTGATCACTGTCAGACGGCGCAAACGCTCGCCGAGCGTGGAGATGTCCCCGATCTTCTGCTCAAGGCAACGTGGCGACGCGATGGCGCATTCACCGCGGCTTTGTGCGAACGCGCTGTCGGCGTACTCTTCAAAACCGGCGGCGGTGGCGCACTGTTCGACGATCATCCGCTGCAGCGCGCATTTCGCGACGTGCACGCGGCGACCGCACACATCTCGATGATATGGGAGGCGCAGGCGACGACCTTTGGACGCGTTGCGCTCGGGCTGCCTTGCGACAATCCGACGCTGTAGATCAGCGGCCCCGCGGGGCGACTCGCCTTACATGGTCTGACCTGGACTCGACCGAACAGACAAATGTCCAATTAAATTGGGTCACAGTCCATTTCAATGACCGGGTTCGACCGCTAAGCGGCCGTTGCGCCGTACACGAACCGGACATTCAATCGCAATCAAACTCGAGGCACGCGGCAGCACCGACTTCGAGATGGTCACATAGCGCCGTAGGCGACCGGCTCTTACCTTGCGAACAATGGTGCCGATACGGCGGCGACGCCGAGTCCGGCTTTTGTTTGCCGGGATGCGGCGACGCGCCGCTAATGGCACACGGTACCGGGCGGGCTGAAGACCTGGCGCGTGATCGACTTGCTCTGCGCGACGCCGTTCACCGTATAGGCGAAGAGCGCGTTGTTGCCGTTGCTGAAGGTGAGCGTCGCCGACCCAACCGATGTCCGCGTGACCGCGGCCGGATCGAAGGGCACCGCCGAGAAGGCGGGGCCGGTCGTGCGGTATAGCGTCCCTGAGTACACGCCGGCAGCCGTCTTGCTCGCCGTGACCGACAGCCACAACGGCGTGTGATCGGTGTCGTAGGTGAACCACGTCGCGAAGATCGTGTCGCCCTCGTGCGCGAAGTTGATCCCCCATCCGGATTCGGAGGCGGCGGGCGTGGCCCACCAAAGGTCCTGGTAGTTCGTGGCGGCACCGAGCGCGCCGGTCGCGGTCGAGCAACCCGGCAGCTGGCCGAACGCCTGCCGAGTGATGGGCTTAGATTTCGACAGGAAGTTGACCGTGTAGGTGAAGCTGCCGGTGTTGCCGTCGGTGAACGCCAGCACGGCGCCGCCGACGGCCACGCGCGTGACCTGCGCCGGATCGAACGGCGTCGCGCTGAACGCCGGTCCCGTTGTCGCGTAGAGCGTGCCGCCGAAAGTCTGCGGTCCGATGCGCGGCGCAGTCATCGAAAGCCACCACGCCTTGCCGGAATTGTCGTAGGTGAACCAGGTGGCGAAGACCACGTCACCCTGGTGCGCGAAATTCGTCCCCCATCCCGATTCTGAACCGGGAGGCGTCGCCCACCAAAGCCCCTGCACATTCGGGTCCGGCGCGCCGATCAGCATCGCGTGGAGGGCCTGCCACGACGCGGTGCGCGTGCCGTCCGGACGAACCAGCCCGAAGCCGCCACCGGCCTCGATCTCCCAGTTGATCGCGAAGGGCACGCCCGCGTCGAGGTAGGCCTGGGCGGCAATGCCGGTGCGGGCCCCGGCATCCGCAAACTGCGTCTCGGAGAATCCATATTCCCCGATGAACAGCGGTCGCCCGCCGACGCCCGGATACGTCTGCACGTACGCCACGTCGTCCATCACGGTCTGCCGCAGCGCGACTGTGCCGGCCGGCCCGGGCGACGCCGCTGTGCCCATGTCGTAGCAGCCGCACGAGATTAGGTCGCTCTGAACGAAGGGGATGACGCTGTTGAGCACCGAGGGAACCCCCTTCTTCACCCGCTGGATCAGCGAGAACTCGACGGCATGCAGGACCTGCACATCGGCCACGCCCGGCATTTCCTGCCGCGCCTGCACCACGCCCGCGTGCCGGGCGTTGAACCAGGCGATGCCGCCCTGGATCTGCGCCGCAGTGGGCACGTACGTGGGATCGTAGTTTTCATCGATGAACCAGTCGCCCTCCCAGTTCTTGATGATGAAGGTCTTGCCTGAGCCCTGATAGGTCTGCAGCAGGTACTTGGCCAGGTCGTGGATCTCCGCCGTTTCCTGCGCCGCCAGCGCCGCCGTGAAGGGACCGTGCGGATGCACGGTGCTCCAGGTGTTCCAGGTGCTGAAGCTCAGGCTCATCAGCACGTAGGTCCTGAACGGCATCTGGAACACCTGCTGGAACTCGGGCGTGCGCGCGAGATCGACCAGCGAGTGGACGGTTGCGAAATTGCCACCGGGATAGTCGGTCGCGTAATTCGGCGTCATCGCCAGCGAGATGACCTGCGCGCCCAGCGCCTGCACCTGCTGCGCGCCGTCTAGCAGCGACGACGGGCCGTTCACGATGTAAGGCGAACCCCAGTGGTACGCGCCGAGCGCCTCCTGCGGGGTCGCTGCGGTCGAGAGTCCGACGCAGGACGCGAGGCAAGCAAGCACGGCGAAGATTCGGGGCATCGACGGCCACCTCTCATTTGCAGCACGCAGGTACCGGACCTTCCACACTTTCGTCGTCTGCTGCGCGACGGCGATGTGCGAGACTGCGAACAAGCTTCCGACGAATGTGCCGATCGAGGTCCGCCGATCCATCACTGAATCACCGCGTCGCCGAATGGAAGTCTAACCATACTACGTCTTCGGGCGGGAGTTCACGCTCGCCAGCGGGTGATTGCTTGGGATATTTTCGCGTCGCTACCGAATGTCTC
>VBCG01000030.1 GCA_005881895.1 Betaproteobacteria bacterium
CGAGGGCGGCGCGGGGAGACAGTTCACGCGATGCAACGATGGAACTCATGTCTCGCGCAAGAGCAATAACATGACCCGGGACCCTTCTCTCGAGGCGAGGCTCTTCAGTACTCAACGGGTTTTCGGAAGATTCGCCATTGCAGCAAGGTGATCGCCATGAGCGTGATGAACACGAAGACCGCCATGACAGAGGCGTCACCGAATCGGAAGAATTTGAAGGCCGTGTCGTACAGCAGCATGATGATGGTCTGACTTGCGCTTGCCGGTCCGCCCTGGGTCGTGGCGTAAACCTGATCGAAGATCTTGAAGTTGAAAATGAGCTCGAGAATGCAGACCATGATGATTTGCGCGTTGAGCAGGGGCAACGTGATGTACCAGAGTTTTTGGAACGCATTCGCGCCGTCGATTCTGGCCGCCTCGTAATACTCCTCCGGGATCGCCTGGAGCGCGGCCAGGAAGATCATGGTGTCGAAGCCGATCCGGACCCAGATGCTTATGGCGGCGATGGCCGGGCGCACCTGGAACAGACTCTGCAGCCATTTCTGGGGCGCAATGCCGACGAACGACAGCGCATAGTTGAGGAAGCCGTAGACCGGGTCGTAGATCCACTGCCAGATGAGGGCGGCAGCGACGAGCGAGGTGGCGAAGGGCAAGAAGTACATGGAGGCCCAGGCGTTCCGCCACTTGAGATTGGTGATCCGGTTGAGACCGAGTGCCACGGCGAGTGCAAGGACTACCGTCGTGGGCACGGAGAAAAGCAGGAGTTGGATCGTGTTCTGGACGGCGGTCCAGAAGGTGGAATCGGTGAGGACCTTTTCATAGAGACGCAGGCCCACGAACTTGCTCGCTCCGCCCGGGGCAATCTTGTAGAACGAGTACTTGATGGACTGGGCGAGCGGCAGGATGAAGACGGAACCGAAGAACAGCAGGGCGGGGAGGACGAACAGGAATCCTGCGCGGTTCCGGCGATCCAAATAATTCTTGGGGAACGCGATGCGAAACCATTGGCGCATAGTTAGTAGAGAACCCCGATGAGACATTGTCGAAAATTGTGTGGAGCGATCTGATCAGCGCCACACAATTTCAACCACCGCTGCTCCGCACTGTCGGCGCATTTGAACGCCGACGACGCAGGTACACACACCGCTGGTGGGTCGGCATGTCGGCCCGCTAGATCGGGCTACCAATGACTATTTCTTGTTCGACGGTGTAGGTACACCCCGAAGTCCGAGTTTGTTTGCGACCGCAGTTCGTCTTTCAACAAACTTCTAGTCCTTGAGGATGCGATCCATCTTGGCGGCAGCTTCGTCCAGCAAGGGCTTCGGCTGTCCTTTGCCGAACAGAACGCCCACGACCGCCTCGCCGAAGGCGGTAGCCAACTCGTTCGACTTCGGGTGGAAATAGGTCGGCGGCACCGGCTGCGCGAGCATGTCTTTCGTGGACTGATAGTCGGGCCGAGACTTCACGTACGCGCTATCGAGGTTCGCGGTCCAGACGGGGAGTATCCCCTGGATCTGATGATGCTCCATGTCGTCCTTGGGATTGCTGATGAACCTCATGAACTCCCACGCCGCTTGCTTGTTCGGGCTGTTCTTGTAAACCAGGTCAGTCCAGGGGAACAGGGCGCCCGCACCGGGGCAGGCCTTCTCACACGGCAGTGCGTACACCTTGAAGTTCACATCGGGCGCGTTCTTCTTGAGCCAGCCGAAAAACCACGACTCGCGGAAGATGACGGCGGCCCGTTTCTGGCCGAAGGCATCTTCGGGATTGCCGAACGACAGGCTGGCGACCTTGTCCTTCAACACCAGATCGCCAAAGAACGTAAGCGCCGCGACCATCTGCGGGCTGTTCGCATAGCCGGTGGCCTTTTCCATATCCGGACTCAGCAGACGGGCGCCCCACGCGTGCGCGAAGGGGAGAAACTTGTCCGTGATCCCCACTGGATGACCCTTGCTGCGGATGGCGAAGCCCACTTGCGTTGGCTCACCACCCTTGGGGTCGGCAATCGTTAGCTTCTTCAAGTCCGCCAGAAAAGCGTCCATGGTCTTGGGCGGATCGTCCGGATTCAGGCCCGCCTTCTTGAACATGTCCACGTTGATGTACATCTGCTGGAAGTTGCCGTGCTCAATCGGGATCCCGTAGCGCACGTCCTTCCACTTGCCGACGGAGACCATGTACTTCGGCAGATTCTCGTCATATAGCTTCGCCAGATCGGCAGGCATCTTGTCGCAGAAATCGTACTGGCCGCACCACTGGTGCGTCATGCCCATAAACATGTCGGGCGCGCTGCTCTTGGCCATGAACGCCGCCAGATACTTGGCCTCATATCCCTGATAAGGAATGGTGACCACCTCAACCTCATAACCGGTCTTCTTGGCGAACTCTTTGCCTTTGCCCTCGTACCACTTGTTGAAGTCGGGGTTCTGTTCCCAGTGGGTCCAGAGGACCAGCTTCTTCTGCTGCGCGAAGCTAGCGTTAGGAATCGCAACGGCAACCATCACCGCCGCCAGAATCACCGGCATCCACCGTCCACCTCGTTTCATGAGCTCCCCCTTGATACCTGCGACTTCTTTAACAAGATTGGATGAGACATCGCTTCCGACGGGCGATTTGCGCGTTTAGCAGGTCCCATTTTGCTTGTCAATGACGCATTGCATCGTAGAACTTTCGGCACCTTCATTCTCGCTCGATGTGCTCGGAGATTTGCGTCAGCCGCTCTGCCGCAGCCGCGCGCTGCGCCGCTGAAGCCAACCAACCACGATCATCAGCAGCAGAGAGATTGCGATCAGCATCGTCGCGGCAGCCGCGATCGTGAGGCTTATGTTGTCGTTGATGCCGGCGAACATTTGCCGCGGGAGCGTGCGCTGACCGGGTCCCGCCATCAGTAGCGCGACAACCACCTCGTCGAACGACGCGGCGAACGCGAATACCGCGCCCGAGGCCACGCCCGGCAAGATCAGCGGCAGCGTGACGCGGCGGAACGTCGTGATCTGTGAAGCGCCCAGACTTTCCGCCGCGCGGATCAGTGTGCGATCGAAACTCGACAGCGTCGCGAGAACCGTGATCACGACAAACGGCACACCCAGGGTCGTGTGCGCCAGGATCAGGCCGAGATAGCCGTCGGTGAGTCCCAACGGCGCGAACGCAAAGTAAACGCCGACAGCCACGATGATCACCGGAACGACCATGGGCGAGATGAGTAGCGCCAGCACCAATGCCTGCGCCGGAAAGCGCGCACGCCAGATGCCGAGCGCTGCCAACGTTCCCAGCCCCGTCGCCAAGATCGTCGCCGAAGTGCCGACGATCAGGCTGTTCTTGAGCGAAGGCAGCCAGAACGACGACGAGAAGAAGTCCTGGTACCAGCGCAGGCTGAAGCCCGGCAGAGGATAGTAGAAGAACGACCCCGAGGAAAACGACAGCGGCACGATGATGAGGATGGGCGCCACCAGGAATGCCAGCACGGCGCCCGTCAGCATCGCGAGACCGATGCCGGTGACGCGCTCTCCAACCGTTTCGGTGCCGGTTCTCATCGCGTCAGCCCAGCCGCATCCGCTCGACGCCGATCAGGCGGTTGTAAACGGCGTACAGCGCCAGCGTGGCGGTCAGCAGCATGATCGACAGAGCGGCAGCCATGCCCCAGTTCACCGTCCTGCTGGCATAAAAGGCGATGAAGTAGCTGATCATCTGGTCGTCGGCACCGCCCACCAATGCCGGCGTGATGTAGTAGCCGAGCGCCTGGATGAACACCATCAGGCAGCCGGCGCCGATCCCCGGCAGCGTCTGCGGCATATAGACGCGCCAGAACGCGGTGAACGGGCGCGCACCGAGCGACGACGCGGCCCGCACATACGACGGCGGAATGCTCCGCATCACGCTGTACAGCGGCAGCACCATGAACGGTAGCAGCACGTGCACCATCGCGACGTAGACCGCGAAGCGATTGAAGATCATTTTCAGCGGCTCGTTCACGATGCCCAACGACAGGAACAGGCTGTTGAGGACGCCTTCCTTTTGCAGCAGCACGACCCAGGCGACGGTACGCACGAGGAGCGATGTCCAGAACGGCAGCAGTACCAGGAACAGCAGCACGCCCGCGCGGCCCGGCGGCTGCGCGGAAATGACGTACGCGACCGGATAACCGAGGATGACGCACATCAGCGTCACCATCGCCGATATCCACAGCGTGCGCCCCAGCACGTCGCGAAATACGCGCTGCTCGGACGGTCCGCCGACGACGGAACCGTCGGCATCGCGTCGCAGGTCGAGCGCGCCCAACAGGTAGAAGTCGGTGGCGGGACCACCGGCGCGGCGAATCGCAGCCCATGTCTCGCGCTCGCCCCACTTGGGATCGATGCCGATCAGCGCATCGCGCGCGGATCCATTGAGCTCCGCCGGCAATTGACGACCGGCGCTGAAAAGCAGCGTGCGAAAACCCGGAACGTCGTAGTTGAGGCGCGTCGCCGCGCTTGCCAGCGTACCCGCTTCGCGCGCCGTACGAATGTCGGCGATCAACGCAGCGTACGCGGACTCTGCCGGCAGGTCGCGGCCGTCCCAGTTCTTCAGTGCCGCGGTGACCGCAGGCAGGATGCGCGTAATATCGGTATCGATCACGCCGCGCGACAGCATCGCGCCGATCGGCACGACAAAGCACGCCGCGAGGAAGAGGAAAAGCGGCAGCACCAATGCCGCCGCGCGCAGTTGCTCGCGACGGCGGCTGCGGCGAAGCGCACGGCGCAGGTCGCCGGCGTCGTCATCGGCGCCGGCCAGCGCAGCATGGAGCGCCGCCGCAGCGCCGCGTAGCATCGCGCCCTCGTGTTGCCCTCAGTTCGCTATCTGGCCGCTACTTGGCGACCCAGGCGTTGAAGCGCTGCGACAGCTTGTCCAGGTTCTCCAGCCAGAACTTGTCGTTGATCGGAAGCGCCGAGGCCATGTTCTGCGGCGCGGTGGCGAGGTTCGGCAGCACGCTCTTGTCGATCAACGGCGTCGACGCCTTGGCCGTCGGACCGTAGGGAATCTTCGGCGGGAGGTTCTTCTGGTTCTGCGGATCGTTGACGAACACCAGAAAAGTCTCGGCCTGCGCCTTGTTCGGCGAGCCTTTCATGATCACCCACGAATCGACCGTATAGAGGTTGTTGGTCCACACGATCTTGAAGTTCTTCTTGTCCTTGTCGTTCGCGGCGGCAATGCGACCGTTGTACGCATCGGTCATCGCGACTTCGCCCGAGGCCAGCAATTGCGGCGGTTGCGAGCCCTTTTCCCACCACACCAGGTTCGGTTTCAACTGATCGAGCTTCTTGAACGCGCGCTCGACGCCTTCGTTGGTGCCGAGAGTCTTGTAGACGTCTTTCGGCGCGACGCCGTCGGCCATCAGCGCGATTTCCAGCGTCGTCTTCGGACCTTTGCGTAGCGCGCGCTTGCCCGGCCACTTCTGCGTATTCCAGAAATCGACCCAGGACTTCGGCGCGTCGGCTTTGATCTTGTCGCCGTCGTAGGCGAGGATGAAACTGTAGACGATGGCGCCCACGCCGCAGTCGTTGACCGCGTCGGGCAGGTACTTGTCCTTCCCGCCGAGCTTGGCCCAGTCGAGCTTTTCGTAGAGGCCTTCTTCGCAGCCGAGCAGCAGTTCTTCCGACTCCACCTGGACCACGTCCCAGTTGTTGTTGCCGCCCTGGACCTTGGCGCGCAGCGTACCGACGCCGCCATCCCAGTTCTCTTCGGTCATCGGTGTCTTGGTCTTCTCCATGAACGGCTTGAAATAGACTTCGCGCTGCGCGTCCTGGTACGCACCGCCCCACGAAACGACGGACAAGTCGCGCGCCAGCGCCGCCACGGACAGCACGAATGCCGTCGTCGTCACTGCCACGGCCCAGATTTTCCTGCTTTGCATGTCGTTCTCCTTTGACTTGACTGTGGCTCCGCCGCTAACTTTCCTGCGCAAACGCGCGGCAATGTTCGGGCGCCCAAAAGACGTCCACCACCGCGCCGATGCGCGGCAAGGTGTGCGCCTCTGAGATTGGACGCTTCACCATGAACTCTCCGCCGCTGGTCAGTACAACGCGCGCACGGACGTGGTCACCCAGATAGATGATCTCCTGTAGCGACCCGGCCAGACGGCATCCGGGATGCCCGTTGAGTGTATGCCCCGCTGCGCGGATTTGCACCCGTTCCGGCCGCAGCGATACGGTGACCACATCGCCGTTTTTGACCGGCTCGACCAGCGTACCGTCGATCCGAGTATCGCCGGCAGTCATGCGAATGGTGCAGCGGCCGTCGGCATGGGTCTCCAGCTTGCCGTCGAGACGATTGTTCTCGCCGATGAACCGGGCGACGAAGGCGTTCTTCGGATATTCATACATCTGTTCCGGGGTGTCGAGTTGCTGGATCTTGCCGCGGTGAAAAACCGCGATGCGATCCGACATCGTGAGCGCCTCGGCCTGGTCGTGGGTGACGTAGACCATGGTCACGCCGAGCCGTTGATGGAGGCGCCGGATCTCGAGCTGCATCTGCTCGCGCAGCTGCTTGTCCAGCGCTCCCAGCGGTTCGTCCATCAGAATAAGCTTGGGCTCGAACACCAGCGCACGCGCCACCGCGACGCGCTGTTGCTGGCCACCGGAGAGTTGCGCTGGCCGCCGCCGGCCGAAGCCACCCAGTTGCACCATGTCCAGCGCGCGCTCGACACGCTTGGCAATGTCGGCCGCGGGTACGCCGCGAACCGATAACGGGAAGGCGATGTTCTCGTCGACGCTCATGTGCGGGAAGAGCGCGTAGTTCTGGAACACCATGCCGATATGGCGCTGATACGGTGGAACGCGCGATAGTGGCTTTCCCTCGAGCAGGATCTCGCCGGCGGTCGGTGTCTCGAAGCCGGCGAGCAGCATCAGCGTCGTCGTCTTGCCCGATCCGGAGGGCCCGAGCAACGTCAGGAACTCGCCGCGTTCGACATCGAGATGGAGCTCGTCGACAACGCGGGTGACGCCATCGTAGGTCTTCCCTATTCCAACGAAGCGAACGATAGGCTCGCGACCGTTCAAGCGTGCCATTTGTCGCGCGTCGGCCCCAACGATGTTCACGCGAGACCCTTTTCCCTCACCATCGCCCAGGTATCGTCGAGCGCTTTACTGAAACAGTCGATCATCTCGTCGATTTCTGCCTCGGTGATGATCAACGGCGGGCAGAAGGCGACGTTAGCGCCGGGCATGTTGCGCAATATCGCTCCATGGTGCTGCGCGCGGCGTACGAGATACGCGGCAACACCGGCCATGCCCTCAAGATAACGCCGGCCCTCATCGTAGACGTAGACGCCTTCGCCGCGCGTGATGACGAGCGGCCCTTCCTTCTGCAATGCCCGCAGGTTGGTCGCCGGTTGAAGGTGAAATGACTGATCGCGGCGTGCGGCGGGGGTGTTCAGCGACATCGGGATATCCCTCGGAGATCGGGTGGGCAGACTTCGCCGTCACGGAAATTGTTTCCGACTCACACAGTTGCGTCAATGATCCCGCGAGCGCCGTGCAAACTCAAGGACGCTGCGCCTGTTGGTCCGGTGATCGCAACGACCCGAATGCGGCGGTGGAGATGCAACAAGGTGGTAAGCGGCAATGGTTAGGGCAAAGCAATTGTCAAACTTCCCTTGGCCGTCATCGGTTCGCGATTCCTACGCCGGCATCTATATCGTCTCGTCTAAAACCGTATTCACGCCAGATAAGGTAGCAAACAACAATATCTATCGCGATGAGCAACGCGAGCGTGAGCGAATGGGTATGTGCAACACGGTACATCTGATACAAGATGAGCAACCCGAATACGACGAGCGCTGTCGGAAAGGCCCATAGCTTCTCGCGAATCAGGCCCCACGCGATAACCAACTTCGCGACACCGTGGGCGATCAGATAGGTGCTGGCGAAGCGCTCCGTATCGGCAGTCAGTCCGCCGCTCCATCGATCAATCATTAATGCAAACCAGTTAGCGGGATGCTGGGTCAGGAGGGACGCCGAGCCAAGCCAGCCGGGCTTGAGTAAGAGGAATGATCCACCGGCGATTTCCAGAACTCCGTTAAACGCTTTGACGGCCACGGCAACATCGAACATCCAATGCACCGCCTGTCGTTTCGATATTGCCATCGCGTGCTTCCGGACAATTAGTGGTGGGCCGTGATCATAGCGGGTAAATGAAATTTCAAAGCGATGTCGCCGCGTTGGAGGTCTCCTCTACGCATTCCGGTTCATCGATTCGATGAGAGATAAATAAGTAGATCGCCTACAGTAATTGCCACGTAACCGCGGAAACGCGCGAAAATAAGTTCATGACCAGTTCGGATGCACCACGCGGCCACCATGACATGGGCGGGCTCCCGGCGGGGGCGGTTGAGCCGAGCGAGCATGACTACGCATTGTGGGAAAAGCGCGTCGATGCGCTGATGATGCTACTCAGCCGCAAGGACCGGCGGCTCCTTACGGTGGACGAGCTTCGACGCAATATAGAAAGCCTCGGCCCCGAAGCCTACGACGAGATGACCTACTACGAGCGCTGGATTTACGCGATCACACAGACGCTCATCCAACGCGGCGTGATCACCGTCGATGAGCTGGGCCGCAAGATCGAAGCCGTCAAAACGCGCGAGGCGCAGCGTGCCTGACGCTGTTGCTCATCGATTCCAGATCGGCGATCGAGTCAAGGTGCGCGAGGCGTATCCGATCGGCCACGTACGCACTCCGTACTATGTCCGCGGCAAATGCGGTGTGATCGAACGCGTCTGCGGCGCTTTCCCCAATCCGGAGGAGCTTGCCTATGCGCGAGAGGGGCGGCCCGCGCAGCCGTTGTACCGCGTCCGCTTCCTGCAACGTGAATTGTGGACCGATTACGCTGGTCAGCCCGTGGATGTTGTCGAGGTAGAGATTTATCAGCATTGGTTGGAAGCGGAGGGGCCTCAACCATGAGTCACGACCAAGACCATGATCATGCGCACGTCCATCGATTTCCGCCACGCCCCGACCAGGACGACACCCTGACCTATTACCGCGCGATGGAAACTGCAGTGCGCGAGCTGCTGATCGACAAGGGTGTAATCACCGCCGACGACGTGCGCCGCCAAGTAGAGGACATGGACGGCCGCAACGCCGGCCGCGGTGCGAAAATGGTGGCACGCGCCTGGCTCGACCTTGCCTACAAGCAGCGCATGCTTGCTAACGGTAGCAAGGCCGCCGAGGAGATCGGGCTTGATGTAGGGCCGCTCAAATTGGTGGTGGTGGAAAACACGTCAAGCGTGCACAACGTGATCGTCTGCACACTGTGCTCGTGCTATCCGCGTATGCTTCTTGGCCTGCCGCCGGACTGGTACAAAAGCCGCAACTATCGTTCCCGAATGGTGCGCGAGCCCCGTGCCGTTCTTGCTGAGTTTGGTACCGTTATCCCCCCCGACGTGGCGATTCGCGTGCACGACAGCACCGCGGATATGCGTTACCTGGTCGTACCCAAACGTCCCACAGGAACTGAAAACTGGAGCGAAGCAGAGCTTGCGCGGCTGGTGACGCGGGACAGCATGATCGGCGTCGCATTGGCGAATGAAGTGTAGCCCTCGTTCAGATTTTCACTGGGGCTGCGTTGCAGGACGGCGACGATCGCTGCGATGAATGGGGCAGCGCAGTTGTTCGCCAAGGTGTGGGGATCGACGGCGCGCCCAAAGTAGCGGTGAGCGCACAATCTTTGGTGGAGCAGCAGAGCACCGCCGGATCGCGGGCTTGGAATTCGATCGCGACCGTATCTGTGGGAGGAGGTTGTAGACACCCGGGTTACGCAGGCATAGAGTCGCGACGACTCGACCTTCCCTTTCGCAACGCAATGCGGAACTCCGGTGGTGCGAGGGAAGGACATGCACCATGCGCGACAGCCGTCGTAAATTCCTTCGCATTGTCTCGATGGCCGGCGTGGCTGGGATTCCCGGTATCGGATCGAAGTCTGCGTATGCCGAGCCGCCGCCGGAAACGACGCGCATCCGTCTTACGAAGGTTCCCAGCATTTGCGTCGCGCCGCAATATGTGGCCGAGGATCTCCTGCGCGCGGAAGGCTTCACCGATATCTCGTACATCGGTTCGGGCATGACGAGCAGCGGGGTCGCTGGCACGCAGGTGATGAGCGAAGGCGGGAGCGACATCGGAATGAACTTCGCGGCACCGCTGGTCATCGGGCTCGACCGCGGTGCCGAAATCTCGCTGCTTGGCGGTGTGCATGTCGGCTGCTTCGAGCTGTTCGGATCGGCGCGCGTGGGCAGCATCAAGGACCTGAAGGGCAAGACCGTCTCGGTGCTGGCGAAAGAATCCGCACAGCACGTCTTCCTCATGAGTATCGCAACTTCGATCGGTCTCGATCCGAACCGTGACATCGAGTGGGTCTACCAGCCGGGCACCGAAAGCAAACGCCTGCTCGCCGAGGGGAAGATCGACGCCTATCTTGGGTTTCCCCCCGACCCGCAGGAGCTTCGTGAGAAGAGAATCGGCCGGATGCTGCTCAACAGCGCCGTCGACCGGCCGTGGTCGCAATACTTCTGCTGCCTGGTGGCCGCAAACCGTGACTGGGTGCGCAAGCATCCCATTGCCGCGAAGCGCGCGCTCCGCGCGATCTTGAAAGGCAGCGAGCTTTGTGCGAGCGATCCCGGCCTCGGCGTGAATGCCTACCTGGCGCAAGGCTACACGCCGAACCCGGACCACGCGCGACAGGCACTGCGCGAATTGCCGTACGCCCATTGGCGCGACTACAACCCCGAGGACACGGTGCGTTTCTACGCGTTGCGGCTGCGCGAAGCGGGGATGGTCAAGAGTCCGCCGCAGAAACTCATTAGTCAGGGAACGGACTGGCACGCGCTCGAGCAGCTGCGGAAGGAAATGAAGACATGACGGCGACGACGTGGGGCCGGCGTGATTTCCTGCGTGCGGCTGCGGCGGCGGGTCTCGCCGGCATTGCACCTAAATCCGCGAACGCAGAGCCCGCACCGGAAACGACGCGAATTCGGGTCGGGAAGGTGCCGAGCATCTGCATTGCGCCGCAGTTCGTAGCGGAGGACCTGCTGCGCGCGGAAGGATTTTCGGACATCCAATACGTTACCTGGGGCGGCGGCGTGGGCGGGCTTTCGGGCACGCGGGAGCTTGGCGCCGGCCAGCTCGACATCACGATGAACTTCGCAGCGCCGTTGGTCGTCGGGCTCGATCGAGAGGCGACAATATCGGTGTTGGCCGGAATCCACACCGGCTGTTTTGAACTGTTCGCAACGCAGAAAATCCGCACGATCACGGACCTCAAGGGAAAGCGGGTTAACGTATTGGCCCTCGAATCCGCTCAGCACATCTTTCTCGCCAGCATTGCGACGTCGGTCGGACTTGATCCCCGGCGTGACATCGAATGGGTGACCCGTCCCGGTGCAGAGGCGAAGCTGCTGCTGGCCGACGGCAAGATCGATGCCTACCTCGGGTTCCCGCCCGACCCTCAGGAATTGCGCGCGAAGCACATTGGCCACGTCGTGCTGAACAGCGCGACCGATCGGCCCTGGTCCCAATACTTCTGCTGCATGGTCGCCGCCAATCGCGAATTCACGCAAAAAAATCCGATCGCAACGAAACGCGCGCTGCGCGCCATTATTAAGGGCAGCGAGATCTGCGCCACCGATCCCGACCGCGGCGCGAAGGCGTATCTCGATCAAGGCTTCGCGACTTCGCCGGAGCACGCGCGGCAGGCGCTGCGGGAGATTCCGTACGGCCACTGGCGCGAGTACAACCCGGAGGACACGCTGCGTTTCTACGCGTTGCGACTGCGCGAAGCGGGGATGGTGAACAGTCCACCGCAGAAGATCATTAGTCACGGAACGGACTGGCACGCGCTCGACCAGCTCAGGCAGGAGCTCAAGGTCTAGCAGATTGGTGTGGCAGCTCGCTCGCGCACATCCACCAGCCAGCGCCAGGAGCCAAGAAATGAATCATGCTCTCATGCGGCGTCGTGACCTGATGAAAGCGCTCTGCGCCGCCGGCCTGGTCCACGCTCTGCCGGCGCTCGCGGCTGCCGAGTCGCCGATCGAGACCACTCGAATCCGCATTCAGGACTCGCTGATCACGTGCTTCGCACCGCTGTATGTCGCCGAAGCGTTGCTGAAAGCCGAAGGGTTCACCGACGTCCAGTATGTGAAAACGCCACTCGCTGAAGGTCCCAACGAAGCGCTGGCTGCAGGCCGGATCGATCTTGCGCAGAACGATAGCGCCGCGCATGTGATGAGCTTGGACGCCGGCGCGCCGATCGTCGTGCTCGGCGGCATCCACACCGGCTGTTGGGAGTTGTTCGTGCAGCCGTCGATCCGCTCGTTGCTGGACCTGAAGGGCAAGAAGGTGGCTGCGCCCGAGAAGAGCAGCCGCCAGGCGTTCGTCGCCGCGATGGTCGCCTCGGTGGGCCTCGATCCCCGAAAGGACGTTGTCTGGATCAACCATGCACCGGCCGACTCGATGCGGCTGTTCGAGCAGGGCAGCATCGATGCGTTCATGGGCTTCGTGCCTGAACCGCAAGAGCTGCGGGCGCGTAAGGTCGGCCGCGTGCTGATCAACACCCTCACCGACCGGCCTTGGTCGCAGTATTTTTGCTGCCTCGCCGCGGGCAACCGCGAGTTCGTTCGCAAGTACCCGATCGCAACGAAGCGCGCGCTGCGAGCGATCCTGAAGGCCACCGACCTGTGCGTGAGCCAGCCCGAGAGCGCCGCGCGCCTCATGATCAGCAGGGGCGTCGCGACGAACTACGACTACGTTCTGCAGTCGGTGCAGGAGATCGGCTACCGCAAGTGGCGCGAGTACGAGGCCGAGGACACGATGCGCTTTTGGGGCCTGCGCCTTCGCGAGGTCGGCATCGTCAAATCGGACCCCAAGAAGCTGCTCGCCCGCGGCACCGATTGGCGGTTCATCAACGAACTCAAAAAGGAACTGAAGGCGTGAGCGTCGCGGCGAAGTGCTTCGGCAGGGGCGCGCGCGTGATGCTGCTGACTGTGTTGGGCGCGTGCGCCACGAACACATCGGCGCACGAGACCAAGAGCAACGCGCGTTTGCCGGTCGTCGGTCCGGCGCCGGAATTCGTGCTGACCACACAGTCCGGCGAACGCCTGTCGCTCACCGATCTGCGCGGCAAGGTGCTCGCGGTGACGTTCATTTATGCGACCTGCAAGGACACCTGTCCGATCCTGACGGCGAAGATGGCCACGCTGCAACAAAGGCTCGGCGCCGACTTCGGCCCGCGCGTGCGCTTCGTCTCGGTCACCGTCGAACCCGAGGTCGATACACCCGCCGTGCTCAAGGCCTATGCCGAACGCTTCGGCGCCGATCCCGCAGGCTGGAGCTTTCTGACCGGCTCGGGCGCCGAGGTCGACGATGTCGTGCGACGCTACGGCGCGTTCGCTAAGCGGGTGAAACCGGGCGAGGTCGATCACCTCTTTCTTACGTCGCTGGTCGATCGGGACGGCATGCTGCGCGTCCAGTACCTCGGTTACCGCTTCGACCCGGACGAAATGCTGCGCGACCTGCGCTCGCTGCTGCGCGAATGAAGTGGCTTCCGCTCGACTGGCTACCGGACGCCGTCGCGCGCGCGCCGCTCTCGATATACACCAAGCTGCTGGTCGCGTTTCTGACCATCGCGACTCTGCTGGTCGTCGTCGGTGCGGTTGGCCTGGCCGCGCTTGGCGCGGTCAATCGTAGCACCGAAGACCTGGTGAAGCTGCAGCGCAAGATCGCCGCTTACCGGCAGATTCAGCAAGACACGACGGTCCAGCTTTACAGCGTGGCTTCGGCGCTTCTCGTACCTGATGAGCGAACGCTTGAGGCGACGCTACGCCAGCTCAACCAGTTTGGATATGACCTCGATCGGCTGCAGTTCGTCGCACAGGACGAGCTCGAGATTTTCGGCCGTGTGCGCAAGGATTACGAGGCGTTCATCACCGTCGTCACCCAGGTGGTCGATTTGATCCGCGCCGGCAAGATCGGCGAGGGCCGCGAGGCGCAGATCGGCCGCGCGGGACCGCTGGCCGACCGCCTCGAGCGATTGACGAACGAGCTGGTCAACAAGGCCGAGGCCGACATGGTCGCGCGCACCGACGAGGGCCGCGAAGCGTACGTCCGCGCCCGACGCCTGCTGATCGGCTTCGCGGTCGGCAGCGTCGCGCTCGCGCTGGCGCTCGGCTATTCGATCTCGAGGTCATTGATCACTCCCGTCCGCCAGATGGACGCGCGCTTCGCCGAGATCGCGGCCGGCGACTTCACCAAGCAGGTCGGCGTACGCAATCGCGACGAGCTGGGTGCGCTGGCGGACCACCTCAACCGCATGAGCGCGGAGCTAGGGCAGCTGTACCGGCAGATCGAGGCCGCCAACCGCAACAAGTCGGAGTTCCTTGCCAACATGTCACACGAGCTGCGCACGCCGCTTAACGCGATCATTGGCTTCTCCGAGGTGCTTATTGAAAAAATGTTCGGCGAGCTGAACGACAAGCAGGTCGATTACCTGCGCGACATTCATTCGTCGGGGCACCATCTGCTGACATTGATCAATGACATCCTCGACCTGTCGAAGATCGAGGCCGGCCGCATGGAGCTGGAGCTGAGGCGCTTCGATGTCACTGAGCTGCTCGAGAACTCGTTGACACTGGTGCGCGAGCGCGCGAGTCGGCACGGCCTGAGCCTCCGACTCGAAGTGGACGACGCGATCGGCGCATGGGTGGCCGACCAGCGCAAGGTCAAGCAGATCGTCATCAACCTGCTCTCGAACGCCGTCAAATTCACCCCCGCCGGCGGCAGCGTGACGCTGCGCGCGCGACTGTTGCCGGGAACGGACGCCAACATGGGCGGCGCGGTGGAGATCGCCGTCATCGACACCGGCGTCGGCATCGCTGCCGACCAACAGGCGCTCGTGTTCGAGGAATTCCGCCAGGCCGGCGGCGACCACCTAGGCAAGTCTGAAGGCACGGGCCTCGGGCTCGCGCTTGCCAAGCGTTTCGCAGAGTTGCACGGCGGCACGATTCGGGTTGAAAGCGTTCCCGGCAAAGGTTCAACGTTTGCATTTATCCTGCCAGAGCGCTCGCTGGAGATACCCGATGAGCACGATCCTAATCGTCAAGGACAACCGCAGGAACATGAAGCTCGTGCGTGACGTGACGGTTGCGTAAATTTTGCGCGATCACTTCCCGGGTTCGTGCTGCTCCCTCTTCTCTTGACCACGTCCTTGGGGCTGCTGCTCGTGCTGCGCCGCTACCTGCTGGTGCTGCTGCGTCTGCCGCTCCCCTTGTTGCGGATGTGGAGGACCTTGCCGCTGCTGCGCCTGCTGTTGCTGAGCGCGTAGAGCCTGTTGTTGTGTCTCCTGCTGGGCTCGCTGCTGTTGCGCTTGCTGTTGATGAGCCGGCTGCTCTGCTCGCTGTTGTTGTACTTGTTGTTGGGCCTGCCGCTGCTGAGCTTGCTGCTGTTGTGCTTGCTGCCGTTGTGCTTGCTCGCGAGCATGCTGTTGCGGCGGCGGACCGGGCGGCGCCACGCCGCCGCTTTGCGAAGCTGAAGATGGCGCATTCGCTACCGGTCGCTCCTGATGCGGCGCCGCTCTTACGCGTGGCGCTTCCTGCCCGCTCTGCATAGATGGCGTCCGCCCATTTTGCGCATGCTCGCCGCGGTGTTGCGGAGGCTGCGCTTGAGGTTGCACGGCCTGCGCTTGCTGGACCTGATAGTGCCGCTGCGCTAATGCGTCATGCGGCCGGTACCGGTAATTCTGGCTTTGCAGCACTTGCTGCTGCTCTACCCGCGGGTAGCGACTCCCTGAGTATTGTCGCTGGTACGTTGGAAGCGGAGCCGCTGCCGGGACGGCGTTGCGGTTCCAGTGGTCCCATCCCCTTCGCCGTTCTTCCCACGCATGGCCCCAATGTTCGCCCCACCGGGGTGGCGCACTCGCGCTCCAAACCCGAAAGTATGGCGGAGGCCGTCGGTAGTAGCGTACCGGTATGCGCAGGATGAAAAGCGGCACCGCCTCGGGAGGCACGAGTTCCCACGGTCCGTTGTACCACTCGCTCGTGTACCAATTGTCCCCGTCGTAGACCCAATACAAACCTTCGTAGAAAAAGTAGTTCGAGTTGAGTTGCGGAGCGTAATAGACCGGGTAGCCGGGCACGGGCACAAGCTGCGGGTATGCCGGCACGTTGATTCCGATACTGACCCCGGGAAGGCCGACACCAACACTCACTTGAGCAGCGGCCGGAGCTATCGAACACAGCAACACCCACAGCACAAAAATAAAGTTACGCATTTTGTTTCCTTCCTACGAAGCTGAATCGCATTCGCAGCAGAAAGGAAAACAATACTATCGCCGAAGCATCTGATCCGTAGGCCCGAAGCCCGATGCGGCGTCAGACGGAGACCGAAACGCCAACACTTCTCCGCAGAGCGCCCCGCTGATGTCGACTTTCTCTACGGCCAATAGCCCGCCGTACGCCGAAGTCGCTAATGCGGTCAATTGATGACGCCACATGGCGGAGTGTCGAAGAGCTTTACACTCTACGCGGGACGGCCCTCTGCGTCGTCGATTTGTTAATTGATTCATAACGAACAAACGCAGTCGGCATGCAAAGTGCACGCTGAAAGTCTCGCCGAATCATTTGAACCTGCGAGCCTCGCAGGACCCGCCCGGGATGTCGAACTTCCGCGCCACCAGGAGCGTCACCTTGAATGCGAATAGGCTGATCGTTGGTACGTTGGCGGTTTCAATGGCAAGTGTGGCCATGGCAGGTGTTACGCCATTGGGTACTCCCATGGGCGGGGCTTTAGGCATTACGTTAGGCCAGATAGTTGGTGGATCGCTCGGTTCATTATTGCCGATTGCAAGCGGGGGCTTGTTGATCGTCGCCGCGGCGAGCCTGATGATCGGAATTTCGATCGTACGGCGCAAGAAAAAGCGCTAGGCAAAATCTGACGCAAGTTGCGTCGTCGGCTTTACGCCCGAGACAGCACGCGCAAGCCATCAACGCAGACGAGGCAACGGCTAGGGAATGCCGCATTGATTCGGCACGGCCCCGATCTGCGGTTTGCTACCGGCAACGGGAAAGCTGTGGTCGATGACTGAAGAATTCGAGACGCTGTATCAGCTCGTTTTCTTCACGGCTGCGGTCGCGCTTGTCCTGATGGAACGGGTGCGCGCTTGGCAACGCCAGCCGGTTCGGATGGCAAGGCGTTGGACAAGCAATATCGGATTGTTTCTGATCGGCACTGTAGTCACCGCGGTTATCATACCGGTCGGAATCTACGCCTTTGCTCAACGTCAGCCGCCGGGGCTGATGTCGGAGCTGGCTCTTCCTTTCGCTGCGCAGCTGGTCCTGACATTTCTGCTGCTCGACTTTTGGCGGTACTGGGAACATCGCTGGTTCCATCAAGTCCGGTTGCTGTGGCGTTTCCACCTGGTTCACCACAGTGATACCGAGATCGACGTGACAACGTCGGAACGTCACCACCCGCTGGAGTTCCTGCTTGGCACCACCGCGATATTGGTCCTCATCGGCACGCTTGGCTTGCCGGCTCAGGGAATAGCGGTCTATCTGCTCGCGGCAACCGTGGTCACGCTGTATTCGCACGCCAATCTACGCCTTCCTGCGTCGCTGGACCGTCGGTTGGGCCGGCTTGTCGTCACGCCCGCCGTGCACGCCGTGCACCATTCTGCCTCGCAGGCGCAGACCGACAGCAACTATGGATCCGTTCTCACAGTTTGGGATCGATTGTTTGGCACGTATGTCGATCCCGCGACGGCGCGAATCCGGCATTTTGGCCTGGGCTATTTTCATGCGCCAAAGGACACCGGCCTAGTGAGGGTACTGCAACAGCCGTTCCTGTACCGGCGCGACCTCCGCTATCGCGAGCGCGATGACGGACCCGTCGAACGCGATGCTTCGGTCCCATCCGCGACACGACCAATGACCGAGCGCGGCAGGAACGCACTCGTCGGTGGGCTTCTCGGCTGTGTCCTGGTGACCCTGGCGATGTGGCCGACCTTGTTGGAACTGACGAGCGTCTGGCGCAGCAGCGAGGCGTATCAATACGCGTGGCTCGTCGTTCCAATGGTCGTGTACCTGCTGGGGTGGCATTACCGACAGGCAGGCGTGCCGCTCGACCCACAACCCGATTTCAGCGGCGTGTTCGTGGTACTGGTCGCGGCTGCATGCTGGGGCGCTGCTGCCCTGATGAACATCGATGTCGGCCGACAGTTCGCGCTTGCGCTGGCTCTGCAGGGCGTCGCAATGTCGACGCTAGGTTGGAGATCCTATTGGCGACTATTCCCCACCCTGGCCTTGTTGTTTCTGATGATCCCCTCCGGGGACCTTCTCCAGCCTGCATTGCGCTTGCTGACGGTCGAGGCGATCGAGCTATTTGCCACGGCGGCCCATTTGCCGCACAGCGTGGAAGGCTTCGTCGTTTTCATCGGCGCGCATCGATACATCGTGGTCGATGAATGTTCCGGCCTCGCTTACGTCACATTGGCGACTTTTCTCGGTTACTGCTTCGGCTTGCTGTTGTACCGCTCATTGTCCAAGGTGGCGGCCCTCGCATTGTTTGGTGCCTTTCTCGGTGTCGTCTGCAACGTCATGCGCGTCAATGCGATCGTGCTGATCGACTGGTTACGCGATTCGCAAATGGACCTTACGGCGCATGGCAACATTCAATGGATTGCGTTGTTCACGATATTGGCCTTGCTGTTTTATGTGTTGAGCCGACTGAGACCCGACGAAACGCCAGCGGTACCAGTGGCTGCTGCGCCAGAGCAGCCGTATTCGCTACGGAGGCTTGCCCCGGTGGTCGCCGGCCTATCGATGCTGTTGACTGTCGGCAG
>VBCG01000151.1:0-48984 GCA_005881895.1 Betaproteobacteria bacterium
GAGATCGAATCGATCGCGCGAGGAATCGACCTTGAATTTCTGGTAATCGATCTTGAACACGACGTTGGGTCCGAGATTGAAGTTCTCGCCGATCGTCCATACGGTCGGTCGGCGACGGCGGCACACCGAGCCCTTCGGGCATCGGTGCATACGAAGCCGCGGTGTGAAGCGCTCGTAACGCGCGAACGGCGTCAAGGCGTAATCGCCGCCCCAGAATGTCTTCGGCACCGGCGTTGGATCGCCGACAAACGTCAAGTTGAGTGCCTCGGTGTCGGTGATCGCGCCGCGCGCATAAAGCGCTTGCAGATCGAGCGGGCCGGTCTGCCAGCGCGCATGGCCCTCCCACAACGTGACGCATGCATTGGGGCGCGAAGTTGGCGGTCCCTGTCCCGCTTTGCCGCTAAACACGCCGCCGCCGACCGTCAATCCCGGAACGCCCTGATAATTCGCCGCCGCATGGAACGACAGATTTGCGCGCCCGCGCCAGCTGCAGTTCCTGATGGATGCTGCCGAGCGGCGATTCGCGTCGTTCCGTCGGCTGGCTGATGCGGGCATGAGACCCGCTCCGATTGCGCGGCGCGAAAAGCTGCGGCAGGCTCATCATGTTCCGCGCGCGCCGCCATCGCCTACGCGTGCTCCTTCATCTGCGACTGCTGGTAATTTTCGATGCCGACCTTGTCGATCAATTCGAGCTGCTTCTCAAGCCAATCGATGTGCCCCTCCTCCGCATCGAGAATTTGCCGGAAGAGATCGCGGCTCACATAATCGCCGACGCGCTCGCAGTCGGCGATCGCGTCTTTCAACAGCGGATGGGCCGCGAGCTCGAGCTTCAAATCGCAATCGAGCGCCTCGTGCACCGTCTCGCCGACGAGCAGCTTGTGCAGATCCTGGAGATTGGGAAGACCCTCGAGAAAAAGAATTCGCTCCATCAAGCTTTCCGCGTGGCGCATCTCGTCGACCGATTCCTTGCGCTCGTACTGCGCGAGGCGCCCGAATGCCCAGTGATCGAACATCTTCGCGTGCAGAAAATACTGGTTGATTGCCGTCAGCTCGTTCGTCAACACGGCGTTCAACCGCGCGACAACGTTGGCATCGCCCTTCATCGCGTTTCTCCGCTGCTAGCGTCGTCAGCTCGCGGACACGGCCTCTGCCGTCGCGCACGCGAGCCGTGCGATCGTTTCGGCCAACAGGGATTTTGCGCATGATGTGCAGCGGCCGCAACCAAGGCCCACGCCGAGGTTGTGTGCGAGGTCCTCTGACGAGAGTGCGCCTTCCTCGGCGGCCTTGACGATGTCGCGATCGGTGATGGCGTTGCAGAGACAGATATACATGGGCGACTCGTTTGCTGCGTTAGTGAGCTGTCGACGGCGTGAAGACGCGATCTTTGAGCCACGCGATGCCAAGCCATCCGGCCGGAATCAACACCATCAGATAGGTGAGCCATTGTCCGTAGACGCCTTCGGGACCGTACGGCTCGGTCGCCACGTGCCAGAACTCGTTGTCGACGAGCGGCACCGCGCCGGCCTCGAAGAATTCGTGCAGCGTGTAGACGACGAGCTGCAGCGAGAAGATCAGCAGGAAGATCGCGGTCACCTGAAAAAACCGCGCGAGGTTGATGCGACGGCCGTAACGCGTCCAAGCCCAGGCAAGAAACGCGGCGCAGCCCACGCCGATCAACGCGCCGACGAGCAGATTGCGCTCGCCTTGCTGCAGCAGCAATGTGGACAGCAACAACGCGGTTTCCATGCCTTCGCGTACGATCATCAGCAGCACGAAAACGAACACGCCCCACCACGCCGCCGTGGTCACCTTGTCCTTGGTTGCGAGCTCGATTCGCGTGCCGATCGACTTGCGCATCGTGCGCGCCGTCCGCCACATGTAGACGGTCATCGTCACGACCATGATGGCGGCAGCCGCCGCGAGGAAGCCTTCCCACAGCGGCTTGTTTTCAGCCTGCGCGAAAAACCAGCTGGCGATAAAGCTGACGCCGATCGCGGCGCCCGTGCCCCAATAAAGCGCGGGCAGCAGCGCCGCACGCCCCGTTTGCCGGAGAATCCCCGCGGTGATTGCGACGATGAGAAATGCCTCGATCCCTTCGCGCATCGTGATGATCAGAATCTGCAGCACGGTTCCTCCGGACGGCATTGCCACAGCGTTTTGCTGCGGCATAACACTAAGAGTAATGCGAATCGTTCTCATTTAGACACATAACGCCGCTGGCGCGCAATAGGGGCGGGCGCCGAGCATAGGTGGACTGCGGGCCGCGTCGAAAGCGTCTAAGCCACTGTGTAGGCTACAAAATATGGGGATGGGAAAGAGACTCGCAGCAATGCAGCTGAGCCTAGCTCCCCGGCATCCCGCTAACCGGCGCAAAGAACAGCTCCCGAAAGCTCGCGGGCCTGGCTTTGATCGTTCCCACACGCGCCATGAATTCTGCATAGCGCATCGTGCCGTCCGGAACGACGCTGAACTTTGTATTGGGATCGTTCAGGATCTTCAGCGTTTCATCGACCGGTTGCTTGACCTTCGCGACCGCGTTGTAGATTTCCGCCGCCTTGCGCCTGTCGTTGGCGATCAGCAGACAGGCATCTTCCATCGCCGCGACGAAGGCGGCCGCGAGCTTCGGATTCGCTTCGACGAAGTGGCGCGTCGTGAACGTGATGTCGAGCGTGATGTTGCCCAGAATGTCGACCGAGTTGAACACGCGGTGCAACCCCGGCGTCCCGTCCTCGACATACGAAAATGGTGGCGACGCCATATGGCTGTCGATCTCGCCCTTGCCCGACAGCATCACGCCCAATGCCTCAGGATGGCCGAGCCCGACGGTGATCGGATCGAGCTTCGCATAATTCGCGTCGCCGAACTCTTTCGCCGCGGCCATGTGCAGAAGGACCGCCGGCAACGACGTCTTGATGCCGGGGACTGCAATTCGATCTGACGCGGAAAAGTCCTTCAGTGACTTGATCTGCGGATTGCGCGTCATCAGGTACATCGACGACGAGCTCATGCCCGTGAGTCCCCGCACTTCGATCGCCGGATTATCTTTTGCCTTGGCCCACAGTGTCAGAAATCCTGGCACGCCGATGCCGGCGATGTCGAGCGCTCCCGCTAGCATCGCGTCGTTGATCACGTTGCCGCCGTCGAACGTCTTCCATTCGACCTTCAGGTCCGGCAGGCCCGCCGCCTTCGCCCGTTTTTCGAGCAACTGCTCGCGGTCCATCACCATCAGCGGCAGATAGAGAATCCCATAGCCGTACGAGATGCGCACGGTCGAGACTTCCGCGCGCGCGGCGAGCGGCAAAAATGCGACGGCCAGCGCAACGAAAGCGGCAGTCGACGCGACAATGCCGCGCAGGCGCGCGCGATCAGGCCGACGCGGCAAGCACATCCTCGGCTTGGCGATCGGCGTGGTATGACGAACGGACCAGCGCGCCGACGGCAGCATGGCGGAATCCCAGCGCATAAGCTTCACGCTCGAACATCGCGAACCTGTCGGGATGCACGTAACGCGCGACCGGCAGATGCGCTTTCGTCGGCTGCAGGTATTGCCCGATGGTCAGCATGTCGACGTCGTGCGCACGCAAATCGCGGAGCGTTGCCAGGATCTCGTCGTCGGTCTCGCCCAACCCGACCATCAGGCCGGACTTGGTCGGAATGTCCGGATGTCGACGCTTGAACGATTGCAACAACGAAAGCGAATGGGCGTAATCGGAGCCCGGACGCGCTTGTTTGTAGAGGCGCGGCACCGTTTCGAGATTGTGGTTCATCACGTCGGGCGGCGCTTGGTCGATAACGCCGAGCGCGCGCTCCAATCGTCCGCGAAAATCCGGCACCAGGGATTCGATCTGCGTCGCTGGCGATTCCGCGCGGACCGCGCGAATGCAATCGACGAAATGGCCGGCGCCGCCGTCACGTAGGTCGTCGCGATCCACGCTGGTGATCACGACGTATTTGAGCTTGAGCGCGGCGATCGTCCGCGCAAGATTCGCCGGCTCAGCGGCGTCGAGCGGCAGTGGCCGGCCGTGGCCGACATCGCAGAACGGGCAGCGGCGCGTACAGATGTCGCCCATGATCATGAACGTCGCCGTGCCCTTGCCAAAGCACTCGCCGATGTTCGGACACGACGCTTCCTCGCATACGCTATGCAGGTTGTGTTCGCGCAGGATCTTCTTGATTTCGTAGAAGCGCGGCGACGAAGGCGCGCGTACGCGAATCCACGGCGGCTTCTTGAGCGGCTCCGCCGCGACCACCTTAATCGCGAATTTCGCGAACACGCGCGCGGTCTTCGCGTCGCCCTTGTGCTTGATGCCGGCGCTGTTCGAAGGTGCGGGTGGGTCGAAAGTCTCCATCGTCAGCGGCTACCTAAGGTCAAAGCGACAATCGGCCCGAGCTCGTCGCCGGCCTCTTCGACGGTGCGGTGCGGTCCGACGTCGCAAAGCTGCGTCACGGCGAGTCCGGGATAGCCGCAGGGATCGATGTCGGAGAAAGGTGTGAGATCCATCGCAATGTTGACCGCCAGCCCGTGGTAGGTGCAGCCCTTGCGGACCTTGAGACCCAGCGCGGCGATTTTCGACTCGCGGCCATTGCGCGTCACGTAAACGCCGGGCGCTGCGGGTTTCCCGTGTGCAGCGACCGCATGCGACTCAAGCCAGTTTATCACCGCGGCTTCCAGTGACCGGACCATGTCGCGAACGCCGAGCCGCAGCCGCTTCAGGTCGAAGAGCGTGTAGAGAACGAGCTGTCCCGGACCATGGTAGGTCACCTGACCGCCGCGATCGGCTTTGATCACCGCGATCCCGTTGTCCCGCAGGAGATGCTCGCGCCGTCCGGCGAGACCCAACGTGTAAATAGGCGAATGTTCGGTCAACCAGATTTCGTCCCCCGTCGTCGCGTCGCGCGCCGAAGTGAAGTCCTGCATCGCGCGCCACGTCGAAGCGTAGTCGGACCGACCGAGTCGGCGAATGATGACGCCGCCGACCCGATCGATGCGCCGCGGCGCGTTTTTCACAGCACGACTTTGACCATCGGATGCGCGACGAGCTCGCGGTAGAGGTCGTCGAGCTGCTCGCGCGACGTCGCGTTCACTGTCGCGGTGACCGACAACCAGTTGCCCGCCGTCGACGCGCGCATCTCAAGCGACGCCGCGTCGAAGTCCGGCGCGTGCTTTTGCACGACGGCCAGCACCGCCTGCGCGAACCCCGCCTGCGTGCGTCCCATGATCTTGATGGGGAAGGCGCAAGGGAATTCGAGCGCGGAAGCGGTGGTCGTTGCGGTCATGTGGGAGTTCTCCTTCCGGGCACGCTCAGATGCCCGCATTCGACAATATGCGGCGCACGCCCGCGCGTTGCAACCCGTCACCGATTTGGATCGTGCAACGCCGGGACGATTCCGCCCGCCGGATCAATTCTTGTAAATGAACTCGCGCGTCAGCGGGTGCGGCAACCGCCCATCCGCCAACGGCTTCCCGGCAAGCAGTTGCCACAGCGACAGCCAGCCGCGATCGAACGCGTGCGCGGATCCGGCCATGTAGATGCGCCATACGCGGAATTTCTCCTCGCCGACTTCGGCGCGAGCCACTTCGGCGTTTCCTTCGAGCCTTTCGACCCAGCTCCAAAGCGTCTTCGCGTAATGCTCGCGCAACGCTTCGGCGTCGACCAACTCCAGGCCGGCATCCGCAAGACCGCCGATCACGCGGCCCACGTGCGTCAATTCCCCTCCCGGGAACACATATTCCTCGACGAAGTCGCCGATGCCGCTGCCGAGATGCGTCCCGTCGAGCCAGTTGTGCGTAATGCCGTGGTTCAGCACGAATCCGCCGGGCTTGAGGATCTGGTGGATCTTGCCGAAGTAACGGCCGAAGTTGCGGATGCCGACGTGCTCGAACATGCCGACGCTCGCGACCTTGTCGTATTGCACGTCGTCGGGCAGATCGAGATAGTCCCGCAACTCGACTCGCACGCGATTCTGCAGTCCCCGGGCGGCGATCTCCGCGGCAACGAAGTCACGTTGATTGGCGGAAAGCGTAATGCCGGTCGCTTCGACGCCGTAGTGCTGCGCAGCCCAGAAGATCAAGCCGCCCCACCCGCAGCCGATGTCCAGCAGCGTCTCGCCGGGCGCCAGGCGTAGCTTGCGGCAGATATGGTCGAGCTTGTGCTCTTGCGCGTCGTCGAGCGTATCGCTCTCGGAGCGGAAATACGCGCACGAATAGACCATCCGCGCGTCGAGCCAAAGCCGGTAGAACGCGTTCGACACGTCGTAGTGGTGTTGAATGTTCGGGCGGTTACCCCGGCGGCGATGCCAGATTCCCCGAATGCCTGTGCCCAGCGAATGGCCGCCTGCCGTGATCGAGCCGGCCATCGATTCGGCGACGGCCAGCGCGCGCTTTGCGCTGCCGGTGAAATCGATATCCTGATGGACGTACGCGCGGGCGAGCGTGCCTAGCGCCGGGGCGACCAGCGCCTTGACGCCCCTCCACGACCGCACGATGACGTCCACTTCCGGTCTTGGAGACAGCGCAATTCGACCGCCGTCGGGAAGGACCAACGCGACTGGGAGATCGCGCCCGCCGTACCGGGATTCAATCAATCGCTTGAGTGGCGCCGTCATGATCGGAAGACGTCATCCCGCTGGTTGACAGATTGCAAGTGTAGCAAGACGCCGCTGGCCGGGTCCGGTTCCCGCTTTGACAGTCGCAGCGCGGCCCCCTTACCATCGGCCGCCCCTCCAACCCCCGCGACTCATGCCCTCTCACGGCCGCGCCCCCGGCGATGATCGTCCTGCGTTCGATCAACGCCAGTTTCGCGACGCGCTCGCGCAGTTCGCGACGGGCGTCACCATCGTTTGCACGCGAGCACCGAACAAACGCTACGTCGGCTTCACGGCGAACTCGTTCAATTCGGTGTCGCTCGATCCACCGCTGATCCTTTGGACGATCGCGTGCCGCTCCGGTAGCCTCGGAGCGTTCGAGGCCGCCGAGCGCTACGCCGTCAACGTACTTTCATCCGAGCAAACCGATCTGGCGCGCCGCTTCTCGCATCCGCACGCCGACCGTTTTGCGGGCGTCGCGCATCGGCTTGGGTGGTCCGATGCGCCCTTGATCGACGGCTGCGTAGCATGGCTCGAATGCCGCCACCACGCGCGGCATACCGCGGGTGATCACGTCGTATTCGTCGGCGAGGTGGTGACGGTCGAGCGGGCGCGCGGCCACGCGCTGATCTTTCATCAAGGCCGCTTCACGAGCACTGCGTCGCCTCCCGACCTGAAGAGCGGTTAACGGTTGAGCGCGTGGGCCGAAGCGTCGCTGGGGTGCGGCTTGCGCTCCTGGAACGCCTGCCACACGGCGCGAAACACGGGCCCGGGCGTTCCGCCCCCGAACGGCGCGCCGTCGAGTTTCGTGATGGCGAGCACTTCCCGTGTCGATGACGAAAGCCACATCTCATCGGCCGACAATGCTTCTTTGCGCATGATCGGCCGCACGTCGACCGGAAGGCCGATGGCGCGCGCGATCTCAAGCGTTGCGTCGTAGGTGATCCCCGGGAGCATCAAGTGATCCTTGGGCGGTGCAATCACGCCGCCGTGCTTGACGATCAGCACGTTCGACGCCGACGCCTCGGTCAGACGATCGTCACGAAAAAGCACCGTTTCAACGGCGTTGTGATCGACGGCGACCTGACGCATCAAGACGTTGCCGAGCAGCGATATCGTCTTCAAATCGCAGCGATCCCAGCGATTGTCCTCGGCGGTGACGACCGCGACGCCGTGGTCGATTTGATCACGCGTCGGAAACGGAAACGGATTGCTCATCATGAAGATCGTCGGCGGGACGCCCGGCGGGAACGCATGATCGCGTTTCGCGACGCCGCGGGTGATCTGCAGATACAGCGCCTGATCCGCGAACGGCTGTTTGACGATCAGCTCGCGAACGAGCGTTTCCCACTGCGCCTCGGTGTGCGGATTGCCGAGGCGGATGCCGTCGAGGCTGTATTGCAGGCGGCGCAAATGGTGCGGCATCCGGAACGGCTGACGGCTATAAACCGGAATCACTTCATAGACGCCGTCGCCGTAGATGAATCCGCGATCGAGCACCGAAACTCTCGCGTCCTCGAGCGCGAGGAATTCGCCGTTCAGATAGACGACTTGATCCGGATTCAGCATTCACCTCTCCATCAGGTCACTTCGTAAACCACAAGCGTACGGTATCCCACGCGCGTCCAAAAAGGTTCGCGGGCGGCACATCTTCGAGGGCGATCAACGGAAATTCCGCCACCGGGCGCCCTTCGAGCGCGACCTTGACGACGCCCACGCGCTGCGCGCGCGCAACCGGCGCGACCAACGGCTCCTGCGCTTCGAGCGTCAACGCGAGATTGCCGGCTTTTCCTTTGGGAAGCGTCAGATAACGATCCGCGAGGAAGCCAGCCTTGATCTCGCCTTGCGCGCCTTTCCACACTCGTAGCGTCGACACGGGCTTACCGGATTGATAAAGCTGCACGGTGTCGAACGTCTGGAAGCCCCAGTTCAATAGTTTCTGCGCCTCCGCTGCGCGCCCCGCATCGGAATTCGCGCCGAGCACAACCGCGAGTAAGCGGCGATCGCCGCGTTTGGCCGACGCAATCAAGCACCAGCCGGCGGCTTCGGTATGGCCCGTCTTCACGCCGTCGACGTAGGGATCTGTCCAAAGCAGCCGATTACGATTCGGCTGCGTGATGTTGTTGTAGCGAAATTCCTTCTGCGAATAAATCGGGTAATACTCCGGATAGTCGCGTATCAGCGCGGCCGCGAGCTGCGCCATGTCGGAGGCGGTGGAATAGTGCTGCGGGTCGGAAATCCCCGTTGCGTTCACGAAATGAGTGCCCGCGAGGCCAAGGCGCGCCGCTTCGCGATTCATTTTTTCGACGAACGCCTCTTCGCTGCCTGAGACAAGCTCCGCAAGCGCGACCGACGCATCGTTGCCCGACTGCACGATCATGCCGCGGAGAAGCTCGTCGACGCTGACCGCCTTACGCGGCTCGATGAACATTCGCGAGCCTTCTGCGCGCCATGCTTTTTGCGACACCGTTACCATTTGCGACGGAACGATGGCCTTCGACCGCAGCGCATCGAAAACGAGGTACGCCGTCATCAATTTCGTGAGGGACGCAGGGTCGCGCCTTTCGGCTACATTGCCGGCGGCGAGCGTCTGGCCGGAGAGCGTATCGAGCAGGAAATAGGACTGCGCGGCAACACCGGGCGCCGGCGCTGTTGCGCTCGCTGGCTGCGGCAATTCCGCTGCCGGCGGGACGGGCGCAACGGCCGCGTGAACGATTGCCGCGGCAGAGAGCGCGGCGGAAAAGGCGAGCGGGCGCATCGACATCGCGCAAAAGCGGCGAATTATACTGCGTCGCATGCTTGCCTCCCATTCGCGCCGCGCGCTCGCAGCCGCGACTTTCATTGCCATCGTGACGAGCGGGTTGAACATTGCGCGCGCCCATGGCCCCGACGCAACGGAGATTGCGCTCGGATCCTTGATCGATGCCGAACTCGCATTCGCTCGGATGTCGTTGGAGCAGGGAATCCGCGCGGCGTTCCTTGCGAACTTCGCTGGCGACGGCATCGTGTTCGAGCCCGCGCCCGTCCGTTTGCACGAAGCTTGGCCGCATAGACCCGCCCCCGAGGACCCGAAAGCGTTACGTCTCGAATGGCAGCCCGCGCAGGCGGGTGTCGCGCGTAGCGGCGAGATGGGATTCACGACCGGACCGTTCAAGTTGACCGATGCGCGACGTCCGGGCTTCATCCGACACGGCGAGTTCTTTTCCGTCTGGCAACGCGATAAGGCCGGTGTTTGGCGCGTCGGCATCGACATCGGCATCACGACGCCCGAACCCTTTGACTTCGTTCGCGTCGGCGCTGCGCCGCGACCGGCATACATGGGGAAGGCGAACGTTTCCGAACAGCGCAAGATGCTCTTCGCGCACGACACGCGCACATTCAATGCGCGTGCCTATGAACAGCTGCTCGCTGCCGACGTACGTTTGCATCGCGACGGCATGCCACCGATCGCGGGCCGCAAGACGGTGGCGCAACATGTCGCCGCGGGCGCCGCACGCATCGCTTGGTTGCCCTTCGACGTGAAGATCGCACGATCGGCCGACATGGCAGCAACGTATGGCCAATTTCACTCGAGCGGAGGCACCGGCGGCGCAAAGGAAGGCTATTACGTTCATCTGTGGCTCCGCGATGCGGCGGGCCGCTGGCGGCTCGCCTACGACATCGCCGCGACGTAAGCGCCATGACGCTGGAATAGGGATCCGCGCGCAGTTGTTTGCCGAGGGCGCGCAATTTCCGCGAAGGAGTGCGTCATGAATCTACGCTCGCTCTTGCTGGCGGCCGTCGCGACGGCTGCGTTGTCCATCACACCAGCGCAGGCGGCGTTCCACCTGTTCCGGATCGATCAGATCTACTCGAACGCCGACGGCAGCGTGCAATACGTCGTGATCCGCGAGGCGACGGGCACCAACGGCGAAAATTTCTGGGCCGGCAACTCGTTACGAACGACGAACGTAGCGGGTATCAGCAAGAATTCTCCGTTTCCATCGAACCTGCCTTCATCGAGCACGGCAAGTCGCAGCGTGCTGATCGCCACGCCGGGTTTCGCGGCGCTCAACCTCGTCACGCCCGATTTCACGATTCCGGCGCGCTTCATTCCAACCGACGGCGGCACGTTGGATTACGCGAGCGGGACTGACCACATCAGTCTGCCGCCGCTGCCGACCGATGGCGCCACGGCGATCGACCGCAACGGCACGCCCGTCGCAGGCGCGCCGAAAAACTTCGCGAACGCGACCGGCACAATGACCGCAATGGCCGTCACGAGCGTCGAGTTCTACAACGCGAGCCTCGATCACTATTTCATCAGCGCCCTCGCACCCGATATCGATGCGCTCGACAGCGGCCGCATCTCGGGCTGGACGCGCACCGGTCGCGTATTCGGCGTATTCCCGTCGCAGGCGGGCGGCGCCGGCGTGACGCCCGTGTGCCGGATCATCATTCCACCGCCACACGGCGATTCGCACTTCTTCGGACGGTCGTTGCAGGAATGCACCGAAACGCTCGCCAAGTTCCCGTTCATGTCGCAGGAAACGCCCGACGCCTTCTTCATCACGCTGCCCGTCGCGGGCGTCTGCCCCGGTGGGACGATACCGGTCTACCGCGTCTTCAGTAACCGCGTCGATGCCAACCACCGTTACATGATCGACCGCACGCTGCGCGATCAGATGGCCGCGATGGGATGGACGATCGAGGGCGACGGCCCCGATTTCGTCGTCATGTGCGCGCCGCCCGCGCCGGCGACGGTGAACGCGGAGACCACAATGGACGTCGGCATGGCGATGGCGCCCGCCTACGGCGGTTACGGGCCTCCATGAGCGCCGCCGGGTCGTCCCAAGGCGCGAATTACTCCCCCTTTGGGGGCAAAGGGCAGAGCGCAGCGGCGAAGCCGCAAGCGTGGGGGTCCATGTTACTGAAACGCGAAATCGACGTCGGGCTTGCGTCCGGCGATGAGATCGCAAAGCGCCTTGCCCGAGCCGCACGCCATCGTCCATCCGAGCGTGCCGTGTCCGGTGTCGAGCCATAGGTTGCGGTAGCGCGTGCTGCCGATCAGCGGAACGTTCGACGGTGTTGCCGGACGCAAGCCCGCCCAGTAGCGGACGTTGTCGCGTTCGCCGGCGTCCGGGAACAAATCGAAAGTCCGTCGTGACAATGCTTCACACCGCGTCCGATTGAGGTCGGTGTTCCACCCGGTGAGCTCAGCGGTGCCCGCGACGCGCAGACGATCGCCCAATCGCGTCATTACGATTTTCCGCTCGAGATCGGTGAGCGACATTGCCGGCGCGCCGCCGTGGTCACCGACCGTGATCGTTGCCGAATAGCCCTTCGCGGGATAAACGTTGCACGAGACGCCGAGCGGTGAAACGAGCGATGGGCTGTAGCTGCCGAGCGCGACGACGTAGCCATCCGCCACAAGGTCCTCGCTCCGCCCCTGTTCGTCAAAGACACGCACCGCCGTGACCGCGTCGCCGCTGACCGCAATCGAAGCGATGGCAACGCCGAAGCTGAATTTCACGCCGCGAGCGGCAGCGAGACGCGAGAGCTCGACGGCGAACGTGTGCGCGTCACCCGACTCGTCGCTCGCCGTATAGATGCCGCCGGCGAGACGGCCGCGACACTGGCGGAGCGCGGGTTCGATGGCCACGCACTCATCGACGGTCTTAACGTCGCGATCGCAGCCGTATTGACGCATAAGGTCGGCGGCTTTGACGCTCCGCTCGAATTCCTTCGGATCGGTATAGAACTGCAGGATGCCGCGCTCGAGATGGTCATAACATATCGCGGTCTGCGCACGCAGCGCCTTGAGGCACTCGCGCGAATAGAGCGCGAGATTAAGACACTGAATCGTGTTGTGCCGCGTGCGGGACGGCAGGCATTCGAGCAGAAACGCGAGGCCCCACCGCCATTGTCGCGGGTCGGCGCGCAGCCGAAACAACAACGGCGCATCGGACCGGCCGAGCCACTTCAGGATTTGCAGCGGCACGCCAGGATTCGCCCACGGCTCTGCATGCGATGTGGAAATTTGTCCGCCGTTGGCGAACGACGTTTCCAGCGCGACACCGGGCTCGCGATCGATGACCGTCACCTCGTGGCCGTCTGCCGCGAGATACCACGCCGCCGCGACGCCGACAACGCCGCCACCGAGCACCAGTATGCGCATCAGCCGAGCGCGGGTTCCTCGAGCACGTCGGCCGTCGTCACGGGAACGCAGCTGCAAAAAAGATTCCGATCGCCATAGACGTTGTCGACGCGCGCGACCGGCGGCCAGTACTTCGCATCGCGTTCTGTTCCACTCGGATAGGCGGCGAGCGAGCGCGGGTACGCGTGCGTCCAGGTATCCGCTGTAACAACGGCGGCCGGATGCGGTGCGTGCTTGAGCGGATTGTCGCTGCGGTCGAGCCCGCCGTCTTCGATCGCGCGAATTTCCCCGCGAATCGCAATCATCGCGTCGATGAAGCGGTCGAGCTCCGCCTTCGACTCGCTTTCGGTCGGCTCGACCATCAACGTGCCGGCGACCGGAAAGCTCATCGTCGGTGCGTGAAAGCCGTAGTCGATCAGTCGCTTCGCAACGTCTTCCGCTTCGACGCCGGCGCTTGTCTTGAGCGGCCGCAAATCCAGGATGCATTCGTGCGCGACGAGGCCGCCGGGTCCGCTGTAGAGGACGGGATAATGCGCCGCGAGCCGCTTGGCAATGTAGTTCGCCGCAAGAATCGCGGCTTCCGTCGCGGCCGCGAGACCCGTCCCGCCCATCATCGCGATGTACATCCATGAAATCGGCAGGATCGACGCCGATCCATAGGGCGCCGCGCTGACCGCACCAATCGAACTTTCCCCTCGCCCGTTTGCGGGAGAGGGGGGAGGGGTGGGGGGCAAGTACCGATGACCGGGAAGAAACGGCGCGAGATGCGCCTTACAGGCAACGGGACCGACACCGGGTCCGCCGCCGCCGTGCGGAATGCAAAACGTCTTGTGGAGATTGAGGTGCGAAACGTCCGCGCCGAAGTGGCCCGGCGCGGCGAGACCGACGAGCGCGTTCAAGTTCGCGCCATCGACATAGACCTGGCCGCCGTGCGCATGAACGATCTCGCAAATCTTGTCGATGCCCGACTCGAACACGCCGTGCGTCGACGGATACGTCACCATGATGGCAGCGAGATCGGCGGCGTGCTGTTCCGCCTTTCTAACGAGATCGCGGATATCGACGTTACCGTTCGCGTCGCACGCGACGACGACAACGCGCATGCCTGCCATGTGCGCGGAAGCCGGGTTCGTACCATGCGCGGACGCCGGAATCAAGCACACGTCGCGCTTCGCTTCGCCACGACTCGCGTGCCACGCACGGATCATCAACAATCCGGCGTATTCGCCTTGCGAACCCGCGTTCGGTTGCAGCGAGACCGCATCGTAGCCGGTCACGGCGCAAAGCATGCGCTCGAGATCGGCGACGAGATCGCGATATCCGGTCGTTTGAGCCGGGGGCGCGAACGGGTGCAGGCCGAACTCAGGCCAAGTGACCGGCAGCATTTCGCTCGTCGCATTGAGCTTCATCGTGCAGGAGCCCAACGGGATCATTGCGCGGTCTAGCGCGAGATCCCGATCGGCGAGCTCACGAACGTAGCGCAGCATCTCCGTTTCCGAGCGGTGATCGTGGAACACCGGATGCGTCAAATACCGCGATGTACGCGTGAGCCCCGCGGGTAGTGCATCGTGGGTTGCCGCATCGAGGTCATCGACCGAAAAGGGCGGCTCAACACCCGCGGCGATGCGCCAGATGAGCGCGATGTCGTCGCGCGCCGTCGTCTCGTCGAGCGAAATGCCGAGCGTGTTGGCATCGACGATGCGGAAATTAACGCCGGCCGCCTCGGCGCGATCGACGATCGCCCGAGTACCCGCATTCGTTGCAAGCGTCAGCGTATCGAAGAACGCGCTCGTCGTAACGTCGATGCCAAGCCGCTGCAGGCCGCCGCGCAGAATCGCCGTGTACCGGTGAATGCGCCGGGCAATCTTCGCGAGGCCTTCGGGCCCGTGATAGACGGCGTACATGCTCGCCATCACAGCCAACAGCACTTGCGCCGTACAGATGTTCGATGTCGCCTTCTCGCGCCGGATGTGCTGCTCGCGCGTTTGCAGCGCCAGCCGATACGCAGGCGCGCCCCGCGCGTCGACGGTCACACCGACGAGTCGTCCCGGCAGCGAACGCTTGAATTCGTCGCGCGTCGCGAGATAGCCGGCGTGCGGTCCGCCATAGCCGATCGGCACACCGAACCGTTGCGTCGAGCCCACGGCGGCGTCTGCGCCCCATTCGGCAGGCGGCATCAGCAGCGTCAGCGCAAGAAGATCGGCGGCGGCGACGAGATGAGCGCCTTGCGCCTTGAGCTTCGCCGCCAACGCACGATAGTCGCGCACGTCGCCGTTCGCGCCCGGGTATTGCAGAAGGACGCCGAAGGCATCCGCCGACGCAGCTTCGTCGGCGCGGCCGACGACGATTTCGATGCCGAGCGGGTCCGCGCGCGTGCGGACGACGTCGATCGTCTGCGGGAAAACATCGTCCCCGACGTAGAAGCGGTCGCTCTTGTTTCCGCCGATCCGCCGCACGAGCATCATTGCTTCGGCAGCCGCGGTTGCTTCGTCCAGCATCGACGCGTTGGCGATTGCCATCCCGGTCAAATCGCAGACCATCGTCTGGAAATTGATCAGCGCTTCGAGCCGGCCCTGCGAAATCTCCGGCTGGTATGGCGTATAGGCCGTGTACCACGCGGGATTCTCGAGGACATTGCGCTGAATCACCGCGGGCGTGTGCGTGCCGTAATAGCCTTGACCGATGAATGATTTCGCAGCCCGATTCTTCGCGGCGATCGACTTCAATCGCGCGAGTGCCTCCGCTTCGCTCACCGGTGCGGGTAGCGCGAGCGGCGCCGGCTCGCGAATCGCCGGTGGAACGACGGCGTCTATCAGCGCAGAACGCGAATCGAATCCCAGTACGCGCAGCATCGCTGCCTGGTCGTCATCGGTTGTGCCGATGTGCCGGCCGAGAAACGCGTCGTGGCCTTCGAGCGCCGAAAGGACCTCCGCACGATCATTCATGTTCATGGGTAATCGTCATGTGTCGCCGACCGTTTTCGTGTAGGCAGCGGCGTCAAGGAAATTCGCGAGCGCGTTCGTGTCGGAGGGCCGCAGGCGGAACAACCATGCTGCGTAAGCATCCTGGTTCACGAGCTCGGGCGAGCTCGTGAGCGCGTCGTTGATCGCGACGACGTCACCAGCAACGGGCGCATAGACGTCGCTCGCAGCCTTCACCGATTCCACCACCGCGCACGCTTCGCCCGCGGCGAGCTTGCGGCCAACGGCGGGCAGCTCGACGAACACGAGATCACCGAGCGCGCTTTGCGCGTGGTCGGTGATGCCGATCGTCACCGTGCCATCCGCTTCGTCGCGGATCCACTCGTGACTGTCGGTGTATTTGAGATCGCCGGGTACGTTCATCGTCGCTCCTGGAAATACGTTGATTCGGTGGCCGCAACCGTCCGCTAAACGAGCACTTTGCCGTTGCGAACGAACGGTGGCTTGACGACACGCGCGGCGAGCCGCTTGTCGCGCACCTGCACGTGAACCACCGCCCCGATTGTCACATCCGCCGGTATGCGTGCAAGCGCGATCGATCGCGCGAGCGTCGGCGAATACGTGCCGCTGGTGGTTTCGCCGTCGCCGGCGGACGTCAGCACTTTTTGATGCGCGCGCAGCACGCCGCCCCCATCGACGGCGACGAGACCGACGAGTTGCCGGTGCGGCTGCGACGTCGCCAGCGCTGGCTTGCCGACGAAGTCGCGCTCGCTCGCAAGATCGACGGTCCACGTCAATCCGGACTCGAGCGGCGTCACGGTTTCGTCCATGTCCTGGCCATAGAGATTCATGCCGGCTTCCAGTCGCAGCGTGTCGCGCGCGCCGAGCCCGCAAGGCTTCACACCGTGCGCTTGCAGCGTTTTCCACAACGCGGCCACCGCGTGCTCGGGCACGATGAGCTCGAAGCCGTCTTCTCCGGTGTAGCCGGTGCGGGCAACAAACAATTCGCCATCGTCGTTCGCGATTTCGATGCCGGAAAACGGCTTGAGCTCGCGCGTGGACGCTTCGCTCTTTGGCAGCGCGCGCCACACTTTTTCGCGCGCGTGGGGACCCTGCACCGCAATGATGGCGAGATCGGTCCGTGGTTTCAGTGTGATGCCCGATGCATGCGTTTCACCCAACTTCGCGAGCCACGCAAGATCCTTGTCCGCCGTTGTGGCATTGACGACGAGCCGGAACAGATCCTCGCGCAAAAAATAGACGATCAAGTCATCGACAACAAAACCGTGCTGCTCGAGCATGCACGAATACAGCGCTTTGCCGGGCACCTTCAGCTTGTCGACGTTATTGGCGAGCGCGTAACGCAGAAAATCGCGCGGCGCTCCGGGCGGGGCGGTGACATCGACGACGCGCATGTGCGAAACATCGAACATCCCGGCATCACGACGCACCGCATGGTGCTCGTCGATCTGAGACCCGTAATGAACCGGCATGTCCCAGCCGCCGAAGTCGACCATCCGCGCGCCGGCAGCACGGTGAAGGGGATTGAGCGGCGTCGTCTTGAGCATGGTGGGAGCGGCGCAAAAAAATGGGCGACGCGGCCATCCGCATCGCCCCGTCTGTCCTTGGTACCTGAGAGATTGCGACGGAAGCGACGTACTTCGTCATTCCCGCCGGCGTGCCCCTTCGGTGGGCCGCACGATTGCCGTCGGCGGCCGCTCTCCAGATCGATCGCGTTCTGTCGCAGTCCTTTTTGCCTGAGCGGTTTCGGGATTACGCCTTCGGCGGCGCCTCATTGGCCCTCATCGGCTTTCGGGGCGCGCTCTCCTGCAACGAACGGCCGAAGATTATCAGCCGCGCCGCCGCCGGTCAAAATGCGCACGTCGACTCGCCGCTATTTCTTCAACGTGAGAATCCAAGCGACGAGCGCCTTGACGTCGGCATCGGGTGCGGTCGGGTTAGGCGGCATGGGAACCTGGCCCCATGCACCCGAGCCGCCCTCTTTGACCTTCTTCACGAGCTTCGCGGCCGCATCCTTGTCGTCCTTGTATTTCGCGGCGACTTCCAGGTACGCCGGTCCGATAAGTTTCTTATCGACGGCATGACACGCGGCGCACCCGTCTTTTTTCATCATGGCTTCCGCCGCGGCCGTATCAAGCGCGGCCTGCGCGTTGCCGATAGCGAGCAGCGCGGAGGCGAGTCCGGCGAATACGCGTTTCATTGTTTATCCCCGACGAGTGAAGTTGGACCCCCGCGCTTGCGGCTACTCCGCTGCGCTGCCCTCAAGATGGGCGCACCCGCGCCTTGGCCCGGCGGCGCTCACAAAGCCGTCGGATGGTACCCGAAAGGGCGCCGATCAAGCGAGCGTCACGGGCCTTCAGCGCCCGGCAACGAGCGCCCGCTCAACATCGGCGACTGACGCGATCGGCGGCAGGCAGGTCGTCCCTTTGCACACCCATGCGACAGCGCCATGCTGCGGCTTGTTGCCCTTTACGAGCGCAGGGGGCGGCCAATCGACTGACGTCAGGTTGAACACGCGCACATTGGGCCGGTAGCGGCGCTCGAGCGTCTGCTGCCATGCGCGGGCTTCCTGCGCATCGCCGGCGAGCAGGACCGAAGTCGGCGGCGCCTCGAGGTCCTCCAACGCCGTCAACAGCGTCGAGTAGCCGGAAGGTGCCTCCGCGAGCGCGGGGGCGAACAGCCGCACCGTTCGTTCGGCCGCTTCCAGGTAGCGCGCCTCATTCGCGAGGTGACCGAGAACGATCAGCGCTTGCGCGGCGACGCCGTTGCCCGAGGGCGTCGCGCCGTCGCGTCCCGGCTTTGTACGATGAAAGAGCTTTTCGTGATCGTGGCTCGTGAACCAGAAGCCACCCTTCTTCCGGTCTTCGAAACGCGAGAGAAGCGCGTCGGCGAGCGCGCACGCGAGCTCGAAATCCTGGCGGCGAAACCACATTTGCATCACCTCGATGACCGCCGTCAGCAAGTAAGCGTGGTCGTCGAGATAGGCATTGAGCGTCGCGAGACCGTCGCGTCGCGTCGCGTAAAGGCGTCCGTCGCGCCATGCGGATGCCGTCAACGCATCGAGCGCGGTGACCGCGAGATCGGCCCAGCGCGGCTCGTTCTGCGCGCGCGCTGCGCGCGCGAGCCCCGCGATCGCCAAAGCATTCCATGCCGTCAACACCTTGTCATCACGGCCCGGATGAACGCGTTTCTCGCGCGCCGCAAAGAGCGCTGTTTTGACGCCCGCCAGTCGTGTTTGCGCATCGGGGAGCGAAATCGACAATCGTTGCGCGACGCGCGCGAGCGGCTCGACGACGCGCAAATGCCATGCGTGTTGCTCGAAGTTCGGTGGCCCGTCGAGACCGAAGTAGAGCGCTGCGACCTCCCATTCGCCCGGCGACAGCAGCGCGCGAACTTCATCGGGCGTCCATACATAAAACTTTCCCTCTTCGCCTTCGCTGTCGGCGTCGAGGCTCGACCAGAACGCGCCATCCGGCGCGCGCATCTCGCGTACGAGCCAGCCGACGATGGCGCGTGCAACGTCGCCGAACGCCGGCTCGCCCGTTGCGCGTCCCAGATCGGCGTAGAGCGCGATGAGCGGCCCGTTGTCGTAGAGCATCTTCTCGAAATGTGGAATCGTCCATTCGGCGTCAACGCTGTAGCGGCAGAAACCACCGCCGAGATGATCATCGATGCCGCCCTCGGCCATCCGCGCGAGCGTCGTGCGAACGATCGTCAACGCTTCCGAATCGTTCGCCATACCGAATGCCCGCAGGCAGAACTCGAGCTCGGCCGGATGCGGGAATTTGGGCGCAGCGCCGAAGCCGCCGTTAACGGGGTCGAAGCTGCGCTTCAATTCGGCGAGCGCAATTCCAGGCGAGCGTCCGGGCAATGGAGCGCCGGCGGGCTGCGTGGGCTCGAGCGATGCCATCGCTTCGGCGAGACGGCGGCTTTGCTCGGCGATCGCGCTTCCCTTTTCGCGATATGCCCCGGCAATCTGCGGCAGGATATCGACGAAGCCGGGAAGGCCGTAGCGACCGATCTTCGGGAAATACGTTCCGGCAAAGAACGGCTCACCGGACGGCGTCAGGAACATGGTCAGCGGCCAGCCGCCGGTGCGCCGCGTGAGCAGCGCGTGCGCGGTCTGATAGATCTGATCGAGATCGGGGCGCTCTTCGCGATCAACCTTGATATTGACGAAGCGCTCGTTCATCGCCCGCGCGACGGCGGGATCCTCGAAAGACTCGTGCGCCATCACGTGACACCAGTGGCATGCAGAGTAGCCGATCGACAGTAGGATCGGCTTGTTTTCGGTGTGCGCGCGTTCTAGCGCTTCCTCGCCCCACGGATACCATTCCACCGGGTTGTCCGCATGCTGACGGAGATACGGCGACGTCGCGGAGGCGAGGCGGTTGGGCATGACGAAATCATATACCGCTCGCATGCCACGCGATGCGCAACTACGCGTGATCTAACGCGCGGCTCAGCGTTCACCTGGCCACACAGTGTGCATGGGCGCGCTACTGAGCGGCTCGCGGAGCGAGCCACGATCAGCGCGTTTCAGCCTATACGTCTTCAAACGCCACCCGCTCAAAATCCGCGCCGCGTTGAACCAGCCGTGTCAGACGAAACTTGCGTTCGTGGCCGCCGTCGGTCGAACGCAACACGCGCCCGGGCGTGAAGGCGCGCGGTTGCATGATCAGCGTCGCACGATCTTCCGGCGCTTCCGCCAACAGGATCGCCGGCAATGGCGACTCTTCGGCCATCGAAGTCGAGACCGGCCGCATGGTCAGCGCATGAGGGGCGCCCGGCCAAAGCTTGAGTGCAAGCGCCAACTCGCCCTGCAATCCGCGCGCGACCCGCGAGGCGAAACCGAGGCGCGTGCGCTCGCCGTCACGCATGATGATCAACTGCTCGACTGACCAGCGATAGTGACCGTCATCTTCGCGGGTGAGCGACGCGTCGCGCCATTCGTACCGGCCGCGCCACGGCTCCCACGGCCACTCGTGCTCGGCTTCTTCCTTGTAACGGTCGTAGTGAGTGAGCGCCGCGAGCGACTTCAGGTGCTGTTGCGCGCCGTGAAATGAGCGCTCCATTTTGTCCTCGCGCTCGAACGTCCGGCCGCCGACCCGAAAAAACGCGCAGAAGAGTCCTCCGTTCGCAAGCTCCAGCGGCACATCGACATCGTCCGTTGCCACGAGGCCCACGCGGCACCAGTGAGCTTCTAGATGCGTGAGGAGAGCGACACATTGTTCGACGGAAACGTCCTGACCCAATTGCAATTCGCCGGGATTCGCCCCCGTCGACAATCGTCGTAACCGTCCCCGCACACTGGTTGCAACCTTGCCGGGGTAACCGAAACGCAGCGCCGGCGATGCGTCTTTAGGCGCGACGAGCGCGAGCGTTGCGCCAGTGGAGCTATCGAGATCGATCAAAACGACGGGACCTTCGGTTTCGCGTTGCTGCGCATACGGAAACAGCTTGCGCGCCCATTGCCCGAGCCACCGATCGGCGAGCTCGATCTGGCGGACGCTCATCGAGCACGGATCGGCCAGCCCCAACAACAACGCGTGGCTGAACGTCGAATAACACGACGTCCCTACGCCGAGAGGCATTTGCTCGTCGGTCACCGCCGTTACAGCGCAGTCGAGCATCTCCGCCAATCGATAGTACGCATGTAGCTCATGCCATACCGATACCGGCGGTGCGCGTCTCGCCAGTCCATGAACGAGCACCAGCTGCTTGCCGACGTAGAGTCCGCGCTGCAGGATCTTCGCCTTCACGCCTTGCAGTTCAGCGTCACCCTCGATCAGCGGTTTCAGGCACGTGGAATACTGCTCCCAGAGTGCTTGCCATAACGCGATGGATTGATCGATCGCCTCTGTTTCACGCTCGCCCTCAGGTTGGGGCTTGCCCGCAAATCGGCGCGCAAGCTCCGTATGCAAATGGCTGACTTGTTCGCGCAGAATCTCGGCGATCTTCGCGCGTTCGCGCGCCGGAAACTCTGCCGCGGCGAGCGCGCGCAGCTGACCCACCATCGCTTCATTCGCTTGGCCGACCGGCATGAACGAGAGTGTCTTGGCCCATTTGCCGGCTGTCTCTGCGTCTGAAAAGACCAATCGCGGCGTCGCGGACGGCGTTCGCAGCGGCGGCGGCGGTGCGCTTACGGCGTTCTGGAGCGTCGTATCGGTCATAGCATCAACCTCTGGCGAGCCGGGCAGCGAGCTGCTCGGCGAAATTCGGCGGAAGCGTAGGTTCGGCCGAACGACGCTTCGGCGCGCCCCAGACCGGATTCGGAAAATGCGAGTCGTTCTCGAAACGCGGGATGACGTGCCAATGCAAGTGGGGCACGACGTTGCCTAAACTGGCCAGGTTCATCTTGTGCGGCGAAAAAAGTTCCCGGAGCGCAGCCTCGACGGCGAATACGATGCGCATCAAATGATTGCGGTCCGTCGTCGCGAGATCGGTCATTTCGCGCACGTGCGTGTTCCAGATCACCCGACAGAAGCCGGCGAACGGCTCGTCGGTGATTACGACACGGCAGCGTCCGTCGTCGTACACCTTGAGGCCCCCATCGCCGCTGCAAAACACACAGGTCGAGTCCATCATCGGCAGTCGAGGCATAGACCGACCGACCGCCAACCTGCCGTCAGTGGGCACTGTCCGGCGCCCCCGCGCCAGCGGCAACGATGCAGGGACGCCTCCAGACCCCTTTGAGCAAGGAACGCGCCAGTTAAAAGGACCCCCACGCTTGCGGCTTCGCCGCTGCGCTGCCCCCGGAGGGGGCGCAATTCCCGCCTTGGAGCGGTCCTTCGGCGGGAATGACCCGCGCTTGCGGCCGTGGCGGGAGCAGCCGGCGAGGGGCCCCGCGTAGCGGGGATCGACGGCAAATGCGAGTCTCGGCGCGAGCAGCTGGCGAGGGGCCCCACGGAGCGGGGATCGACAGCAATTGTGAGTCGCCGCACGAGGCCGACACGATAGTGTTGGCGTTGGCACGATGGTTCAAAGACGCCGAGGTCACACACGGCCGACTGTTGCTGCTGTGATCCTTTCGCAGGTCCAACGAGGCCGCCGCTGCGCTGCCCAATGCAGAATATTCCGCCGACCCCGTGCCGATTCCTCCCCGGCGCAGCAGCGCGCGAACAACTATCTTGCATCCATGAACACGACGCACCGCGAAACCTCCCGGCCGGCAGTGGTTGATTGCCGGGACCGCCGCGGACAGCTTGCCTCCGCCCGCGAAGGCGTGCCCGATGGCCGCCGTCGCGGGATTTTTTCCCGGCATCGCGTCGGACACACTGCAAAGGAGTTGACGATGGAACCCGTCTTGAATCCGCTGCTTTTCGATGATTGCGAACGGCTCACGCCGTCGTCGGCGGAACGCAAGGAAACGCGTGAGACGCGGACCCACAAGCGGTCGCATGCGGCCGAGTACATCGCGGCGCTGTATATCGCGCTTCTCGTATGCACGCCATGGCTCGTTCGCGATGCATCGTTTTTCCGGCCGCCTTCCACCGGCATCGAAATCCATTTGAGCGCCGCCCCGCTGCATGTGGACGCGCTGACGCACTCGGCGCCAACGCCCGCTCGCTGAATCCGAACGCGAGCACGCGCTCTTTCCCGCGCCGGCTCGATCAACGCTTGTCGATCATCGGCGGTCGCCAGCTCGCGACCGCCGCGCCGGGTGCGCGCAGCATGCGAATCATCCGCAACGCGTTTTCCTGACCGCGATAATAGCCGGGCAGACGCAGCGTTTCGACGAATCCCGCGCTTCGATAGAGTCTGCGCGCCGCAGTGTTGCCTGCGCGAAGCTCGACATGGATCGATGACATGCCGGCGACTGTCGCAGAATCCATGAGCCATGCAATCAAGCGCCGCGCAATACCGCGCCTCTGATACGTAGGGGACACCGCCAGCAAGGTCAGGTGCGCACGCTCGTCGCCAAACGTCATCACGGCGAACCCGATCACATCCGCGCCGTCGCGCGCGACGAGCGCCACCGTTTCGGGATCGGCAATCAGCCGCGCGAGACGGTCCGAACGGTATTCCCAACCCAGACCTGCTTCAATCAGGTCGCGCGACATCAGCGCCAGCGTAAGCGCATCGCTGCGGCGCGCGAATCCCAACACGATGCTTCGCGGGTCCATGACCGATTGTGCCACGGCAATCAGCGGCCGGTAAGGCGGCTCAACAATCTTCTGAGCGGCGAACGCCGTTTCGGCAGCGAGCCGGGCATCGGATCGAAGTAGCGGTGATGGACGTAACACCAGCCCCATGTATCGCCGCGCTCGAACGATGCGATCATCGGATGGGCGGTCGTGTTGAAATGTTGCAACGCGTGGGCGTGTTGCGAGTCTTCACAACAGCCCACGTGGCCGCAGGTCAGACAGACGCGAAGTTGGGTCCACGTCGAACCGATCGCGATGCATTCCTCGCAGCCGTCGGTGCGCGCCGCGACGTCGCGAATTTCCGCGAAATGTTCGCACTGCTGCGTCATTTCAAGTCATTGTAGACGACGCGTCGGCGAGCACGGCACGCGTGCAGTACAAGCACCGGATGGCACAATCGCAGCTTCCTCGATCGACAATAGAAGCGACAAGGCTGAACCATGAATTCCACCCATGTCACCGCGCAACAAGTGCCGGGCGAAGTGGAATCGGCGAACGCCTGGCTGCGTTTGGTGGTGACACTAACGCTGTCGACGATCGGCGGTGTCGGCATGTGGGCGGTAGTGGTTGCGCTTCCGGCCGTGCAAACGGAGTTTGGCGTCGCCCGCGGCGCTGCGTCGCTGCCCTATACGCTGACGATGGTGTCCTTCGGCCTGTGCAGCATCGTGATGGGTCGATTATCGGATCGCTTCGGCATCATCGTGCCGATCGTGATCGGAGCAATCGCGCTCGGGTTTGGCTACGCTGCTGCCGCATTTGCCGTCAGTTTGTGGCAGTACACGCTCGCACAAGGCGTGCTGATCGGCGCCGGAAGCTCGGCCACGTTCGCGCCTTTGCTTGCGCACACCTCGTTGTGGTTCGATCGGCGGCGCGGTATCGCGGTCGCGGTCTTCGCGAGCGGAAATTATCTCGCGGGTACGCTGTGGCCGCCCGTCGTCCAGCACTTCATCGAAACGGTGGGCTGGCGCGACACCTATTTCGGCATCGGCCTGTTCTGTCTCGCTTCGATGCTGCCGCTCGCGTTATTCCTGCGCAGGCCTCCGCCCGTCGCCTTGCACGAAGCAAAGCATGCCGCGACGCTGCCGCACGCGATGCATGCGCTAGGACTCTCGAACCGCGCGCTGCAGACATTGCTGGTGATAGCAGGTTTATCGTGCTGCGTCGCGATGTCGATGCCGCAGGTTCATCTCGTCGCTTACTGCAGCGATCTTGGCTACGGGCCCGCGCGTGGCGCGCAGATGCTGTCGTTGATGCTCGCGTGCGGCATCATCAGCCGACTGACCTTCGGTTTCATTTGCGACCGCGTCGGCGGCCTTCGCACATTGCTGCTCGGCTCGGGTTTGCAAGGCTTGGCGCTGTTGCTCTTCCTCCCTTTTAACGGGCTCGTCTCGCTCTATGTGATCTCGGCGCTGTTCGGTCTGTTTCAAGGCGGCATCGTGCCGTCGTACGCGATCATCGTTCGCGAGTTCTTCTCTCCCTCGGAGGCCGGAACGCGCGTCGGCATCGTCATCACCGCGACGCTGTTCGGCATGGCGCTCGGCGGCTGGATGTCGGGCGTGATCTACGACCTGACGGGTTCCTATCGCGCGGCATTCCTAAACGGGATCGGCTGGAATCTGCTGAACCTTTCGATCGCGCTCTTCCTCCTCCGCCGATCGATCGCGGAGCCGGCGCCCGCGTAAAGCGGCGGATTGGCGTCCGTCCTACGTATCGATGGGACTTGGACCGACTGCGGCGACGCGCCGCACGGGAGAGACTTCAAGGATCGCGTCCCGACGCAACCCGCGATTCAGACGCCATCGATTCCCTGGAAGCCCTGCGGAGAGTCATATGGATCACGACAGCTTGATACTTGCCATCGAATTGTGTGCGCTATTCGTCTTTGGTGGTCTCGGTCTGTGGCGCATGTACCAAAAGCAGCAGATGTCGGAGCACGCATCCGATGCGCCTTCGTACGATATGCGCCGCGATGGGGAGCGCCTCAGCTCGCAACGAGGAGACTAGGCGATGCCCTACAAAGATATTTCCGATCTGCCCCAAGCCCAAGTCGATCAGTACGATCGCCATCAGAAAGAGGCGTTTCTCAAGGCGTTCAATAATGCCTATGAGCAGTATGGGCATGATGAGAGCCGCGCATTCGCCGTCGCTCATCACGCGGCCAAACAGGCCGGCAAGAAGGAAGGCGCCGCGTCGCCCTGACGTCCGCGTCGCCCTGACGTTTGAGCGGGCAGGGATTTAGCCTACGCGCTCGAAGCGGCGGAGCCGAATCTCTTCGGCCACGTTGGTTGTGATCGTCGCACTGCCGCCGAGATCGGCGATCGTGCGCGCCACTTTGACCGTTCGCCGGTCAGCAATGTTGTGAACGACATCTCCAAACAGGTCTAAGCGCGACTCCCCGGCCGATATTACGGTCTTTCGGTACTAGCGCCGCCTGTCTCGGTCGGCATGCGATTTGCTGGTCAACAGCATACTCGGCTAGCACCCTCTCTCTGAAAGATGCGATCCAAGTCCGGTAAAGCGCCCAATCACGGGAGAGAGTCGCGACTCTAAGGCCGAGTGCTTACGGAGGCTCTGCCTTCATGATCGCACCGTTGGAATTGGTCCAAGAATCGGCCGAGTCTTTCGGAATTGCGACCAAGCCACAGGCGCCAGCGGCGGCGCCTATCGGCAGTTTTGCGGGCACTGGCGCGGCACGCGCAATCCTTTGTGATTGCTTTGAGATCTATCGCACCGCTTCCATCGGACTTGCCAAGCTCTCGATCGAAACCAGCAACGATCTCTTTGAGATGGATCCGCTGGTGACGATGGAGGAAGTTTACGAGTTCAAGTCCAAGCGCAAGGAATGGGCCAAAAGATTCGACACGACACTACGGGAACTCTTTGAGAAGCGTCTCGCTGGCCACCGGCGGAAAGGACGTCGGCCCGATGCGGAGCAGTCGCTCAGCTCCCTTCGGGTGATGAGCGACAACGATACCGACAAGCAGAGCGCGCTCGCAAATGCGACAAAGTGGCTCATCGCAGTGACGGAACAGGAGCTCGATGCGCTCGACTATCGGGTATCGGTCCTATTCGACGAGCCGCCGAGCCGTGGGATCGACAATCCCTTCTCCCCTTCCTACCTGCTCGATGCGATCGGAGCGACCTCACGTTTGCTCTACCCGGAGGCGCGCATCTGGCGGCCCCTGATGGAGCGCGTGGTGAGCGACTTCGCTCCCGCGCTCAACAAAACTTATATCCAACTCAATCGATTCCTCGCCGAGCGTGGCGTCCTGCCCGAGATCGCGGCAATGTTGCGAGCGCGCAGCGACCTGCGACCCGCCAACGACGGGCACCTCCTACCGCTGTTCAATCGTCTGATCAACGAAGTCCATCCATGGCTGCAGGCATGGCGTACGCTCGACCGGAGCGCCGCAACCGCCGCGAACTATCACCTCGCACCGCTTGCGGTTAATCCGTATGTCGCGGCAGCATCGAACCTCCCGCACCGGTTGCAAAACGGTACGCTCGGCGCCGGCGACTTTCCTCTGCTTGACCCGATGATGGCGCCGAGGGGCCTGTCCGAGGTGCTCGAGACGCTCGACTACTGGCAGCGCATGGATCCCTTGGCCGAGCATCTGCGCTCAGGCGCGCCGATCGGGATCGACTTCGGAGTGACGCCGGTGAATCGCATCCCATGGATTCACGCGGCGATCGCTTCTCGAATCAGCGACGAAAGCGCACGGAGCACGATCGATGTGGTTGGCTTTCTATTCGATTACATCTTCCGCGACGCGTCGATTCCACCCCGTATTCGTCTCGTCTTCGACGGACTGCAGGTGCCGATCCTCAAGGTTGCATTGGCCGATCCGACGTTCTTCGCCGACAAGAACCATCCGGCGCGGCGGTTGATCGACGACCTTGCCGACGCGGCAATTGGCGCCGATGACGACGAACCTTACCGCAATGCAGTCGAGCGCCTTGCGACGTCGATCGTCGATGACATTCGTGTCGAATTCGTGATGGACACTGATGTCTTCGAGCGTGCGGGCCGAGCATTGAAAAAATTCACCGATGATCGGCGTGAGCAAACGTCTCGGGCCATCCAGCCGCAGGTAGACGCCGGCTTGGCTGCGGAGTCCCGCGACGCCGACCGCTCCCAGGTCCGCGTGCTCATGCGAGACAAGCTCGCGGGTGTCGAGGTGCCCTTCGACGTGCGTGCCTTTGCCGGCACCGTATGGGCCGAATATCTCACGCGAATCCGGCAAACCGAGGGATCCGGGAGCGATTCATACGCTGCCGCCGTCCAGATCGTGGACGACATGTTGTGGTCCATTGCGGCCAAGGAGCGCGCGGGCCAGAAAGCTCGGCTGTCAAAGATGATTCCGTCGCTGGTTCGCAGCCTGCGCGCAGGAGCCGCCGCGGCGCAGGTAAGCAACGAGAAGATGAAGCGCTTCCTGGATGCGCTGTACGAATTGCACATCGGGGCGATTACCTCACGCAGGGCCGGCGCTGACGGATCCGCTGCAGCGAGTCCGGCTGTGCTTGCGGCCGATGTCAAACCAACCGAAAAGAATGTGCATGATTTCATCGCCGATATCGTGCTGGGCACGTGGCTCGCATTCGACAAAGATGGGACGCGCGTCGATGCGCAATTGACCTGGATCAGCCCATCGCGCGCCACCTATATATTTACGGGCCGCGCCCAGTCGGACGTGAGGGTGTTCACACCGGAGGAACTTGCGTGGGAGGTGAGCGCAGGTAAAGCGACACTGATCTTGGAGCCGGTACCGCTGTTCGACCGCGCCGTGAGCGTTACCCTGGAATATCTAGTTGAACAAAAGACGAGGCGGGACGCCGGCGCAGTCGGCGCGCACGGCGCCGGCGCTGATCGATTGCCCCCCACTTGCAGTTCCAACCTCGCTACAGCGTAATCTCATCCTGGCTGAACAGCGGTCCGCGGTGCGCAACGGCGGCCTAACGAGTCCGACAAGACTAGTTGACCTGTTCGCTGTCGTCCTGTGCGCTCGCCCGCAGTGCGAGGCTAAGCCTGTCCACGATCCCGAGCTTGCGAAAGATACCGGTCAGGTGGGCTTTTACCGTCCGCTCGGTGATGAGCAACTGCCGAGCGATTGTTGCTTTCACCGTTTCCGATCAATTCGCCAATTTCCCGTTCACGCACGGTCAAGGCGGCTAGACGCCCGGCAACGACGCGTGTCGTTGGTGTTTCATTACGCAGTCGCGCACCGAGCTTATCCAGTAAACGTGGCGTGATGGAACGTCGGATCCACAGTTCCCCTTGCTGGACGGCCACGACAATGCGTTTGAGCAGTTGCGGATCGACGTCGCTTTTGCAGCAGCCCTGGACGCCGGCCTTGAACAACGCCAATTCCGTCTCATCGGAGAAGACACCCGTCAGTCGGCGCCGTTATCGACCCGCCCAGATCACGCCCGCGATGACGTCGTTATCCTGTCCAAGCCCTTGCACATTAAGAACCGTGACGGGCATGAGATGAACGCCGGCATGCGCGACGCCTGCGATTCCCTCGGGCAGTGTCGTGTTGGTACTCGCCGCAACGATCCCGGCCACTCGGGTTCCGCGACCGCCCGGATCCGTCATTCCGTTCGGGCCATCCAGAATCGATGTTCCTGTTACGACGTTGGCGCTCAAATTCGGGCGAAACGTTCCATTGGACGTAGGTACACCCGTACTTCGGTGCAGGCGTTTGAACTGTCGCCGCTGACGACTACATCTTGCTCAGCGCAAAAGCTGTCGTCTTGGCGTCGGCATGGCGCGAAGAAGACGCGCGCATACCCTAATATCTTTTATCGCTCGTGGTTTCGCGCGCGTTATGCAGCGCGCTCGAATCGCCGCAATTGAATCGCTTCCGCCATGTGCGTGGTCGTGATCGTCTCGCAACCGCCGAGATCCGCGATCGTGCGCGCCACTTTGACGATCCGGTGATAGGCGCGCGCCGAAAGCGACATGCGCGTCATCGCTTTGGCGAGAAGCGTTTCTGCCGCGGACTCCGGACAGCAGTGTGTCACGACCTCCGGAACCGTCAGGCGCGCATTAGCCTTGTCTTGTCGAGTACGTTGTAGCGCATGCGCCGCGACGACGCGGACGCGTACCTGCGCGGACGATTCGCCGGCGGGAGGCGCAGACGACATTGCCAGCGCATCGGCGGACACGGAGGGCACCTCGATCGCGAGATCCAGCCGATCGATCAGCGGGCCGGAGACGCGCCCTCGATACCGCGCGATCTGATCGGCGCCACAACGGCAGCGGTCGCTCGCGTGGCCGAGCCATCCGCAGGGACATGGGTTCATCGCCGCCACGAGCTGAAATTGCGCGGGATACGTGCTTTGACGCGCCGCGCGCGAAATGTTGATGACGCCCGATTCCAGCGGCTCGCGCAGCACTTCGAGGACGCGACGATCCCATTCCGGCAGCTCGTCCAAGAACAAGACGCCGTGATGCGCCAGCGATATCTCGCCCGGACGCGGGTTGCTTCCGCCACCGACCAGCGCGACTGCGCTCGCCGTGTGATGCGGCGCGCGATAGGGACGCTCGCGCCAGCGCTCGGGCACAAATCGACCGGCGAGCGACGCAAGCGCCGCCGACTCGAGCGCTTCGTCCTCCGAAAGTGGCGGCAACAGCGACGGCAGCCGTTGCGCGAGCATCGATTTGCCGGTTCCGGGTGGCCCGACGAACAGCACGCTGTGTCGTCCCGCAGCGGCGATTTCGAGCGCGCGTTTGGCCTGCGCTTGCCCGCGGACGTCGCTCAGATCAGGTCCCGCTGCACACGCAACGATGGGGCCCGCCGTCATCGCGGGCAGCCGCTGTCGTCCGGTCACATGTGCACAGACCGCGAGCAACGAATTCGCGGGATAAACGATTGCGTCTCGCACGAGCGACGCTTCCGCCGCCGACGCTGCCGGCAGCACGAACGCGCGGCCGTCGCGTCGTGCCGAAAACACCATGGCCAACGCGCCGCGAATCGCGCGAAGCTCGCCGGTCAGCGCGAGCTCGCCCGCGAATTCGTATGGGTCGAGCGCCGCTGCCGGAATTTGCCCTGTGGCCGCAAGAATGCCCAGGGCAATCGGCAAGTCGAATCGCCCTGATTCCTTCGGCAGATCGGCCGGCGCGAGGTTGACCGTGATCTTGCGCGCGGGAAATTCGAATTGCGCATTTTGTAGCGCCGCGCGAACGCGGTCGCGCGCTTCGCGCACTTCGGCCTGCGGCAGGCCGACCAGGCGTACACCGGGCAAGCCGCCTGCGAGATGCACCTCGACCGTCACCACCGGCGCATGAACGCCGGCGAGCGCGCGACTTCGCACGACCGCAACCGCCATTGGGTGCTCTCGCTGCCGAACGTTGATTGGTTTTCATGCGAGCGCCCGAAACCCTCGAACGCGCGATAAACCCGTGCAACGACTCTAGCCTAGCGAAAGCAGGCGCGCCTTCAGCCTTTTGGCGTAGCGCGCGCCGTTGAAGCGCTAACGGGGCGCTGGCGGCGAGCTGAAACGCGCCTCGAGATCCGCGACCCGCGCCTCGAGCTGCTCGAGCTTTTCGCGCGTCTTCAGCAACACCTGGGCCTGCGTATCGAATTCCGAACGCGGGACAACGTCGAGCTTGGCGAGACCGCTCTGCAGCATCGCTTTCACATTCTTCTCGATGTCTTTCGCGGGAGAGTTCTCGATCGCCTTGCCGATGCGCGCTGCCCATTCGTCCAGCGTTTTGCTGTTCAGCATCTGATCCTCGCAACGTCGATTGCCATCCGAATGCACCGAGTCTAGCAAAGGATCCGCTGTCGGTTTTCGTTCTTCGTAACGGTCAGGCGGCATGTCTATCCGTCGCTCAAATCTCGTGCAACCGATCGCCAAGCCGCACTCCTCTGGTGCGAAGCGCCGCGGCTCCGTGCGATACGACGCGGTCCAAGGTTACGCAAGTCGTTGAAGTGACCGTGCTTTGTTGAATGGGCACACGAAATGCTGACCACCCGCTCGCAGCATCCGCTTTTCCCAACCTCCAACTCGAAACGGGATCCCTCCATGCAAGCGTCCGCTCTGTTTCGCCAATCCGCCCTGGCCGTCGCGTGCGGTGCGTTGTTCGCGGGAAGCGTCCTCGCCCAAACGCCTGCGCCCGCAGCCGCTCCGACGGCCGAGCATACGTTCACGGCAAACGTCGGAATCTATAGCGAATACATCTTCCGCGGCATCGCCCAGACCGCGGGGAGGCCGGCGCTTCAAGGCGGCTTCGATTACGCGCACGCCAGCGGTTTCTATTTAGGCACATGGGCGTCGAACATCAGCTGGCTCGAGGACTTCGGCCTCTACAACCGCTCGAGCCTCGAGTGGGACTTCTACGGCGGCTACAAGCAGAACTTCCCCGATCCCTACGGAGATTTCTTCTACGACGTCGGCTTCTACGGCTACGTTTATCCCGGTCGCAAGAATCCCGGCGTCACCAGCGTGGACACGTGGGAACTGTACGGTGCGCTCGGATGGAAGTGGGTGAGCGTCAAAGTCTCATACAGTCTCACCGATTATTTCGGCGCGCGTCCGAATGCCAGTCAGAGCAAGACCGACGGCACGTTTTACATCGACGCGTCGGCGACCTATCCGATCGAAGAAACGGGTTGGGCCATTCTCGGCCACGTCGGGCATCTCGATGTGCGCCATGACGGCAGCGATGGCGATCCGACCACGGCGGGCAAGGTCGGCTACACGGACTGGAAGCTTGGTGTCTCGTACACCGTTCCGGAAGGCCTTTTCAAGAGCGTTGAGCTCGGCGCGTATTACACCGACAGCAACGCGAAGCAGCGCTTCTACACCGATCTGACCGGATACGACACCACGAAGGCTCGCGGCGTCGTGTACGTCAAGAAAACGTTTTAGACGCGTGAACATTTTGGGGATCCCATGAAACTCGTTACCGCCATCATCAAGCCATTCAAGCTCGACGAGGTTCGCGAAGCACTGTCTGCGATCGGCGTTCAAGGCATCACCGTCACGGAAGTCAAAGGGTTCGGCCGCCAGAAGGGGCACACCGAGCTTTATCGCGGCGCCGAATACGTTGTCGACTTCCTACCCAAGGTGAAGATCGAAGCGGCCATCAAGGATGACTTGCTCGATCGCGTGATCGAGGCCGTCGAAAAAGCCGCGAACACGGGCAAGATCGGCGACGGCAAGATCTTTGTCTTCGACCTGTTGCAGGTCGTGCGCATTCGTACCGGCGAGACCGGCGCGGACGCGCTTTAAGGGGATATCAATGAAAAAGGTCTTCGCGATTATCGCGATGCTGGGGACGTTTGCGTTCGCTGCACCGGCTTTCGGGCAGGACAAGGACAAAGCGGCGCCGGCACCCGCCGCCACGCCTGCACCGGCTGCGACACCGGCACCCGCTCCTGCGCCGGCGCCCGCAGCACCCGCTGCCACTGCCGCACCGGCGCCTACGCCAAACAAGGGCGACGTCGCCTGGATGCTGACATCAACGGCGCTCGTGCTGATGATGAGCGTGCCGGCGCTCGCGCTTTTCTACGGCGGGATGGTGCGCTCGAAAAACATGCTGTCGATGCTGATGCAGGTCTTCGTCGTGTTTTCGATGATCGTCGTGCTGTGGTCGGTCTATGGTTACAGCCTCGCGTTCACCGAGGGAAACGCATTCTTCGCCAGCTTCGATCGACTGTTCCTCAAGGGCACGTTCGATTCGGCGAAAGGCGAATTCGCGATGGCCGCGACGTTCTCCAAGAACACGCCGCTCTACGAACTTGTCTACGTCGCGTTCCAGGCGACGTTCGCCGCGATCACCGTCTGCCTGATCCTGGGCGGCTTCGCCGAGCGGATGAAGTTCTCCGCAGTCTTGCTGTTCTCGGCGCTCTGGTTCACGTTCTCGTACTGCCCGGTCGCGCACATGGTGTGGTACTGGGCCGGCCCCGATGCGTATACGGCGGCGAACGTAGTTGATGCCACCAACGCCAAGGCGGGCTTCATCTGGCAGATGGGTGCGCTGGACTTCGCGGGCGGCACGGTCGTGCACATCAACTCGGGCGTCGCAGGATTAGTCGGCGCAATCGTACTGGGCAAGCGCATCGGCTTCGGCAAGGAATCGATGGCGCCGCACAATCTGCCGATGACGATGATCGGGGCGTCGCTGTTATGGGTGGGCTGGTTCGGCTTCAACGCGGGATCGGCGCTCGAAGCGAACGGCTCGGCATCGCTCGCGTTCATGAACACGTTCCTCGCCACCGCGTGCGCCGTGCTCTCCTGGACGTTCGGTGAATGGGTCGTGAAGGGCAAGCCCTCAATGCTGGGTGCAGCGTCGGGCGCGGTCGCCGGTCTCGTTGCGATTACACCCGCAGCGGGCAATGTCGGCATCCCGGGCGCATTCGTCATCGGACTTGCCGCAGGGCTCGTTTGCCTGTGGGGCGTCACGGGCCTCAAGAAGATGATCGGCGTCGACGATTCACTCGACGTGTTCGGCGTGCATGCCGTCGGCGGGGTTCTCGGCGCGCTGCTGACCGGCATCTTCGTGTCGCCCGATCTGGGCGGTCCCAACATCGTCTCCGACTGGGTAACCGGCAAGACCGAATACCCCGGTTATCTGGCGCAATTGTGGATTCAGGCCAAGGCGGTCGGCATCACGATCGTATGGACGGCAGTGGTCGCGTTCGTCTCGTACAAGATCACGGATCTGGTCGTAGGCTTGCGCGTTGTCGAGGAAGAGGAACGCGAAGGACTCGACATCAGCTCGCATGGCGAATCGGCGTATCGGATGTAAGCGGCGGTAAGTAATAAGCGGCGCGGGTGTACACTCCTCCGCTCGCGCGCATTTTGGGGGTTCCCCCACACGGCGTTTCTCCTCAGTGGCTATCGGGCGCCTCACGGTGCCCGTTTTTTTGCACAGCTGACCCGCTAGCGCCCTAATTCGTTTTAGTGGCGTTGATTTGATCGAGGCGCGTGCGAAATTGCGCGGCCCACTGATCGAACGCCTGCTTGGCGTAGGCCCAGGTGGAGTACGAGTCGAGATAATTCGTCGCCAAGCCGGCCATCGCCTGGTTTCCACCCTTGCTTGTGTCGACGACATACTTGCGGCCGAAGCGCGTTTCGGCGTACTCGGCAATGACGGCGTTGGTCTCTCCATCAATGAACTCGACCGCGATCGCCGAGCGTCCGAGGTAAGGCGCAGACCCGGCGGGACGGCCAGTGGCAGGGCCTGATGCGAGATCGGGCAACGTCGCAAACGGCGTCAGGAGAACGACAACGCTCATCGCCGGCTTTGTCGACACCAGATCCACCAGCGTGATGCGGATACGGAGCACGCGAGGCGCCGATTGATCGACAAGGCGATACGGTGGATCGAGAGCCTTGACGATCGCTTGATGGAAATAATCGACCAGAGCCTTGAGATCGTTGGGATCGACCGACGACGATTCGCTGTCGAGATCAACGCGGATACGCTCGACGAGGATGCGATCGTATTGGCGAAAATCGATACCGGCATCCGTCCAGCTCATCGCGCCGCTCGCATCGGCATTCGGTCGCAGCCGATCCGGAAAGCTCAGTGCTTTGGCGTAGCGATCGGTTTTAGGGGCAGTACTGGACGTTGCAGCCGGCGGCGCGTTCGCGCACCCAACGAGCACCGCTACGCAAAGCGTGCCCAACATCGCCGGTGTTCTGTTCAACATGCTGTCTCCCTTGATTATGGCCGTCGCCAGGGCGAGGCGAGCGACATGGTGGCGCATGGCTTCACGCAACGCAAGAACGACTGCGGCGGCCGCCAAACGCGCGCGGCGGGATATCCGATGCGATCGGCTACAATCGTCGCGGCCTTCGACCCATACCACGTCCGCTACGTGCAGAACTGGCACCCGAACCCGCGTTGTGATTTCCCCGACGTATTGTCAGCTTGAGGCGCGCTACAACCGCTGGATGAACGAGCGTTTGTACGCGCTCGCCGGCGAGTTGAACGACGTTGAGCGCAAGCGCGATCGCGGCGCGTTCTTCGGCTCGATTCACCGCACGCTCAACCATCTCCTGTGGGGCGATCGGATTTGGCTCGGTCGCTTTGCCGGAAAGCCATGCGACGTCGCGCCGTATGGCGCCGACATGTTCGACGAATTCGAAAGGCTTTCGCGCGAGGGGGAAATGACGGACACGGCAATACTGACGTGGAGCGGCGACGTCACCGAGGCGTGGCTCGCATCGACGCTCGACTACCGCGCAGCGTCCGACGGGCGCCGCCGTCAGCTTCCCGCCTGGATCGCGGCCGTGCATCTTTACCAGCACGCAACCCATCACCGCGGGCAGCTGACGACGCTTCTCAAGCAAGCCGGAAAGGATCCCGGCATCACGGACTTGCCGTATCTGCCCGGTATCGTCCGCGTTCTCGACTAGAGCTCAATCCTTGATCTCGAGCTTCCTTCCGTGCGACTTCGTCTGCGGCGCCGGGATCTCGATCCGTAGCACGCCGTCCTTGAACTCCGCCGCGGCTGACTCGGTTTCCGTGCCTTCGGGCAACGGGATCGACCGATAGAAGCTGCCGTAGCTTCGTTCGCTCTGGTAATAACCGCGTTCGTCGATCGTGTGCTCCTGGCGCCGTTCGCCGGCGATCGTCACGGCATCCTCGTCGATATGGACATCGAGGTCTTCCTTTTTTACGCCGGGTAGATCGGCGGAGATGCGGATCTTGCCGTCTTTCTCGCCCATTTCGATTCGCGGCGCCCACGCCGCCATCGAGCTTTCGCGCCCGAGGTCGCCGCCTTGCCAAAGGTCGGATGGAAAGAAGCTTCGGCCCATGCCGAAGTTCTCGAAGATCCGATCGATGTCGTCGGTCAGCCGTCGCATGAGCGAGAACGGTCCGAAGCCGGGATACGCGCCTTCGAGACCGGTCTCGTGCCGCCTGGCGAGATTCCTTCGAGTCGTGGGTTGCGATTCCTGCGGATAGGTGCCTTGCGCGCCCATCGAGCTGCGCTGGCTCGGTTGCCATTCGCCTTGCTGCGCTCCAGCTCCGCTCGTTTGCGCGCGTTCCGAAGATTGCTGCCGGGATTGTCTGTCGTTGGCCATGGAAAACTCCTGCTGCGGTAAGAGATGATACGAACGCGGTGACCGAACGCGCGTGGCGGGATCCGGCGGATGAGTAGAGCAGGTAGAAGCAATGCGCGGTCGATGCGACGGATTCGTACGACGCGAACCGATCACCAACGTCTTGGACCACAGATCGCGCCGAGATTTCCGCGCTCGAGGGCCTAATCGCCGATATCCGAAATTTCGTCGAACAACGACGGCGTCGGCTCGGCCGCAAACACAGTTTGTGGCGCGTTCGATGCTTGCGACAGTGCGGCGACTCGCACACCAAGCAGGCGGATCCGTCGCGTGAGGGGCACGCGTTTCAGACATTCGCCGGCCACGCGCCGGATCGTCCCGGAATCCTGCGTCGATGTTTCCATCGTGTGATCGCGCGTGACCGTCTTGAAATTGTCAAAGCGAAGCTTCAAGCCGATCGTCTTGCCGACGTAGCCTTTGCGCCGCAAGTCGTCGCTCACGCCTTCGCAAAGCTCGGTAAAGATTCGTGAAAGTGCCTCACGATCGCGTGTCGGATCGAGATCGTGATCGAATGTCATTTCACGGCTGATCGACTTGGGCTCGCTCGCCGTCACCAACGGACGCTCGTCGCGGCCGTGCGAGGCGTCGTGCAGCCAGGCGCCTTGATTCGCGCCGAACTTTTCGATCAGCCACGCGCGGTCCACCTGCGCGAGCTCGCCAATAGTCCGGATGCCGAGCGCTTCGAGGCGCGCGTTCGATTTGGGGCCGACGCCATTGATTTTGCGCACAGCCAATGGCCAGATCCGGCGCACAATGTCGTCGTCTCGCAGCAGCGTCAACCCATCGGGCTTGTCCAGCTCCGACGCGATCTTCGCGAGCAACTTGTTGCGGGCGATCGCGATCGAGCACGTCAAGCCGGTTGCCGCGCGCACGGCCCGCTTAATCGCCTTCCCAACGTCGCGGGCACGAAGCCATCGATCGTTTTCCGGCTCGGCCACTCGGCCCATCGGGGCAGGCGGCCCGACGTCGGTCAAGTCGATGTAGATTTCATCGATGCCGCGGTCCTCGATCTCGGTCGCAATTGTCCGCACGGCGGCCTTGAACATATGCGAATAGCGCCGATACGCGTCGAAGTCGATCGGCAACAGAATCGCTTCCGGCGCGAGCGCCGCCGCTTTCATCAGTCCCATCGCCGAATGCAAGCCGAGCGCGCGTGCTTCGTAGGTTGCCGTCGTAATGACGCCTCGACCTGCGTAGTCGGCGAGCGTCGCGAATGTGCGCGTCCGTTGTCCGGTTGCGGGATCGATTGATTCCTGGGGCGCATGCCGTCGACCACCGCCGATCGCCACCGCGCGACCGCGTAGCTCGGGATAGCGCAACAGCTCGACGGACGCATAGAACGCGTCCATGTCGAGATGCGCGATCAATCGATGAGGCGCAACGATGTCCGTGGTCATGGCATTCGCCACGACAGTTTACCGGCGCTGGACGGGCGATGCTAAGACGTCAGACGGCGCGCCGCAGGCTACCGATCGTTGCGACGCGCGCTTCGATGTGGCCTGCGAGCCTCGCGGCGACTTCATCTGCGGTGAGCGGACGGCTCAGCAGGAACCCTTGAACCATGTCGCAGCCCAGCGCGCGCAGCCGCTCGAGCGCGCCTTCGTCTTCTACGCCTTCAGCGACAACAGTGAGGCCCATGTTATGCGCGAGCTCGATCGTCGAGCGCACGATCATCGTGTCGCTCGCATCGCGCGCCATGTTCATGACGAACGACTTGTCGATCTTGAGCTCATCGACCGGCAACCTGCGCAAATAGGCGAGCGATGAATAGCCGGTGCCGTAATCATCGATCGCAAGCCGGCAGCCGAGCGCATGCAGCCGACTCAGGTTGTCGATGGCATTGCCGGGGTCATCAAGGATCGCGCTTTCCGTGATTTCGAACGTGATCCAATGCGCGGCGCAGCCGTGCGCTTGCAACAACGCAGCGAAGCGCTCGGGCAACTGGAGGTCCATCAGGTCGCGTGCCGAGATGTTGATCGACACGTTCATCGGCAACCCGTCGCGGCGCCACGTCGCGCATTGCGCGATTGCCCGCAACATCACCCATTGCGTGATTCTGCGTATATAGCCGGTCTGCTCGGCGAAGGGAATGAACTCGGCGGGTGGCACTAATCCACGGGCAGGATGCTGCCAGCGCACCAATGCCTCGACGTGATGCTCGGACCGATTGCGAAGCGCAATCTTCGGCTGGTAAAGAAGCGTCAGTTCGTCGGCGTCAACCGCCTTGCGCAGATCGCCCATCAGCGACAGCCGTTCGCGGCTGTGCTGATCATAGCGATCGTCCCACACGAGCACGCCCAGATTGTTTCGTTTCGCGGCGTACATTGCGACGTCGGCGTGGCGGACAAGCGTCGAACGTTCGCTGCCATGCTCGGGGAACACGGCGATGCCGATGCTCGCGCGAACGTCGACCTGATGCCCGTCGAGATTCATCGGCGCTTCCAGCGCGCGCAAGATCGCATCGGCGACACGCTGCGCGTCGCTCGCGTTATTGCCTGACAGCAGCAGCGCGAATTCGTCGCCGCCAAGGCGCGCGATCGTGTCGCTCTTGCGCTTGACGACATTCTGAATCCGCGCGGCGACCTCGAGAAGCAGCAGATCGCCGATGGCGTGTCCCAGCGTGTCGTTAACGTATTTGAAGTGATCGATGTCCATCAGCAGCACGGCGACCGTCGACCGTTCGCGCGCAGCGACGGCAAACGCGTGGTCGGCGCGGTCGGCGAACAGGGTGCGATTGGGCAATCCAGTCAGCGTGTCGCGATATGCGAGGTTGGTGATGCGCTCCTCGCGTGAAGCCATGCCTTCGAGCATCATGCGAAAGGCTGTCGCCAAATCGCCGATTTCGTCTTTGCGCGATGTCGCGGGCACCGTCGCGAAGTCGCCGGCTGCCACCCGTCGCGCAAATCCCGCGAGCGAACGCACTGGTTGCGCGATACCGCGCGCGATCACGATGCTGGCGATGATCGATACGATTGCGGCGGCGAGCGAAATCCATGCGAGCTCCCGCTGCAGACGCCGGAACGGTTCCATTGCGCTCGACAACGGCTGTTGCAGCACGACGGCGACCGTGTCGTCGGTATGGGCGGGCAGCGTCGCGATCCGCGTGATCGCATCTGCGCTATACATCGCATTGCCGTCGTCATCGCGCCAGGCAAAGTGTCCTGCGGAGATGTCGCGCAAGAAGGACGCGCGGTGCTCGTCGGCAAGTGTCGTCGCCTGCAACTTCCATTCGTTGCCGGGGATGCGGCTCAGGAACGATACGTCGAGCCGCAGCAAGCGGCCCGTCTCGCGCGCAAATCCATCGTTGACCGGATAACCGACCGCGATCCATGCAATCGGCGAAGGTGGCAGCATCGGGACGATCACGAGCTGATAGAGCTGACCGCGCACAACGACCATTGCCGATGCTTGTCCGGCGGCGCGGGCCTGGGCGATCAGCTTCGGAAAGAAAAATGGCTCCCCGATGCCGATACCCATCGTGTCGGCGACGACGACATCGTCGGCACGGATCAGCATGACGAGCTCGGCGTCGATCTGCCGGCCATAGCGCGCGAGAACGGGCGTGACATCCGATTTGTCGCGTGGCGCGATTGCCGTTCTGAACGCTTGCGTGGCCGAAAGTAGTTTCGCAGATTGAATGAGACGATCGAGTTCCTGTTCGCGTACGCGTTCGAACACGCGAGCGCCCGCGACCAGATCCTCGCCGATCGATTTACGCGCGGTCGCAAGCCCTACGGAGTTGACGAGGACGAATACGCCGAGCTGGACGAGTACGATCAGCGCTAGAAACAGCGCGACGATGCGGGTTTGCAGACTACCGATTGACATATGGATCGAAACAAACGCGCGGGTCGAAAGAGCCGAACGCCCTCATGTGCCGTCGTTGCGCCACTACACCGCAAAAGCGGCAGCGTTGTTGACGTGGTCGACGTCGATCGTCGTTACCGCACCGCAGAAAGCCGGCGAGTGCGGGTCGGCCGGGACACCGGTCGCCTTCGGATCGGGGGAAGAAAGCGCTCGCCGGCACAAAGTCCCGGCCGTGGCGTAGCCCTAAGCAAGTTCTTTGCCCGGGGGACAAGCGCGCCGTTACGAGAGCGTGTTACGCGTTGTCGTCAACAACGGCGAGCGCCGCCCGGTATTTTCGCGGTGCTCGGTAAGGTTCGCTCCGCGTGGCGGGCGACGGCAGCTTTAAGTTTCTGTACCGCGCTTAGCCCGCACGCGCTGCGACGGGTACTTTACGTTCGTTTTTTGCGGCGCGCGCGAGGATGCGCCGCGTCGTAAACCTTCGCGAGCGCCTGGAAGTCGAGATGCGTGTACACCTGCGTGCTTGCGATCGATGAGTGCCCGAGCATTTCCTGAACGGCCCGCAAGTCGCCCGACGATTGCAGAACATGCGATGCAAACGAATGGCGCAACATGTGCGGGTGAACGTGGCGCCCCAGGCCTTGCTTGATCGCCCATGCCGCGAGGCGACGCTCGATCGAGCGCGGCGAAAGACGCCGGCCATGAACGCCGATGAACATGGCGGGCTCGGTAGGCGCAACGAGCGCTACGCGCACCGCAAGCCATGTCTCGATGGCAGTGCGCGCAGGAGCGCCCACCGGCACGATGCGTTCCTTCGCGCCTTTGCCGAACACGCGCACTTCGCCGGTCGTAAGATCGAGCCGATCGACATCGAGATTCGCGAGCTCGGAGAGCCGCAAACCGGATGAATAGGCGAGCTCGAACAGGGCGCGATCGCGCAGGGCTAATTCGTCATCGCCGTCGATCGACACGAGACGAACCGCTTCGTCGGGCGTCAACGCTGACGGCAGGCGCTTCGGCGACTTCGGCGCTTTGAGCCCGCCCGTCGGATCCTCGCGCACCATTGGATCGCGTTCGATCAAGAAGCGAAAAAATGTGCGCCACGCGGAGAGCATCCGCGCGAGGCTGCGTCCGGAAAGTCCGCCGCCGTGCAGCGTCGCGAGAAACCGCGCGAGCTCTGCGCGCATGAGCACCTTGACGGATTTCTCGCCGCAGAGTGCGCAGAGTTTTCCCGCGTCGCGCAGATAAGCCGCGCGTGTGTGTGTCGCCCGCGTTGCGAGGTGCAATGCAAAGGCGTCGATCAGTGCGGCGTTGGCTTCGCTGATGACGTTCGCGGAGCCGGGGGCCTGCACGCCGATGCCTTCAGGACAGCGGTAAGAATCGCGCGGCAGCGACGCTCGCCAGCTCGGCGAGCCGCGTCAGGAACATCGTCCCCATCCCCGCATGAAATCGATGAGGATCGGGACTTCCCAACATCAGCAAGCCGAACGTGGTCGTCGTGCGCAACGGCATCGATGCAAACGAGAGCAGCGCCCCGCCGTCGTCGAACCATTCGCGCGATTCGAACGGCGGCGCCGGCCCGCAATAGGGGCTGCCGAGCTGACTCGCGTACTCACGCACTTCGGGCGACGTGGCGGCGAGCTCGGGAAGATACGATCTCTCGGGTACCTTTCCCCACAGCCGGGACGCGACTTCCGGAACGCCGAAATCCTCCTTCAGACTGTGATAAATGACGGCGAGAGTCGCTTCGAGATCCGGCGCCGCGAAGAGCGCCAGCGTCGAGCGATGGATCTTTTCGCCCGTCATCTCGTTTTCGGAGCCGAAGCGAATCAGTTCGCGGAGCTTCGATTCGAGCTCATGATTTTTTTCCCGTAGCGTGACGATTTGCCGCTCGGCAATCGGGATCGCGTGTCCGCCATGCGGATGGGGAACGAAGATCTCGGCGATCATGTCGGCGTAATCTTCGAAGAACTGCGGGTTCTGCTTCAAGTATTCTGCAACGGCGTTTACATCCATTCGCTCTTCTCGTCCTTTGGTTTTTTTGCCATCTACATTGCGCCGCCCGCTTGTGGCAGCGGCGTCTCCCATACGCCCTCGAACACTTTAGTCGCAGCGCCTTTCATTGACACGGAACGTTCGCCGCCCTCCCAGGTGATCGTAAGAACGCCCCCCCTTGTCGCAACATGCACATTTGAATCGAGTAAGCCGCGCCGCACGCCCGCCACGACGGCGGCACATGCGCCGCTTCCACACGCGGGCGTTTCACCAGCACCGCGCTCCCACACGCGCAACCGAATGTTAGCGCGATCGACGACCTGCATGTATCCCGCGTTCACGCGCCGTGGAAAGCGCGGGTGTCGCTCGATCAACGGGCCCTGCGTCGTCACCGGCGCCGCATCGAGATCATCGACGACCTGCACGGCGTGCGGATTGCCCATCGACAATGCGGAAATCTCGACGACCTTACCGTCGACGTCGAGAGGCTCGCTAATCGCGCCTTGGCCGCCGATGAACGGAATCTGTTGCGGAGGAAATCTCGGCGCCCCCATGTCGACGACGACCTCGCCATCGGATGCGAGCCTGGGAACGATGATCCCGGACGCAGTCTCGACGCGAATTTCCCGCTTCGTCGTGAGACCGCGGTCGCGGACAAAGATAACGAAGCAACGCGCGCCGTTACCGCATTGCTCGACTTCACCGCCGTCCGCGTTGAAGATCCGATAGCGAAAGTCGGCGTCCGCTGACGTTGGCGGCTCGACGACGAGCACCTGATCGCAGCCCACGCCAAAGCGCCGATCGGCAACCACGCGCACCTGCGACGGCGTCAGGGTGAATGGCTCGCGCGTTGCGTCGACGACGACGAAGTCGTTGCCGAGACCCTGCATTTTCGTGAAGCGAAGCATCGGCACGAATCAAATCCGATCACGCTAGACGTTAAACCGTGATTGCGGACGGAAAGCCGCGCTATTATTTTCGAGTCGCATCTTCCCCGCTTCTTTCGCGCCCTGCTCACCGTTGCACGCGACGTAATCGGCGTACGCGATCGTTTCCGCGCGAATGAAACCCTTCTCGAAATCAGTGTGGATGACGCCCGCCGCTTGCGGCGCAGTTGCGCCGGCGCGCACGGTCCACGCACGCACTTCCTTGTCGCCCGCGGTGAAGAACGTCTGCAGGCCCAGCAATCGATAGCCTGCGTGAATGACGCGATCGAGACCCGGCTCGGTTTGGCCGAGGTCGGCGAGAAATGCGGCTTTGTCGGCCTCGTCGAGATCGGCGATTTCCGCCTCGAGCGCGGCGCTGATTGCGACGACCGGCGCGTTCTCGCCTTTCGCGTGACCTTCGACCTGCGCAAGATACGGATTGTCCTTGAAGCCACGTTCGGAGACGTTGGCCACGTACATCGTCGGCTTCATCGTCAACAGAAAGAACGGTCGCAGAACGTCTTTCTCTTCCGGATAGAGATCCGCGCTGCGGGCGGGACGGCCCTCGTTTAGCACTGCATCGACCTTTTGGAGCGCCGCGACGATTCGCTGCGCTTCCTTGTCGCCGCCTGCGCGCGCCGCCTTCGTGTACTTTGCGAGTTGCTTGTCAACAGAAGTGAGATCGGCGAGTGCCAATTCCGTGTTGATCGTTTCGATGTCGGAGACGGGATTGATCTTGCCCGTGACGTGCACAACGTTGCTGTCGTCGAAACAGCGCACGACGTGCGCGATCGCGTCGGTTTCGCGAATATTGGCCAGGAATTGATTGCCGAGCCCTTCGCCCTTGGACGCACCGGCGACGAGCCCCGCGATGTCGACGAACTCGACGGTCGCTGGAATCATTTTTTGCGGTTTCGCGATCGCGGCCAGCGCCGCAAGCCGCGGATCCGGCACCTCGACAATGCCGATATTCGGCTCGATCGTGCAGAACGGATAGTTCTCCGCCGCGATGCCCGCCTTGGTGAGCGCGTTGAACAGCGTCGACTTGCCGACGTTCGGCAGACCAACGATTCCACATCGAACGGTCATGGCCCGGCCGAGGTCGGCTTGGTATGCAACGACATCATCGCCTTTTCCATATCACCGCGCGCGATGTCGGGCCACACGGCGAGCGCGCGCTCGAGCGCATTCACAATCGACTCACGTTCTTCTGGCAACGGCGGTTTCAGCACGTAATCGACGACGTCTTGCTCAGGCAGCGCCGAATCGCGGGGATGACCGATCCCGACACGCAGGCGCCAGAAGTCGGCCGACCCGAGCTGCATCTGGATATCGCGAAGGCCGTTATGGCCCGCCACGCCGCCGCCCAGTTTCAGCTTGGCGTCGCCCGGCCGAAGATCGAGCTCATCGTGAACGATCAGCAACTCGTCCGGCGACACGGCGAAAAAACGCGCGAGCGCAGCGACCGCGCGGCCCGAATCGTTCATATACGTCGAAGGCTTGGCGAGACGCAGATCGCCCTTTTTGCCAACCTCGCTCCCGAAGCGCGATTCATGCGCCATCGAGACACCCAGCTTCGCGGCGAGCGCATCGGCGAACCAGAACCCCGCGTTGTGGCGCGTGGCGGCGTATCGACGGCCCGGATTTCCCAGTCCCGCGACGAGACGGATCGGCAGCATGGCAAGTTGGCGTGAAAAAGCCCGCCGTCGGCTTGGGCGGGCTTGTAACGCCGGCAATCGGCCGTTACTTTTTCTTGTCTTCCTTGGCGGCTTCCTTCTTTTCGCCGCCTTTTTCGGCTGCCTTCGTTTCCCCGGGCTTGGCTTCCGCCCCAGGCGCCGCAGCCGCGGCTTCCACTGCCGCGGCCTCAACACCCTCGGCCGCCGCGGCAAGTTCCTCTTCGGTCTCGACGATCGCCTTCGGCACGACTGCCGTCGCGACCACCGGATCGAGCGTACCGTGCGAAACCGCCGTCACGCCCGGCGGCAGCTTGACACCGGAGACGTGCAACGAATGCCCGGTGTCGAGCTCCGACAGATCGACTTCGATGAATTCCGGCAGATCTTTCGGCAGACAGACGATCGCGAGCTCGGTAATCACGTGACTCACAATCGCGCCCGAAACCTTCACTGCCGGCGACACGTCCGCGTTCACGAAGTGCAGCGGCACTTTCATGTTGATCTTGCGCGTCTCATCGACACGCTGAAAGTCGATGTGCAGCACCTCGTGACGAAACGGGTGCATTTGCAGGTCGCGCAACAGCACCTTCGTCGTGCCGCCATCGAGCTTCATCGTCAGGATCGACGCATGGAACGCTTCGTTGCGGAGCGCGTGGATGAGCGCGTTGTGGTCGAGCTCGATCGGCGCTGGCGCCGCGGCGCCGCCATAAACGATGCCCGGTGTCTTGCCCTGACGCCGCATGCGTCGGCTCGCGGCGCGCCCTTCGGTATTGCGCGCGAACGCGGTGAATTCGATCGATGCCATTGCTAATGCTCCACTCAGTCTTTGCTCGGCCCGGCGGCGCGGAAGCCGGCGGAAAGCGTTGAATTATAACCGTAACTGCCGATGGGCCGCAATCAAGGCGGACGTCACGGTAGTGGTTAGACCATTACCGACGTCACGGCATGTACTGGCCGCCGTTGACCTCGATGATCTGGCCAGTGACGTATCCCGATAACGAGTCGGAAGCAAGAAACAAGAATGCACCGACGCATTCCTCGGCGGTGCCGAGGCGCCCCATCGGAATCGTCGCCTTGAATGACTCAAGCATCGCGGGCGTCGAATAGCGCTCATGGAACGGCGTCGTGATGACGCCCGGAGAAACGGCATTGACGCGAATCCCGTCCTTGACGACTTCCTTTGCGAGGCCGCGGGTGAACGTCGACACGAATCCCTTCGCCGACGCATAGAGCACCGCGCCGTTGCCGCCACCGTGCCGTGCGGCGATCGACGTCACGTTGATGATATTGCCGTGCCCCGCGCGTCGCATGTACGGCACGGCGGCCGAAGACGCCGCGACCAGTGAGCGGACGTTCAAATCCATCACCGAATCGAAGAATGCATCGTCGACGTCGGCCACTTGCACGCCGCCCGCGTTGTTGATCAGGATATCCAGACCGCCGAGGTGTTCGGCTGCCCCTTTGACGACCTCGCGCGCTTTCGCCGACGACGTGAAATCGCCGCCCACCAAAAACGCTTCGCCGCCCGCGAAGCGGACGTCGGCCGCGACCTCCTCGGCGCGGTTCACGCTTGCGTTGTAGTGGATCGCGACGCGGCATCCGGCCTCCGCGAACGCGCGGGCCGCGGCAGCGCCGATGCCCGTCGAGGCGCCGGTGATCAAAATCGACTTGCCTTTGAGATCGGAATTCATGGCGTCCATGCGGGTAGGTTCCTAATCGATGAAGAGAGAGCTCACGGATTCTTCGTTCGAGATTCTTGTCATCGTCTCGGCGAGCAGTTGCGCGCACGAGAGCGGACGGATACGCGGGCACGCCTGCGCCTCCGGTGAAAGCGGAATCGTGTCGGTGACGACAATCTCGTCCATGTCAGACGCGGTGATTCGCGCAACGGCGCCGCCGGACAGCACCGGATGCGTGCAATAAGCGACGACCTTTTTCGCGCCGTGCTCCTTCAACGCCGTCGCCGCTTTGCACAGCGTATTCGCGGTATCGACGATATCGTCCATGATCACGCAGGTTCGGCCCTCGACGTCGCCGATGATGTTCATCACCTCGGCGACGTTCGCTTTCGGACGCCGCTTGTCGATGATCGCGAGATCGGAGTCCAATCGTTTGGCGATCGCGCGGGCGCGCACGACGCCGCCGACGTCCGGCGATACGACGAGCAAATCGTCGTAGTTCTGCTTCCATAAGTCGCCGAGCAGAATTGGCGTGGCGTAGATGTTGTCGACCGGGATGTTGAAGAATCCCTGTATCTGATCCGCGTGCAGATCCATCACCATCACGCGGTGGAGGCCGACCGTCATCAGCATATCGGCGACGACTTTCGCTGAAATCGGAACACGGGCGGAACGCGGCCGGCGATCCTGGCGCGCGTAGCCGAAGTAGGGAATCGCGGCCGTGATACGCGCTGCCGACGCACGTTTCAGCGCATCGATCATCACGAGCACTTCCATCAGATTGTCGTTCGTCGGCGCGCACGTCGATTGCAGAATGAAAACGTCGCGGCCGCGAACGTTCTCGAGCAGCTCGACCATCACTTCGCCGTCGGAAAATCGGCCGACGACGCAACGGCCCAAGCTGATGTTGAGATGCCGGCAAACAGCCTCCGCGAGCTTCGGATTCGCGTTGCCGGTGAAGATACGCATCCGCTCGAATGCCATGGGCCATGTGCGCCGATCGCGCTTTACGTCGGTTTAATGCGCCGAAAAAACCACGCCGAGTTTAATCGAAAAACGCCGATAACCCGGATGGAAGAATGGCTGGGGAGGTAGGGATCGAACCTACGAATGCCGGAATCAAAATCCGGTGCCTTACCACTTGGCGACTCCCCAGTGGAGCTTTAGCGCCGATGACCTAATCCACCGCGTGCCAACGTTCGACTTGGCTTCTCCGACGGCTACACGAACGCGCTCAACGGATGGCGCGCGAGCGTGCGAACGACGCGTCCTTCGATCTCTTGCGGCACATGCCGTAACGCCTGCCGTGCCTCACGTGCACTCGAGAACGCCGCAAACACGCATCCGCCCGATCCGGTCATTCGCGCATGAGGCGAAGCTTGCAACAGCGCCGTTCGTGCTTGGCCAATCGCGGGAAAACGCGCCATCGCGATGGCCTCGAGGTCGTTGCGTCCGTAACCCTCGGAAAAGACATTCATTTTCGCCGACGGCGGCATGGGTGTCAATGAAAGCGATGACATGGGTGTCAATTGCAGTTCGGCGAAAATGCTGCGGGTCGAAACGCGAATCGACGGAAGCGCGAGCGCAAGCCAATACACGGGAATCGACACCGGCGTCAGGACGTCACCGATGCCGCGCGCGAGTGCTGATTCCCCGCCGACAAAAAACGGAACATCGGCGCCCAGCTGTGCGCCGATTGCCGCTAGCTCGCTTCGTGGCAATCGCAACGACCACAGCCGATTGAGCGCGAGCAGGACGCTCGCCGCGTCCGAGCTCCCGCCGCCAAGGCCGGCGCCTTGCGGAATGCGCTTGCACATTTCGATCGTCACGCCATCGCCAAACCCGGTCGCCTCGCGCAACGCACACGCGGCGCGCACTGCAAGGTCATCGGCTTCGGAAACATCGGCGACATCGCCGACGCGGACGATCTCGGCGTCGGCGCGTCGCCTGAGCGTGATCGTGTCGCACCAATCGATCAGCACGAACAGCGACTCGAGCAGGTGATACCCGT